>JABDCD010000006.1 GCA_013288305.1 Alphaproteobacteria bacterium | reverse complement strand
GAAATCCCGACCCCAGCGCGCCGCTTATTTCAGCGGCGATGTGCTGCGCCTGTTCGGGATTGTTGCCGGTGACTTCGATCTGGCTGGCCTGGCCAGCATTCAGCATTCGGGATTCGGGATTCAGGGAAGGTTGTTTTTCTTCTGAATGCTGAATGCCGGATGCTGAATCCTTCAACTTAAAATACACCTGCGCTTCCTCGAACGGCATGACGATCAGGCCATTATCATAAGCGAACATGCCGATGGAAAATATCCCGCCCACAGAATAGGCTTTGACGCGCGGCACCAGCCCGGCGACGGTGGCACGTCCTTCCGGCGAAATCAGCGTGATAGCATCGCCCGGCCGCAACCCCATTTTTTCCGCCATGCGGCTGCCGATGAGGACGCCGCCATGTTCAAGCGCAGAGCCATCACCCGCGATGATTTTTTTCATCAGCAAATCTTTTTGTCTCAAATCGTCATAACGATAGCCGGCCACCATCGCGCCGACAGCCTGCCCCTTATACGTCGCCATGATCTGGCCTTCGATTTTCGGCATGGCGGATTTCACACCGGGCAGCGCGGAAATCTGCTTGCTTAAAGCCTCATAATCGCCGATGCCTCTACTATTATTAGCATAAACGCTGACATGGCCTTCCAGCCCGATGATGCTTTGAATCAACTCACCGCGCACGCCGTTCATCACCGCCAGCACGACGATCAGCGTCGCCACGCCGAGCGCAATCCCGATCAGCGAAAACAGCGCGATGACCGAAATCAGCCCTTCCTCGCGCCGTGCGCGCAGGTAGCGGAAAGCAACCATCCGTTCAAAGGGGGAGAGCATTCTTACTCTGTCCCTTTGACGGTTTTAAGTGCGGCCTCCAACGACATTTCTTTTTTCTCCCCGCTCTTCCTATTCTTCACCTCCAACACTCCCTTCTCCGCGCCCTTCGGCCCCACGACCACCTGCCACGGCAGTCCGATCAAATCCATCGAGGCGAATTTGGCGCCGGCGCGTTCGTCCGTATCGTCGTATAACACCTCTACCCCCTGCCCTTGCAGCGTATCGTAAAGCTGCTGGCAGATCGCATCGCACTTGGCATCGCCCGGGCGCAGGTTGATGATGCCCACCTTGAACGGCGCCACCGCTTCCGGCCAGACGATGCCGTTTTCGTCATGTCCGGCCTCGATAATCGCACCGGCCAGCCGCGACACGCCGATGCCATAGGTTCCCATTTCCACGCGCACCGAATTGCCGTCCGGCCCATTGACATCGACCTTCATCGCATCGGTATATTTCCGCCCGAGCAGAAAAATATGCCCGACCTCGATGCCCCGCGCCTCGCGCAGGTTTTCCTTCGCCACCGGGCATTTATCAGGCACATGCAATTCATCGGCGGCGGCATAAAGCCTGCGCATATCCTCGCCGCTCATCTGCATTTTTCCGGCGCGGATATCATCGAAGGTTTTATCGTAATAGAGCGCGCTTTCGCCGGTTTCGGCGATCACCTGGAACTCATGGCTGAGCGAGCCGCCGATAGCGCCGGAATCGGCGTTGACGGCGATGGCGACCAGGCCGAGCCGAGCGAAAATGCGGTGATAGACATCGTACATTTTGCTGTATTCGCGCTTGGCGTCGTCGAGGCTGATATGGAAGGAATAGCCGTCCTTCATCAGGAATTCACGGCCGCGCATGATACCGAAACGCGGGCGCACCTCGTCGCGGAATTTCCATTGTATCTGATAGAGATTGAGCGGCAGCGCTTTGTAGCTTTTCACCGAGCTGCGGAAAATGTCAATGATCATTTCCTCGCAGGTCGGGCTGTACAGCAACTCGCGCTCGGAACGATCCTTGAAGCGCAGCATCTCCTTGCCCATCGCATCGTAACGGCCGGATTCTTTCCATAGTTCCGTCGGCTGCAGCGTCGGCATCAGCACGCGCACGCACCCGGCCTTATCCAACTCTTCGGCGACGATGCGCTCGATATTGTCCAGCACGCGCAGCCCCAGCGGCAGCCAGCTATAAATGCCCGCCGCTTCCTGGCGGATCATCCCGGCGCGCAGCATCAGCCGGTGCGAAGCGATCTGCGCTTCGGAGGGATTTTCACGAATCAGCGGGAGAAAATAGCGGGAGAGTTTCATGGACACACCTATAGTTTATTAATAGACATCGCGCAACGGCACAAGCCCGCTTTTAAGCACCAGGCAAATCGCCAGCGTCACTATTGCCGCCAGCAGCGTATTCCACAAGAGCGCGCGCCTGACCGTCAGACGGAACGGGATGACCAGAAATATGGTGATGCACCAGGTGATGAGAAAGGTGAAGAAAGCGAAGGAGGGGGACATTATCGCCTCAAAGTCGGTGATAGAAACTTACTCACCATCGCCTCAATACGATGCTTTATGGATTTCTGGAATTTGGCAGAATCAATTTCGAGCGGATCTTCAGCGTAAAATTTTTTTAATGCAGCAGCATTGCGGGTTTTCTTTGCCGCCGTTTCATATTGACTACTTCTTTCAAGCTGCCAGTCTTCCCCATATCTCTTTTGCAGTTGCGGCTTTAACTCGGCCCATTTGACAGGATCATCGAATTGGTAAGCATGGTAAGATTCCTCAGCGCCCCCTTCTATGCAACGACCAATATATTTGCGAAATCGCTTTTGCTTTGTCTGGGTAGCCGTGGCCGAAGCAGCCTCGTACATACTCTCACAAAAAGCCATAACCCACGGCATTGAAACCAAAATATTGTTGGGATCGTGTTTGGTATTAGGCCTCACATAAGCATAGTTAGGCATTAACATTGCTGTTATGTTATCATCCACAAAAAATTCACCAACAGAAGCCTTGCTGCCCGTGGCTTCTGCTGCCAGTTGCGCTCCGGCGGCGGTAAGAAAAAACAGGGTTTGAATTTGATTCACATCTGAGAATTGCAGAAAACTTTTTGCTTTTGCGCGATCAAGCAATAGCTCTGATGCGACATACCGCGCATTGTCTAATGTTCGATTCAATGTCTGCGTATCTATTTTATATATTTCGTTGGCAATTGAATTTATCTCATTCGGACTTTTAATTGACGTAAAATCATAAAATTTCCGTATTTTTTCTTCCGGCGTTCCTGAAATATCTAACATATTCAGACTTCCTCCAACTCCACCAACGTCCCGTAGAAATCCTTGGGATGGAGGAACAGCACCGGCTTGCCGTGCGCGCCGGTTTTTATGTCGCCCAGCACGCGCGCGCCGCTTTTCACCAGCTTGTCGCGCGCTGCCTTGATGTCCGCCACTTCGTAGCAAACATGATGGATGCCGCCGGAGGTATTTTTGGCGAGAAACCCGGCAATCGGGGAATCCGCGCCCAGCGGGTGCAGCAATTCGATCTTGGTATTGGGCAGGTTGACGAATACCACCGTCACCCCATGCTCAGACACCGCCTGCGGCGCCGAAACCTCCGCGCCCAACACGTCGCGGTACATGGCCACAGCCGCCGCCAGGTCCGGCACAGCGATGGCGACATGATTTAAGCGTCCTATCATCCTATTTCTCCCCAAAAGCGATATTTGTCACAAAAGTTTCATTTTTCCCGCCGCAAAATCGGGTAAGATAATCCTATAACATGTCATAAACTGTCACGCAATCATGGACACCGAGGAACACATTAAAATTCAACAGGCTATCCAAAACGGCCATCCCGAAACCGACGAGGGGCCCTATTACCACGAATCGTGGTGGGAATCCTATAAGGGCGGCGTCAAGGGCTATCTGGGCGGGGCGATTGCCTATACCGGAGTGGGAACGGCCATAGGCCTGGCAACGGCCGCCGTGTTGATTTTCACCGGCTTGGCCGTCGCGACCGCCGCCCTGCCCATCGTCGCCGGATTCGCTGCGGCCGGCCTGCTTTACGGGGCGCATGAATTCAACGATATCGGGAAAATCGTCGGCTCCAATGCCGCCGTCGCCGAAAAACAGGAACAGCGCATGAAAGCGTTTGAAAACGGCAAATTCGCTGAAATCAAGCGCGAGCTTGGCGAACTCAAGGCCATGATTTCCGGCAAAAAAGCTGCCGCAATCGCCGAATCTCCCTATGCCGAGGCTTCGGAAGACGAGGCCGCCCACCGCACCACCCATATCGGCAATCATGCCGGGGGAAGCGGTTCATGGATATTCTGGAAAGTGGCGGCTGTCGGCCTTATCACCGGGCTTGCCGCCGGGGCGCTGCTGGCATTCGGCGGGACGGCGGAACATCTGCTACGGTTTATGGGCGCGGCGGAACCGCTGTTAAAAGCCAGCACTGCCGCCGTCATCACCTCCATGGGATTGTTCGGCGCCAGCTTCGGCATCAACCGCGACGTATTCCGCCGGATTTTCGATAAAACGGATCTATGGTTCAAAGGCATTTTCGCCCGGGGCGAAGGCCGCGACCGGAAGCCTGAACAATTAGTTGATAAACAAGGAAAATCAGCAAATACCTCCATCGTCACCGTCGTCTATCCTCCCGACATGGCTGATTATCCCTCCTCCGACACCTATCATCGCGAGAGGCTGGCCGCCGCCAAACTGGCACTCCTCAGCATGGATCCGTCCAAGACCATGCGCCAATAGGTCATTGTCATAAAAGCTTAACATTACAATGACGTAGAATCTGTTAGACTCTACTTATGGGTAACATAGAGGTGATGTAACGTGGCCGATGTCAACGCAATAGTGGCTCAGGAGAAGGCCTATGTCCGCACGGCAAAACCGGCGGGCCAGGTAGAACGCGAAGATCTCGGGGAACTCGTCGAGCGCAAATACAATGACGGCCTCAAATATGCCGGCGGCAAGATTTGGCGCGGCATGTTGCAGGTGGGCGCCAGCGGTTTCGGCAAGGGATTGCTGATAACGGCGGGGGTAGTGCTGGCAGTTACGGCGCTTATGTTCGGCTTCGGCGCTTCGCTGGGAGAAATTACTATTGGCCCGGCGACTGCCACGGTCGAGAAAGGCATCATGATAGGATTCTGGAAAGCGCTCCAGTTCCTGACTCATTCTAGTGGCTGGGGCGCGGTGACGCTTGCCGCCGGCGGCACACTGGGCGCGGTAGTCGAAATGAACAAGGAGCCGGGCAGAATCTCCCTCGCCCAGGCAGAAGAATTGGCAAAACAATATGAGATCAGCCGCCGGCAAGGACGCGTGCAGGAAAAAGAGCAGGGGCCGCAGAACAATGCCCCGGCGCAGCAAGTAGAAACTCCGGCAAAGGCCGCCGCCAATGCCATACCCCAGGAACGGGCGCAGGCGAAACAGCCGACGCTACAGGATAAAGTCCATACGCAAGCGGAAACTGCACTGAAATCCGCCACCAATGACGTACCGCCGAACGGATGGCAGGTCGCCGAATTGAAACGGCGCGCGCGGAATATGAACGGCAACAATCAACTGCAGACAGGATAGCGTATGTTTTCATGGATGTGGGAAAAAGTGAAATACGTATGGGGAAAAGCCAAGGATTCTTTTGTCTCAACCACTGTCGTGTTTAGCGGCTCGTGGGCGCTGGGTAAGGCATTTGGCAAAGATTGGGATATCCTTCACGTAGAAGATAAATATAATAAAAACGAGCTTATTGCAGAGGGATTGAAATTTACAGGAATTGGTACGGCATTGGGGATAGGATTGGACGCGATATTGCCCAAAGGCATATCCGTTCCTCCGGCATCTTCCGATCCGGCAGGGCCGCAAGCAAATTTAAACTTGCCGCGAAATCCGGCCAACCCGCAAGGACCTAAACTATAGGAAAATAACATTGATAATTTAACAGGAGACTGATTATGGCAATGGAAAAACCCGCTAAACCTTCTTTTCTGCGTTCGATGTGGGAAGGTATCAAGGGATATATCAAAGGCGCGATTGCCGGCGGTATCATAGGCATTGTCGCCGGTGGAATCATAGGCGGACTCTTATCGGCTTTCGTCCCCGGCGCCGGTGAAGCCGTAATGGCAGCCCTGAGTACACACGGAAGCGAGGCTGCTGCGGCACTCATGGATTTAGGTGCACCCGCAGCAGGCGCTATTCTTGGCGCAAGTACACTTGGCAGTGCTTTTAGCACGATGGGAGGTATGGCCGGAGCCGTCACCGGCGTCGTCAGAAGCCGCGAAACAGAAGGTAACATGGTGCCTGCGGAACAGGCCATGAACGCCGTCAAGGTGGCGGTGGTGCAGGGCATGGCCATCGAGAATCAACGCGCCGCCGCTCAGGAAACCACCCATTGGCGCGAGATGCACGCCAAACGGGAAGCTGCAAAAGCTTTGCAGCCTACTATGGACGCCGGACAGAGGCTGCATTCGTAGCGCATTTTATTTAAAATACCCTCTTCCGGGATATTCCGGGCAGGCTTACAGTGATAAATGTAGGTGCCTTTTTCTTGTCATCCCCGCGCACGCGGGAATGACGGCGATGGCTAAACCCTCACCACATGCACCTCGATCACCGGTTTCTTATCGAGTTCCTGCTTGATGATCTTGCGTAAAGCCAGGCGCAATTGCTCTTTCACCTGCTCGTCGGATGCCCGTCCCTTGGCGCTCTTGAGGATGTGCGTCGCTTCGGCGGCCCATTCATCGAGCAATTCCTTATCCTCCTTGGCATCGAGCAGGCCGGGCGCGGCAAGCCGCACATCCGCCGCCAATTCCCCGTTTTTGGTCAGAACGACGCTGACGAACAGCCCGCCGTCATCGCGCAATTTGCGCCGCATCCGGATGACTTCGCTGTCGGTGGAAATCATCGACGTTCCGTCGATGGCGATGTATCCCGCCGGAACCTTGCCGATGACGCTGGCCTCGCCCTGCGCCAGCAACACCACTGCGCCGTTATAAGCCTCCACCGTCTCGGCAACGCCCAGCGATTTCGCCAGCCTGGCATGTTCATGCAAATGCCGTGGCTCTCCATGCGTCGGCACAGCGATGCGCGGGCGCACCATCTCATACATGCGCGCCAGTTCCCCGCGCGCCGGGTGGCCGGAGACGTGGATAAAATGATCCTTCTCGGTCATGACCTCGACGCGGCTTTGCACCAGCCGGTTATGGATGCCGTTGATTTTCATCTCATTGCCGGGAATTTTGCGCGATGAAAAAATCACCGTGTCGCCGGGCGTGAGGCGGATGTTGGGATGTTCCCCCCGCGAAATGCGCGTCAGCGCCGCGCGCGGCTCGCCCTGGCAGCCGGTGCACAGCACCAGCACGTCCTGCTTGGGAATATTCATGACCTCGCGCTCGTTGATGAACTCAGCGTCGTTGCTCAAGTAGCCGCTTTCCTTCGCCGCCGCGACGACGCGGTGCAGCGACCGCCCGGCCAGCGCCACGACGCGCCCGGCATCCTTCGCTGCCTGGATAATGGTCGCCACGCGCGCCAGGTTGGAGGCGAACGTCGTCACCACGGCGCGATGCCTGCACTCACCGATGAGTTTCACCAGATGCTCGCGCACCTCCGCTTCCGATCCCGATTCGCCTTCGACAAATACATTGGTCGAATCGCAGACCATGGCCAGCACTTTGCCGTCGCCGTATTTTTTGAGCGCCTCGTAATCGGAAACCGGGCCGATCAGCGGGTCGGCATCGAATTTCCAGTCGCCGGTGTGCATGACGACGCCTTTGGATGTGGTAATCGCCACCGCCTGCATTTCGGGAATCGAATGCGTCAACTCGATCAGCTCCAGCGCGAAGGGCCCGATCTCGACGGAACTGCCCGGTTTCATGGCCGTGACTTTCGGTTTGGTCCCCGGCCCCATCTCCGCCAGCTTGTGGCTTAAGAAAGCGGCGGTGAACGGCGTTGCGTAAATCGGGCACTCGAACTCGCGCCACAGATACGGCACCGCGCCCAGATGATCCTCATGCGCATGGGTAAGCACCAGCGCCAACAAGTTCTTTTTGATCTCGGCGAGGAAGGAAATATCCGGCACGATAATCTCAACGCCCGGCAGCGAATCATTGGCAAACCCGATGCCGCAATCCACCATCAGCCATTTGCCGCCGAGCTGGTAGAGATTGAGATTCATCCCGATCTCATTGCTCCCGCCCAGCGGCACGAACAGCAATTCATCGCGGTATTTGGAAAAATCGAAGGTCATTACTTATTCATCTCAAAAATTTCTTTCAGTCCCCAGATGGTCAAATCCGGCTCGAGCGCTTCGATGGCCGCGCAGGCTTTGGCATATAAGGGGGAAAGCCCGCCAGTAGCAATGACTTTCATCGACTTTCCATATTCTTTCTTGATGCGCGCCACAATCCCCTCCACCAGCCCCACATACCCATAATAAATGCCCGATTGCATGGCGCCCACCGTATTGGTGCCGATAACTTTCGCCGGCGGCTGGATGGCGACGTTGGGCAGCTTGGCGGCGGCTCGCTGCAGCGCATCGAGCGACAAATTGACGCCCGGCGCGATGATGCCGCCGATATAATCGCCCTCGCCACTGACGATATCGAACGTCGTCGCCGTGCCGAAATCGACGACGATCAGCGCCTGTTTATAACGCTTCCAAGCCGCCGCCGCGTTGACTAACCTATCCGCGCCGATCTCCGCCGGGTTATCGATTTTCACGCCGATGCCGGTTTTTATTTTTAAGCGAGGATCGCCGATGACCAGCAATTCGGTATGGAAATAGCGCCTGGCCAGCTGCCGCAAATCGAACAATGCCTGCGGCACGACAGAGGCCAGGATTGCGCCTTTGATTTTTTCTGGTGAAATTCCGCCATGTTCCATCACCTGCGTCAGCCACACGCCATATTCATCGGCGGTGCGCCGCGCGTCGGTATGGATGCGCCATTGCCCCTTCAGCACTTCGCCGTCGAACACAGCAAATACGACGTTGGTATTTCCGGCATCGATCACTAAAAGCATAATAGTTTTACCATAATCAGGTCATGGGTTGTTGGTCATGGGTCATGGGTTTCTGGATAGTTTTTACTCATGACCAGGGACCAATGACCCATGACTATTTTCACGCCCCCACCGCCTCGACCGGAAACACATCCCCGGCATGTACCTGCTGTCTTTTGCCGTTATCAAGCTTCAGCAACAAGCTGCCGTCGGCGTCAATGCCCTGGGCGATGCCCTCGATATTTCCCTCGGGCAGCCGCGCGCACAATCGTTGCTCCATGCCCCACGCCGACTGCGTCCAGCGCTTGCGCACGGGCGCGAATCCCTTGATGTTCCATTCGTTGTAGCGCTCGATGAAATGATGGATGAAGCGCGACAGGATAATCTTGGCGCTGACCAGTTCGACGCCCGCATCCTTGAGGCAGGTAGCCGGAAATTCGGTGCGCGGCGGAAAACTATCGACATTGATGCCCAGCCCGACCACCACCCATGATTTTTCATTCCCGTCCCGGAATGATTCCAATAAAATGCCGCCCAGCTTGCGGTCGCCAAGGAGAATATCGTTCGGCCATTTGCATTTGAGATGAGTGGGATCGGACAGCAGCGCTTCCAGCGCCTCGATCGCCGCCACTGCTGCCACAAAGGAAAGCTGGCACAACTCCGGCAACGGTTTTTCCGGCTGCAACAATACGGACACAAACAGATTGCCCTCCGACGACACCCAGGCGCGCCCCATGCGCCCTTTGCCCTCGGTCTGGCGTTTCGCCCAGATCACCGCGCCGTTGCTGCCGCCGTTCCTGGCCAGGCGTTTGGCTTCCTCGTTGGTCGAATCCAGCGCGTCGAACGACAACAGGTGATAATCGTTGAGCAGGTTGGAATTATTTTTATGTTTTCTGGCCATATTATTTCAAAAGTGCCTCCGCCGCCATTTTCGTCTGCGTGATGAGCGGCGTCGGGACGGTAAAGAATAATAGCGTGACGGCGGCGCTGATGGCAATGGCAACGCGCAGCGGAAGCGGCGAAGCGGCATCGAACGGTTGCGCCGGTTCATCGAAATACATGATCTTGACGATCTTGATATAATAAAAACCGCTGATGACGCTGGTGATGACGCCAATGACAGCGAGCCACGCCAATCCCGCGCCTACCGCCGCCCATATCACGTACAGCTTGCCGAAAAACCCGGCCAGCGGCGGGATGCCTGCCATGGAAAACATGAAGATGGCAAACACCAACGCCCCCAGCGGGTTGGTTTGCGCCAGGCCGGACAAATCCTTTATCTCCTCGACATACTGCCCATGGCGGCGCATCAGCAGTACGCAGCCGAACGCCCCGGCGCTCATAAAAATATACACGCCCAAATAAATCAGCAGCGCCTGCACGCCTGCCGTATTGGCCGCCGCCAGCCCCATCAGCATAAACCCGGCATGGCCGATCGAGCTATAAGCCAGCAGCCGCTTGATGTTGGTCTGCATGATGGCGGCCAATGCGCCGACGATCATCGAAGCGACAGAGACAAAAATGATAACCTGCTGCCACTGCCCCGCCAGCGCGCCGAACGGCTGCGACAACAAGCGCGCCAGCAGGGCAAAGGCGGCCAGCTTGGGCGCGGTGGCAAAGAATGCCGTCACCGGCGTCGGCGCGCCTTCATAGACGTCGGGCGTCCACATATGGAACGGCGCCGCCGAAACCTTGAAACAAAAACCGATGAGTATCAGGATAAGGCCTACGATGACGCCGCGCGAAACCGCAGCACCCGCGGTGGTAAAAAGCTCGGAAAGACTCTGGAAACTGGTCGTCCCGGCGAAGCCATACACCAGCGATATGCCGAACAGCAACATGCCCGACGCCAATGCGCCGAGGACGAAATATTTGAGGCCGGCCTCGCTCGATTTTGCATCGTCGCGCGCGAATGATGCCAGCACGTACAGCGCCAGGCTCGACATTTCCAGCGCCAGGTACAGTGCCAGCAGATCGGCAGCGGATACCATCAGCATCATGCCCAACAGCGAAAGCAGCATCAGCAATACGAATTCGAACGGCCTGCCCTCTTCCTTAAGCCAGCCCGCGGACAGCAGCAACGCCAGCGCCCCGGCCAGCAGCAGCAGATATTTGACCAGCACGGAAAAACTATCGGTAATGAACATGCCGTTCATGACCAGCCGCGTTCCGCCGAAAGCATGATGGATGAGAATAGCGGCGATGCCCAGAACCAGCAATCCCAGAAACAACAGCGCGCCATTGGCGCGCGGATTGTTGTACACGCAATAGAGCAACAGAATCAGCGCCGCCGTGCCGAGATACAACTCCGGCATCAGCGCCGTATAGCTTGAAAGATGTATGTCGCCCATCGCCTGCGTCATGGTTTCACCTGTTTGATCAACTGCGTCACCGACGCCTCCATCGCGCTGAAATACGGTTTCGGATAAAGTCCGATCCACACGACCAGCAGCACAATCGGCACGAAGAACGTCATCTCGCGCGCGGTCATTTCTTTCATCGTGCGCACATCGTCATGCACGATCTCACCGAACACAACGCGGCGATAGAGCCACAGCATATAGGCCGCACCCAGCACGACACCGCTGGTGGCCAGGAATGCCACCCATGTATTCGCCTTGAACGCGCCGAGCAATACGAGAAATTCACCGACGAAGCCCGACGTAGAGGGCAGGCCAACGGCGGCCAGCGTGAAGAACATGAATATCGCCGCATATTTCGGCATGACATTGACCACGCCGCCGTAGCGAACGATTTCACGGGTGTGCAGCCGGTCATAGACGACGCCGACGCAGAGGAACAACGCGCCCGACACCAGACCGTGACTTATCATTTGAATAATTGCACCCTCTATGCCCTGCATGTTGAAGGTGAAAATCCCGATGGTCACAAAGCCCATATGTGCCACCGACGAATAGGCGATGAGTTTCTTCATGTCCTGCTGCATCAGCGCTACCAGTGAGGTGTAAATTACGGCAATAACACTAAGCGAAAAAATCAGCGGCGCGAAGTAATGCGAAGCCCCCGGCAGCATCGGCAGCGAAAAACGCAGGAAGCCGTACGCGCCCATTTTGAGCAAAATACCGGCCAGTATGACCGAACCAGCGGTTGGCGCCTGCACGTGCGCGTCAGGCAGCCAAGTATGCACCGGCCACATCGGCACCTTGACGGCGAACGACGCCAGCATAGCCAGGAACAACCATTGCTGCACCGGCAACGCCAGTTGCGGCGCGAGTTTCATCAGATCGGGAATGCTCATCGTGCCGAAGGTGAAATAAAGATAGAGTATGGCGACTAAAAACAACACCGACCCGGCGAAAGTATAGAGGAAGAATTTATAGGCGGCGTAGATGCGCTGCTTGCCGCCCCAGATGCCGATGATGAGATACATCGGGATCAGCATCCCCTCGAAAAAGAGATAGAACATGACGGCATCCAGCGCGCAGAATACACCGATGACCATCGATTCCAACAGCAGGAAACTGACCATGAAGGCGCGGACGCGGGTTTGTATGGATTCCCAGCTGCATAAAATGCAGATCGGCATCAGGAAAGTGGTCAGCAATAGCATAAACAGCGAAATGCCGTCTAGCCCAAGATAATAATTGATATTGAAACCGACAAACCATTCATGCTTTTCGACGAACTGGAAATCCGCGGTGCCGCCGTTGAACCCGACCCATGTAAAAATCGAAACGAGAAAAGTGATACAGGTGGTGAACAGCGCGATATAGCGCGCTTCGTCGGCGGAACGCTCGTTCTCGCCATGCGCAAACAGCATGATGATGAGCGCGCCGAGCAGGGGCAGGAGTATGAGTGCGGTCAGCATCATCCGAACACCACCCAACTGACGATGACGAGGAAGCCAAGCAGCATGGCAAAGGCATAATGATAGACATAGCCGGTTTGCAAGCGGCTGACCCGCCCGGCGGAAAAATAAGTCACCAGCGCCGCGCCATTGGGGCCAAGCCCGTCGATGATTTTATCGTCCCAGAATTTCCAGAGGTAATAACCGAAGCGCTTGGCGGGCTGCACAAACAGGAAATCATACAGCTCATCGAAATACCATTTATTGAGCAGGAAGCGATAGAGGAACGGGAAATCCGCCGCCAGCCGCGTAGGCAGCGCCGGATTCCTGATATAAAAATGCCAGGCCAGGACGATGCCACCCAGCGCTACCACCAGCGGCAGGAAGCCGACCCAATGCGGCACATGATGCGCCTCTTCAAGCGCGGCGAACGAAGCGATCGAATTCTGCCAATACGCGCCGTCCGGCGATGCCAGCCCGAACACATAATAGCCGAGCATCCCGGAAAATACCGCGCCGAACGCCAGCAACAACAACGGTTTCAGCATGATGGGCGGCGATTCGTGGACATGGTGCATCACTTCATACGACGCGCGCGGCTTGCCGTGAAACGTCATGAACAATAGCCGCCAGGAATAAAACGCTGTCATGAACGCTGCGGCAATACCCAGGCAAAAGGCCAGCCGCCCTACGCCTCCCGCAGCATAGGCCGCTTCCAGAATCATATCCTTGGAATAATATCCGGCGAAGATGGGAATGCCGGCCAGCGCCAGCGAGCCGATCCACATATAGGCGTAGGTGATGGGCATTTTACGCCAGATGCCGCCCATCTTGCGCATGTCCTGCTCGCCCGACATGCCGTGAATGACAGAGCCAGCGCCGAGGAACAACAGCGCCTTGAAAAACGCGTGCGTCATCAGGTGAAAAATCCCCGCGCTGTATGCCCCGACGCCGCAGGCGAAAAACATATAGCCGAGCTGCGAGCAAGTCGAATAAGCGATGACGCGTTTGATGTCGTTCTGCACCAGCCCGATGGTCGCGGCGAAAAAGGCGGTCAGCGCCCCGACAATGCACACCATATTCAGCGCCGTGTGCGATTGCTCGAATAAAGGCGAGCAACGCGCCACCAGGAACACGCCTGCCGTCACCATCGTCGCGGCGTGGATCAGCGCCGACACCGGCGTCGGGCCTTCCATGGCATCGGGAAGCCAGGTGTGGAGGCCGATTTGCGCTGATTTCCCCATCGCGCCGATGAACAGCAATATGCAGATCAAGGTCAATGCATTGCACTCATGGCCGAGGAAGCGCATCGTATCGGCGGCATGTTTTGGCGCGGCGGTAAAAATTTGATCGAAATAGACGCTGCCGAACAACCCATAGACCGCAAAAATTCCCAGGGCAAAGCCAAAATCACCGACGCGGTTGACCAGAAAAGCTTTAATCGCCGCCGCGTTGGCCTCCGGCTTTTTGAACCAGAAACCGATCAGCAGGTACGAACACAGGCCGACGCCTTCCCAGCCGAGAAATAATTGCACCAGATTGTCCGACGTCACCAGCATCAGCATGAAAAACGTGAACAACGACAGGTAGGCCATGAAGCGCTGCTGGTGCGGGTCTTCGTGCATATAACCCACCGAATAAACATGCACCACCGCCGATACGAACGTCACCACCACCAGCATCACCGCCGTCAGCGCATCGACGCGCAACGTCCACGCGGCGGTGAAATCGCCCGAGGCAATCCACGGCGCGATATTCACCTTATACATCAGCCCGCCTGCACCGAATAATTCCCGCCAGTCGGCGGCAGGCGCGGCAAATTCGGCAAACACCATCGCCGACAGCAACGCCGAAACGACCATCGCCCCGCAGGTAAGCCAATGTGCCGCGCATGGCGTGACGATGCGCACGATCAGGCCAACAGTCAGCGCGGCAAAAAGCGGAAGAAATACGATGAGAGCGATCATCCTTATCCCTTCATCAGATTGACATCTTCCACGGCAATACTGCCGCGGTTGCGGAAATAAATCACTAAAATAGCAAGGCCGATGGCGGCTTCGGCGGCGGCGACGGTGAGGACGAACATGGCAAAAATCTGCCCCGTGAGGTCGCCGAGCTTGACCGAAAACGCGACGAAATTGATATTGACCGAAAGCAATATCAACTCAATCGACATCAGGATGGTAATGATGTTCTTGCGGTTTAAAAAAATGCCGCAAATGCCCAGCGTAAACAGCAGGCCGGATAATACCAGGTAATGCATGATGCCGATTTGCCCAAAGAAATGTTGTTCCATCACGAAATCCCCTCGCCCGATTTAACATGCACAATCTCCACCCCATCCGCCTTAGTGCGCGCCAGCTGATGCGCAATATTTTGCTTGCGGACGTCCGGGCGGCGCGGACGCAGCGTCAGTGTGATGGCGCCGATCATGGCGATGAGCAGGATGATCCCCGAAAGCTGGAACGGGTAAAGATACCAAGTATAAAGCACGTCGCCGATGGCCTGCGTGTTACTGATATGCGCACTGTCTGGAATCGCCTGCCTGACGGGCGCCAAGGCGGACGGATGCGCCAGCGACACATAAAACACGAAGGCAAATTCAAAAAACACGATAGCAGCGACGGCGGCGCCCATGGGCAGGTAGCGCAGGAAACCGTTGCGCATTTCGACGATGTCGATATCGAGCATCATCACCACGAATAAAAACAGCACCGCCACCGCGCCGACATAGACAATGACCAAAATCATGGCGATGAACTCCGCGCCCAGCAGCACGAACAGCCCCGCCGAATTAAAAAACGCCAGAATCAGGAAAAACACTGAATGCACGGGATTTTTCGACGAAATCACCATCACCGCCGAGGCCAGGGTGATCGCGGCGAAGACATAAAAGATGAGGGTAGAAAGCAATTCTTGCATAATCATCTTCGAGGCGACCTACCTTCATGTTTTCCAAGATTTTGCAATGATTTGGTTGTCGTACTTTCGAATAAAAGTTGTAAAGTGCCAAACGCTTCCTGTTCTTCCCGCGTTAGCCGGTCTTGTTTAAGTAGCGTTATTAGTTCACGTCCCACCTCTTCGTCAGCACCGTCATCTATTCTGCGAATAAGCTTAGTAACATCTTGGTGCTGCTTTTCACGCCCAGGTTGTACATGATCCGGATCATATAGTGCTTTAAGCATTGCCCAAGAAAGTTTCATTGACCTCTCAATGTTTTTAATTACAGGATGCTGATTATGTTTTTTGTTATCCATAAATATTCCAATATGTTTTACCTATACTCCTTATCTGCTTCCAGATTCGCCGCCAGCGCTGGTTCCCAGCGGTCGCCATTGGCCAATAATTTTTCCTTGTTGTAAAATAATTCCTCGCGCGTTTCGGCGGCGTATTCGAAATTGGGGCCTTCGACGATGGCGTCGACCGGGCAGGCTTCCTGACAAAAGCCGCAATAGATGCATTTGGTCATGTCGATGTCGTAGCGCGTCGTGCGCCTGCCGCCGTCCTCGCGCACTTCGGCTTCGATGGTGATGGCCTGCGCCGGACAGATCGCCTCGCACAGCTTGCAGGCGATGCAGCGTTCCTCGCCGTTGGGATAACGCCGCAGCGCATGTTCGCCTCGGAAGCGGGGCGACAGCGGGCCTTTTTCGTATGGATAATTGATGGTGACGGGTTTTTTGAAAAAATAGGTAAGCGTCATGGCGAATCCGGCCACTAACTCCGCCAGCAGAAACGAGCGCGCTGCCCTGTCAAGCCTTACCATCGGGTTGCTCCCTTAATTTCCGGCGGTGGCGCCGCACGTACCATATCACCATCATTATCACTCCTCCGATAATCGCAGCTTCGACATACGGCATGTAATGCTTCACCAGCGCCTTATTGCCGCCGATCACATAGCCGACCAATACCAAGATTGACATCCATAGTCCACCGCCAACACCGGTATAAGTGGTGAATTTTTTGACGTTCATGTGCGACAGCCCGGCCGGAAACGCCATGAAATGGCGCAATCCCGGTATCAGGCGGCCGGTTAATACCGAAATTTCGCCGTGACCGGCGAAAAATTTATCGAGCATCTCGATTTTATCGTGGGTGAAAAACAGATATTTGCCATAGGCAAACAAAAAGCGGCGGCCAAAGTGACGCGCGACGTAGTAAGAAAACAACGAGCCGCTGATGTCGCCGAAAATGGCGCTGGCCATGACCAACCACACATTCATCTGGTGCTGCTCGACGAGGTAACCGGCGGGAATCATGATGGCCTCGACCGGAATCGGCACCAGGGCGTTTCCGAAAAACATGGTGATGAACAGACCGAGATAGCCGAAGCCCTGCACCACATCGACCAGCCATGAAGCGAAGGTTTCCACTTATCTAACCCGCTTTCGCATAAACGACATATCCCGCAACCAGCACCACCCACAGCAGCGACAACGGCAGAAATACCTTCCAACCCAGGCGCATGAGTTGATCGTAGCGGTAGCGCGGCAGCGTCGCCCGCGCCCAGATGAAGACGAACAGGCACGCCAGCACCTTGGCGATAAACCACGCCGCGCCTGGAACCAGGGTAAACGGCGCGACATCCAACGGTGGCTGCCAGCCGCCGAGGAATAAAATTGTCGCCATGCCGCTCATCAGGATCATGTTGGCGTATTCGCCGAGGAAAAACAGCGCAAAACTCATCGCCGAATATTCGACGTTATAGCCCGCCACCAATTCCGCTTCCGCTTCCGGCAGGTCGAACGGATGGCGGTTAGTCTCGGCCAGCGCCGAGATGAAAAACACGACGAACATGGGGAATAAAATGCCGAACGCATTCCAATGCTGGATGCCGCCGCCCTGCGCGCGCACGATATCGCCGAGATTCAGCGAGCCGGACATCAGCATCACGGTCACGATGACGAAGCCGATGGACACTTCGTAGCTCACCATCTGCGCGCTGGAGCGAATGGCGCCGAGGAAGGCGTATTTCGAGTTGCTCGCCCAGCCGGCCATGATGATGCCGTACACGCCCAGGCTGGAGATGGCGAAGAGATAAAGGATGCCGACATTAATGTCGGCGATGACGAAATCCGGCGCGATCGGAATCACCGCCCAGCCCAGCATCGCCAGCGAAAAAGTCAGCATCGGCGCGGCGATGAACACAATCTTGCTCGCCTCGGACGGCAGGATGGTTTCCTTGAACAATAATTTCAACCCATCGGCAAAGGGCTGCAACAGTCCCCAGAACCCGACGACATTCGGCCCCTTGCGCAACTGCATCGCCGCAATCACCTTGCGCTCCACCAGCGTCAGCATCGCCACGCAGATGAGGAGCGGCACCACCACCAACAGGATTTTGCCGATGAGGAGAAGGAGGGGGAGGAGTTGGTTGAAAAAATCTGTCATTTACACACCTTAAGCTCTGTCATCGCCCGAATCGCACTTGCGATTCTAGGGCGACCCAGTCTTCTTAATTCAGGTGATGACGAGTTCAATTCAGCCAACAATCTCTTCATACAAATCTTTCCACTCCGGATTCATTTTTTCAATCAACGCCAATTTCATGGCACGTGTATATTTCTTGAGGCGCTTTTCCCTGTGAATAGCAGTTTCCATTGATTCATGCACTTCATACCATACAAGCAAATGTACTCCATATTTTTTAGTGAACCCATCTACAACACTTGTTTTATGCTGATATGTTCTCCCTATGAGATCTGATGTTACGCCAATATACAATGTGCCGTTTCTCCGGCTTGCCATGATATATACCGCGATACATTCCCTCCTGCGCATTTTAATTCTCCTCTTCCGCCATGGCCACCTCGTCATCCCCCGAGTTGCGAAGCAACTCTAGGGGGATCCAGAAAGACTGGATGGCCTTAGAATTACTTCGTAATTCAGGCCATGACGGGTTACGCCACCTTCCTCATCCCCTGCCCCAGAATTTCCTTCGTACATTCCGCCATCGTCTTGGAAGCGCGGCTGATCGGGTCGGTCATGTAGAAATTACTGATGAATTCCTCGAACGGCGCATCGGATATACGGAACTGACCGCCATGTTCCGGCATCGCAGGCCATGCGGCGGGAATAACTTCGTCTACGTTAGCAAAATGCGGCGCAAGCTTCACCATGCGCGCGCGCAATTGCGCCAGGTTATCATAGGGCAACGGCTTACCCAGCGCGTCCGAAAGCGCGCGGATGATCGCCCAGTCTTCCTTGGCCTGGCCGGGCGGGAACACGGCGCGTTTCGTCTGCTGCACGCGGCCTTCGAGGTTGACGTAGGTCGCGTCTTTCTCCGTATAGGCCGCGCCGGGCAGCACCACGTCCGCCCAATGCGCCCCGGCGTCGCCATGATGCCCCTGGTAGATAACGAAAGCATTGGCCAGCCGCTCCATATCGAATTCGTCGGCGCCCAGCAAATAGACTAGCTTGATTTCCTCGCGGCGGCATCCGTCGAAGATTTTCCCCATAGGCTTGCCGCCCTCGGCAGGCACGAAGCCGAGATCGAGCGCCCCTGCCCTCGCCGCCCCATGATGCAGCACGTTAAAGCCGTTCCAGCCGTCCTTGACCAGGCCGCACTTATCCGCAATCGCCCGCGCCGCTGCGAAAATTTCCTCGCCGTCGGGACGCGCCAGCGCTCCGCTGCCTAAAATAAGCATCGGCTTTTTGGCGGCGGTTAAAATTTTGGACAATTCATGCCGCCCGCCGGCAATATCGCCAAGAAGGCCCGGATCGTTTCCGAGCGTTTCATAAGGATAGGTCAGGTCAGTTTCCGCCCCGATATGATACACCTTCAGCCCATGACGCCATGCCTTGCGGATACGGGCATTCACCATCGCCGCTTCACGGCGTGGATTGGCTCCGATGAGCAGGCACATATCGGCCTGTTCGATGCCGGCGATGGTCGTATTGAATAGATAATGGGCACGATTCGCCGCATCAAGATGCGCGCCATCAATGCGGCAATCGCGGCTGACAACACCCAGCCCATCGAGCAAATCGCGTAGCGCCATGACGCTTTCGGCGCAGGCCAGATCGCCCGCCAGTGCCGCCATCTCCTCCGGTTGCAGGCGCTTCATCCATTCGGCAATGAGCGCAAACGCTTCCGGCCATGTCGCCTCCACCAGCTTGCCTTCGGCATTTCGGATATACGGCCGGTCGAGCCGCTGCACGCGCAGCCCGTCGCAGGCATGGCGCGTCTTGTCGGAAATCCATTCCTCGTTGATATCCTCGTTAATGCGCGGCAAAATGCGCAGCACCGCTTCGCCGCGGGAATCAATGCGAATTGCCGAGCCGACCGCATCCATCACATCGATCGATTCGGTTTTTTTCAAGTCCCATGGGCGCGCGACAAAGGCATAGGGCCGCGAGGTCAGCGCGCCGACGGGGCAAATATCAACCAGATTTCCGGAAAGCTCCGACGTAATCGCTTTTTCGACATACGTCCCGACTTCCATATGTTCGCCGCGGCCGAACGCGCCCAACTCCGGCACGCCCGCGATGTCTTCGGCGAAGCGGATACAACGCGTGCAGTGGATACAGCGCGTCATCTGCGTTTTGATCACCGGCCCCATGTATTTATCTTCGACGGCGCGTTTCATCTCGCGGTAGCGGCTTTTGCCCTGGCCGTAAAAAAGCGCTTGGTCCTGCAAATCGCACTCGCCGCCCTGGTCGCAGATCGGGCAATCCAGCGGATGGTTGATGAGCAGGAATTCCATCACACCCTCGCGCGCTTTTTTCACCATCGGCGAGTTGGTTTTGACCACCATGTTATCGGCGCACGGCAGCGCGCAACTGGCCTGCGGCTTGGGCGGTCCGGGCGATACCTCAACCAAACACATGCGGCAATTCCCGGCGATGGCCAGCCGCTCATGATAACAAAAGCGCGGAATCTCGATGCCCAACTGCTCGCAGGCCTGGATGATCACCGTGCCGGGTTCGACTTCGATCTCTTGTCCGTCAATGGTCAGTTTGGGCATGAATTATTTCTTATCCAATTTATGTGAAATATCGATCAATAATTTTTCGATATTGGCCAGATGCTCAAGCATCATGCGCTGGCGTTCCATGATGAGCTGATTATTAGCGTAATTGTCGATGATGCGTCTGCCTAATTTACTATCCTGGCGTATCTTGAACGCATATAAAAGCACAATAGTAATCAATATGATGACCATCGGCAGGAGAGCAATCATTGATTGGTCCCAAAGACTGCTTTGTACCGCGTTCATGGCATTTATAGCATCCTCCGTATTTTTTTTCATTTGTACGGGATTAAGTTTTTGTGCGCCGCCTGCCTGCTGCGCGCTACCGGCTTGCGGCTGCAACCGGGATACCGAAGGTGAAACCGCAGGAGATACAGGATATGCGTCTTCGGCAGCGTTTGCCGGGACAGCCATCATCAATCCAATTACACAATATAGAAATATAGGCATTACTGTTACCTCGTTTGCTTATTTTACTGGTTCATCATCTCGAAAAAAAATTCGCAGTCGTCAATGGTCAGTTTGGACATAAGAATAATGACATCGTTATTTATTGCGCGCATATTGTTCCATAATCTCAAACATCTTTTCTTTGAGCATCTCAAATTCCTGGTTCTTGTCCCGCCTGAATTTCACGGCGTTGAGATTGATTTTCTTTTTGGTCTGGGCAGCCCGGCCGCCGCCGACGAATTCGATCTCGCCGAAGTTGAACCGGGACGCCTCCTTGAACTGCACTTCCGACATGGCGCTCAAGGGGATTTCCCGCTTGGCATTGAGGCCATAAGTCAACGCGTTCCATAAGCCTTTCCGGTGAATCACCACGCGATCGGCCAGCAGCTCGACCTGCCCGTTCAACCCCTCGACTCGCATGATCAGCTTGGCCATGTCATGCCACCTTTCTTCTTGAATATTCCTTTATCCGCCGCTCAATCTCCGGCCGGAAATGCCTGACCAGCCCCTGCACCGGCCACGCCGCGGCGTCGCCCAGCGCGCAGATGGTGTGGCCTTCGATGCGGCTGGCGATGTCGAGCATCTGGTCGATTTCGGCCACCTCCGCCTCGCCGCGCACCATGCGATCCATGATGCGCCACAGCCAGCCGGTGCCCTCGCGGCAGGGCGTGCACTGGCCGCAGGATTCATGCATGTAGAATTTCGACAGCCGCGCGATGGCGCGCACGATGTCGGTCGATTTGTCCATGACAATCACCGCCGCCGTGCCCAGCCCGGATTTTACGGCTTTAAGCGAATCGAAATCCATCAGCACCGTATCGCAGATTTCTTTGGGAATCACCGGCACCGACGAGCCGCCGGGAATCACGGCCAATAAATTATCCCAGCCGCCGCGTACGCCGCCCGCGTGCGTTTCAATCAACTCGCGCAGCGGCACGCCCATCGCGTCTTCGACGTTACAGGGTTTATTGACATGGCCGGAAATGCAATAAACTTTTGTGCCGGTATTATTCGGCCTGCCGATGGCGGCAAACCACGCCGCACCGCGCCGCAAAATGGTCGGCACGACGGCGATGGATTCGACATTGTTGACCGTGGTCGGGCAACCCCACACGCCGCAGGCCGCCGGAAAGGGCGGCTTCAAGCGCGGCTTTCCGGGCTTGCCTTCCAGCGATTCGATGAGCGCCATTTCCTCGCCGCAGATGTAAGCCCCCGCGCCGCGATGCACGAAAATATCGCAATCGAAGCTGCTGCCGCAGGCGTTTTTCCCGATGAGTCCAGCGTCATAGGCCTCCTGGATGGCGTGTTCCAGCCGGTTGCCCTCGTCCCAGAATTCGCCGCGGATATAGATATACGCCGCGCAGGCGCGCATAGCAAAACAGGCGATGAGGCAGCCCTCGATGAGCTTATGCGGCTCGTGGCGCAGCATGTCACGGTCTTTGCACGTGCCCGGCTCGCCCTCATCGGCGTTGACCACGAGATACGATGGCCGCCCGTCGGATTTCTTGGGCATGAACGACCATTTCGTCCCCGTCGAAAATCCCGCCCCGCCGCGCCCGCGCAGGCCGGAGGCCTTCACTTCCTCGATGATCGCGTCCTGCCCCTTGGCCAGCAACGTCTTGGTCATGTCCCAGTCGCCACGCTTCCTCGCCCCTTCGAGTTTCCAGTCCTCGAAGCCGTAGAGATTGGTGAAGATGCGATCTTTATCGGTGAGCATAAACTATAATTCCCTTTTTTCTTGTAAGAGTTTTTGTAGATTAGCTTCCGATATCTTTCTCCAATAATTTTGTTTTTCTTTAAGCATATCTACAAGAATTTTTAACATCTCATCATTCTTTTCGTGCAAATTGCCATGTCGATATTCACCGGGTAATTGATGCTTCTCCCATAATTCTTTTGATATAGCTTCAACCCCGCTATCATGACCCTCATTCTCAATATGCTCAATCAATTCTCTTGAAACGGCGACAAACATACCAAGAGCAATAGGTACATCAAGCTTTTCGAAGGCAATCTTGCGTCCATCTGGAAATTCAACATCGAAAAATCGATGGTGGGCTTCAGGTGGTATCAGTTTTTTTAGTTTATCGAAAGGAGCAGGAGGCTCTCCACAAAGATACATGGAACCAATTACCTTATTATCTTTTAAGGCATATCCACATGTAGACAAATTTATAGTACAATCCGCAACAATCGTCATATCTTTAAAGGGGAAAATGCGATAATCTGGCTCAGCCATAACACTCTCATGGATTCTTTTCCACCGGCTCCGTTGACTTCCTCTTCCCCTGCGGCCCTGCCTTGGGCTGGCCGCCATGCGCCAGCACGTCGATGATGCGCGTCACGTTGTCCGCCGTCAAATCCTCGTAATAATATTCGCCTTGTGCGCTTACGACCTGGCACATCGGCGCGTTGACACAGGCGCCCAGGCATTCGACTTCTTTGAGCGTGAACTGCCCATCCGGCGTCGTCTCGCCACAACTTATGCCCAGATGGCGCTCGCAGGCTTCAACAATCGCATCCGACCCGCGCAGCCAGCAGGGTGTCGTCGTGCATACGCCGATGACGTGCCTGCCCACCGGCTCCAGGTTATACATGTTATAAAAGCTGGCCACCTCGTAGACGCGCACCGGCGCCATGCCGAGTATTTCCGCCACGTAGTCCATCGCGCTCTTGGGCAGCCAGCCGTCGTTCTGATGCTGCGCCAGCATCAGGAGCGGCATGACGGCGCTCTCGTGCCGGCCTTGCGGATAGCGCGCGATGATGGCCTTGGCCTGCGCGAAATTCTCGGGCGTAAAGGCGAAACGTTCAGGCGCGACTGCATCGGTTTGGTGAATTTTTCCCGTCATGTTTTCCCCGTTCAGCGCCGGCGCCCGCGCCCACGGCGCGGCTGCGGCGGCGGCTGTTCATTGACCCTGATATAGACTTTCACCATCCGCCCCTTGATCGTGCCTTCCGGCGGCATGAGCAGCATCTGCCCCGCCGCGAACGGCTCCACGGGAGTGACGACGATAAAACAGGCCTGCGTATCCGTCGACGCTCGGTCCTGATAAAAAAAGACCATGCCCGATGCATCGACGAGATATTGCTGCAGCCCCGATACCTGCTTGGCGATTTCGCCGCGTATCGAAGCGGGCGGCAGCTCGGCATTGCCGATATATTTTCCATAGGTGCTGTTGGCATCGAAAAGAATGAATTGTACGGGGTTGCTGAGGAACGCCGACATCTCAGCGCCGGACGGCGTTTCAAACACACGCAGCAATTTCCACACGCCTGGCACCTCCTTCGCCGTGCACGGGCGCGACGGCGGAAGCTGCGGGAATACCGGTGCGGGCGGAGCATATTGGACGGGCTGCTGCGCCGCAGCGGGCGCGGTCATGCCTATTACAAACAACAATGTGTATAAAAATCGTGGGACATGACACGTGATACGTGGAAAAACAAATGCTTTACCACGTATCACGTTCCACGTTTCCCGATACAAAAAATTCATCGATCGATTTCCCCAAATACAATATCCATGGTGGCGATGATGGCCACCACGTCGGCCAGCATATGCCCCTTCGTCATAAAATCCAATGCCTGAAGATGCGCGAATCCCGGCGCGCGGATGCGGCAGCGGTAGGGCATGTTGCCGCCGTCGGCCACCAGATACACGCCGAACTCGCCCTTGGGCGCTTCGACAGCAGTGTAGGTTTCGCCTGCCGGCACATGATAACCTTCGCTGTACAGCTTGAACTGGTTGATGAGCGCTTCCATCGAGGTTTTCATCAGCGCACGCTTGGGCGGCGTGATTTTGGGGTCGTCGGTCGCTATCGGCCCCTTGGGCATTTTCTCGACGCATTGCTTGATGAGCCGCAGCGACTGCCGCATTTCCTCCATGCGCACCAGGTAGCGGTCATAGCAATCGCCGTTTTTGCCGATGGGAATGTCGAAATCGAGTTGGTCGTAAATCTCATAAGGCTGGCTCTTACGCAAGTCCCAGGCGATGCCGGAGCCGCGCAGCATCGGGCCGGTAAATCCCCAATCCATCGCCTGCTCGGCGGTGACGATGCCGATATCGACCATGCGCTGCTTGAAAATGCGGTTGGGCGTCAGCAGATCGTCCATATCGTCGATGTATTTCTTGAATCCCTCGGCGAATTTATAGATGTCGTCTTCCATCCCCGCCGGAATGTCCTGATGCACGCCGCCCGGGCGGATATAGGCCGAATGAAACCGCGCCCCCGACGCCCGCTCGTAAAACTCGAGGATTTTTTCGCGCTCCTCGAACAGCCATAGCAGCGGCGTCATCGCCCCGACATCGAGCGCTTGCGTTGTAATATTCAGAATATGGTTGAGGAGCCGCGTCAGCTCCGAAAACAGCACGCGGAGATATTGCGCCCGCGGCGGAACCTTGCAGCCCAGCAGCTTTTCGACCGCCAGCGAATAGCAATGCTCCTGGTTCATCGGCGAGACATAATCCAGCCGGTCGAAATAAGGCAGCGCCTGAAGGTAAGTCTTATGCTCGATGAGCTTTTCCGTGCCGCGATGCAACAGCCCGATATGCGGATCAGCGCGCTCCACCACCTCCCCGTCCATCTCCAGCACCAGCCGCAACACCCCATGCGCCGCCGGATGCTGCGGCCCGAAATTGAGCGTGAGATTTTTGATATCGCGGGCGGGGGCGGTCATAGAAACCTATGCATAATATATACGTCTACCAACCCCTTGCTAGCATGGCGGAAGCCTTTGGGCAAGGTGCCGACGATCTCGAATCCAAGGGATTTCCAGAGTATAACGGCGGCTTCGTTGATGCTGACGACGAAATTAAACTGCATCGCCTTATAGCCGAGTTTTCTAGCGGTTTTCAGCGCGTGTTTGCCCATTTTGCGCCCGATGCCTTTGCCGCGATGGTCGGGATGCACGATGAACGAGGCATTGGCGACGTGCTTGGCGCGGCCGGTGCGGTTGGGACGGAGGGCATAGAAACCGGCAATCTCATTCTTGCGCTCGATAATGAAACAATGCGTCTCCGGCGCCGAAATCCAATAGGCGAGGCTACGCTCCGGCGTCATTTCCTCGAGCGTATAGGAATAGGTTTTGCCGTCTTCGAGGACGCGCGTGAACACGTCGTAAATGACCTCGAAATCCTCAAGATTGGCTTTGCGTAGTTTGGTGCTCACTTCGCTGCCGCCTTTTCGTCACCCGGCAATACATAAGGTTTCGGCCCTTCCCACGGGCTTAAATAATCGAAGCTGCGGTAAGCTTGGGTGAGTTTCACCGGCTCGTAGACGACGCGCTTTTGCTCCTCGTCATAACGCACCTCGACATAGCCGGTCAGCGGGAAATCCTTGCGCTGCGGGTGGCCGTCGAAGCCGTAATCGGTGAGGATGCGCCGCAAATCGGGGTTGCCGTCGAACAGCACGCCATACATGTCCCACACCTCGCGCTCATACCACCCCGCGCTCGAAAACACGCCCGTCGCCGATGGCACCGGGGTTTGTTCATCGGTCTGTACTTTCACGCGAATGCGCCGGTTATGCTTGAGGCTCAGGAGTTGATAGACCACCTCGAACCGCTGCGGCCGCTCGGGATAATCGACACCCGCGATGTCGATCAGCTGTTTGAACAGGCATTGCTCATCGTCGCGCAAAAACCACAGCACCGTCTCCAGCGAGGCAGGCCGTATATGCACAATAACCTCACCATTCGCCACCTCATGCTTCAGCACATGCGGCGCGAGGTTCGAGGTGATATGTTCGAGCATGGATTCCATATATTACCTAACAATCGTCCCCGTCCTTCTAATCTTCTTCTGCAATTGCAAAATGCCATACATCAGCGCCTCGGCGGTGGGCGGGCAGCCGGGGACGTAGACGTCGACGGGGACGATGCGATCGCAGCCGCGCACGACCGAGTAAGAATAATGGTAATAGCCGCCACCGTTGGCGCAGCTGCCCATCGAAATCACGTAGCGCGGCTCGGCCATTTGGTCATATACCTTACGCAGCGCCGGGGCCATTTTATTGCACAGCGTCCCGGCGACGATCATCACGTCCGACTGGCGCGGGCTGGGGCGGAATACCAGGCCGAGCCGGTCCATGTCGTAGCGCGAGGCCGCCGCCTGCATCATCTCGACGGCGCAGCAGGCCAGCCCGAACGTCATCGGCCACAGGCTGCCCGTCCGCGCCCAGTTGACCAGCTTGTCCATCTGCGTGATGACGAAACCCTTGTCGCTATATTCGTTATATATATCGGCCAGCAGAGCATCCTGCGAAGGCATTAGAGATTGGGCATTAGGCATTAGGGCGATCATATAAACCGCTCTTTCCCTAATGCCCAATGCCTAAAGCCTAATGCCTTTCTTATTCCCACTCCAATGCCCCCTTCTTCCACTCATAGATAAAGCCCACCGTCAGTACGCCCAGGAACACCATCATCGACCAGAAGCCGGCGGCGCCGATGGTTTTCAGCGACACCGCCCATGGGAATAAAAACGCCACTTCGAGGTCGAAGATGATAAATAAAATGGCGACGAGGTAAAACCGCACGTCGAACTTGCCGCGCGCGTCGCCGAAGGCGTCGAAGCCGCACTCATAAGCCGAGACTTTTTCGTTGTCGGGTTTCTGCCGGGCGATAACCATCGGCAAAAAAACCATTAATCCCGCCAGCACCACGGCAATGGCCAGGAATACGAGGATGGGGAAGTAGGAGGCGACGACGGAATTCATGTAATAAAATTTGTCTTATTTTTAATGTGCTTGCAAGAATAAAGTGGGGTTGCTATAAATTAATTTTTAATGATTGAGGATTAAATAAAATGACCGGATCGGAATCGGAAACTTCTCTCCTAGATTCATACCAACAGCTTGCGCAGAATATTATTTATCACGAATTCAGCCCGCAAACTGATGAATTTGCAGTTCAGTTATTCCATCAAAAACTGGGTGTTTCTAAACATACAATACAAAATGCCGGAGAACTAAACAGTGCATTATGGATATTGAAAGATTTTGACCAAGGCCAAAGGCCGCCTAATAACATCATTAAAAAGCCTTTGAGGAATTCTCTGGTAGTCCTGGCGGCACTCAGAGAGGGAGCAACTGCAGAAGAAAATAAAAATCTTGATTTTATCGAAGGTTTATTGCGCGTACTTGCGGGCAAACTCGGCATAGAACTAATCGACCCCGCCAGCACCAACGCAATGGCGAGGAAGACGATGGACGGTATTACATCAAAACCGTCCCGGTAGAAGCGCTGACATTCGCCCCGAGACTTTCAAGCTGTTGCCGCCGGAAATGTTCCACCAGCCTATCGAAGTGATATTGCACGGACTGTGCCATCGTAATGGGTTGCTGCATTTCCCACGCTTCTCTGGATGGAACAGTGTCCACTTTTTGCGGCCAGTCTTCCGTAAAATTTAACTTATCCTGATCATATTTGCTACGATCTGCCGGATACTTTACCTCAAAGCCGGGCGCTAACCGGGTTAAAAGATTAGTCACGGCTCCCATGCTGGCACTGTATTCCGCCAAGTGATAATGCGCCTCATGTCCTCTGATTTTCTTAGGATCCGCATGTAGATAGCGCATAGTCTCCAACCCTACGCTTCTGCCATCGATCATAGGAAAAGTTGCCTCGGGCGGAATTAGCGGATGATATACGCCATTATCAGAATAGTGTAACTTCTCTCCGTTTTTAGCTTTGAATTCCGCTGCAGCAACAACCATGCGGTCAATCTCTTCTGTTGTGCCGTCGCTGGGCGGTTCCTTACAGGCCAACACGCCGCCATAACGCAGGCATAATGCCTGAAGGCCGTTATTGTTGGAATAATATTGGCTATCCGCCTCCAATGCCCTTTTGGCGTCGCCGTAAGGGCTGCGGTTTGGATAGGTTGCCGCCTCAAGCGGTGCTACATTTCCGCCATTCGTGGAAGATTTTCCCATTACCGCAATCGAGCTTGGGGTAAACACTTTTCTTACTCCCTCTTCATCCGCAATTCGCATAATATCTTTGGGGGCATCAAAATTGATTTTTTTGGCAAGTAGGGGGTGCTTTGCCGACGCTCCCGAAAGCAGAGCAGCCAGGTTGATAATCACCTTTACATTATTCTTTTTGATAAAATTTCGGATGGTATCGGGGGCGGTTACACTAAGAACCTGAATGTTTTTTTCTTCGTCTGCTTTCACATCTGTAAGCAATACCTTATCGCCATAATAACGCTGCAATTCCGGCACCAGGTAGCCTGCCACCTGCCCATTGGCGCCAAGCACTAAAATCTTTTCGTCTCCAGAAACCAATGGGCGCTCCTGCACGGCCTTATCCAACGAAGTCCGTGCTTCTTTCATGCGTTTATTTCTGAGTTCAGTCTTGATCACCGACATGATTTTATATCTCTCTTATGCCTGAACTACAGGAAAGATGGCGGGAGTGACGGGACTCGAACCCGCGGCCTTCGCCGTGACAGGGCGACGCTCTAACCAACTGAGCTACACCCCCGCAAAGAAGTGTTTATGTATTGTACTAATGCACCAGTGCCCCTTCCACCTACGCTAAAGCTTCGGTGAACTTACGTCACCTTCAAGAGGGCGTAAGCCACCCGAAGCCGAAGGCGTAGGGTGGTGGGCGATGACGGGCTCGAACCGCCGACCCTCTCGGTGTAAACGAGATGCTCTACCAACTGAGCTAATCGCCCGTCATTGCCAACGAGAGAGGCTTTTTACCTGTTTTTAACAGGCAATGCAACCACGTCTTTTAGCAAAAAAAACGCCCGGATTTCTCCGGGCGCTCTTTTGCTTGAAGGTATGCCTAAAAAATTAAGCAGCCTTACGCTTGCTGTTCTTATTGACCACTTCGGTCAGGGCCTTGCCGGCCTTGAACTTGGCTTTGTTGGCAGCGGCGATCTTGATGACGGCGCCGGTGCGCGGATTGCGGCCTTCGGTCGCCTTGCGATGGACGACGCTGAACGTGCCGAAGCCGACCAAGCGGATTTCATCACCTTTGGACAGCGCCTTCGAGATGACGGCGATGCAAGCATCGAGGGCTTCAGCGGCCTTGGCTTTGGTCAGGTCGCATTTATCTGCTACTTCTGCAATCAGTTCGTTCTTGTTCATTGTGGGTACTCCCATTGTTGGTTAAGACTAGAAGACTTTGTGCAAGTCGGCTGAAACCCTTGAATTCGAGGCCTCGGCGACAAGCGACACTGCGAAATCAAGCACGGAAAAAAGTAAATGTAAACAGCAATTCGCGTATTTTTTGAAAATATTTTTCTTGCAAGGCCGCGCCCTGCCTTCGTTTAAAGTCACTACTCCCGGTTAACATCGTGCGCGATGTCCTTGGAAAGGCGCAGTTTTTCAGGTGTTTTAGGGTTAGTGCGGCTTCTTGCTTTCGCGCTTTTGGTCGGCGTGAACGATCACCGGCGGGGCTGCGTTATCGACGACTTCGGCGTTGATAATCACCTCCTCGACGTTCGACATGCTCGGCAATTCATACATGAGGTCGAGCAGAATGCCCTCGAGAATGGCGCGGAGTCCCCGCGCGCCGGTCTTGCGCTTGATGGCTTTTTTCGACACGGATTTCAGCGCATCGTCCGAGAAACGCAGGCGCACGCCCTCCATTTCGAATAGCTTGGCATATTGTTTTACGAGGGCATTTTTCGGTTCGGTCAAAATGGAAATCAACGCCCCTTCATCGAGGTCGGTCAGCGTGGCGATTACCGGCAGGCGGCCGACGAACTCAGGAATCAGCCCGAATTTGAGCAGATCTTCCGGCTCGACCATGGAGAATAATTCGCCGATGCGCTGGTTTTCCTTGCTGCGCACATCGGCGCCGAAGCCGATGGCCGTGCCGCGCCCGCGTGCCGCGATGATTTTTTCGAGGCCCGAAAACGCGCCGCCGACGATGAATAATATATTGGCGGTATCGACCTGCAGGAATTCCTGTTGCGGATGCTTGCGCCCGCCCTGCGGCGGAACCGAGGCCACCGTGCCTTCCATGATTTTCAATAATGCCTGCTGCACGCCCTCGCCCGATACGTCACGCGTGATCGACGGATTATCGGACTTGCGCGAAATCTTATCGACCTCATCTATATAGACGATGCCGCGCTGCGCCCGTTCGACATTATAATCGGCGGCCTGCAATAAGCGCAGGATAATATTTTCCACGTCCTCGCCGACATAGCCGGCTTCGGTCAGCGTCGTCGCATCGGCCATGGTGAACGGTACGTCGAGGATGCGCGCCAGCGTCTGCGCCAGCAGCGTTTTGCCGCTGCCGGTCGGGCCGATGAGCAGGATGTTGGATTTGGCCAGCTCGACATCGGAATTTTTTTCGATCAGCGAAATGCGCTTATAATGATTATGCACGGCGACCGAGAGAATTTTCTTGGCCTGGTCCTGCCCAATTACATAATCGTCGAGCACCTTGCGGATGTCGGCGGGCTTGGCGATGTCGTCGCCTTCCTTGGCCAGTACGCCCTTGTCGGCGGCGCGGATGATGTCCATGCACAGCACGACGCACTCGTCGCAGATAAACACCGTCGGCCCCGCAATTAATTTGCGCACCTCATGCTCACTCTTACCGCAGAACGAGCAATAACGGGTGTTCTTCGATTCTTTAGTGCCGGATGGTTTACTCACTGTTTCCTCATTTCGTTATTGTCATGCCGCACTTGTTGCGGCATCTCCCTCCATGGATAGACCCCGCAATAAATGCGGGATGACACTTTCTATTTATCCTTCTTCAACGCCGCATCTTCTGCACTCCGCTTATCCAGCACCTGGTCGACGATGCCGAATTCCTTCGCCGCTTCGGCGCTCAGGAAATTATCGCGCTCCATGTTTTTTTCGATGTGCGATAATTTTTGTCCGGTATGTTTGACATAAATCTGGTTCAGCCGCGCCTTGAGACTCAATATTTCCTTGGCATGAATCTCGATGTCCGTCGCCTGGCCGGAATAGCCGCCCGACGGCTGGTGAATCATGATGCGCGCGTTGGGCAGCGCATAACGCATCCCAGCCTCGCCCGCCGCCAGCAGCAGCGAACCCATCGACGCCGCCTGGCCGAAGCACAGCGTCGACACCTTGGGGCGGATATATTGCATCGTATCATAGATAGAGAGCCCCGACGTCACGATGCCCCCCGGGGAATTGATGTACATGAAAATCTCCTTATCGGGATTTTCCGATTCCAGGAAGAGCAATTGCGCGCAGATCAGCGACGCCATGTGGTCATCGACCCCGCCGACCAGGAAAATAATTCGCTCCTTGAGCAGGCGCGAATAAATATCATAGCTGCGCTCCCCGCGCGCCGTCTGCTCGACGACGATCGGCACCAGCATGTTGTTGTATACTTCGAGTGCGTCTTTCATAGTGTTACCTTATCATATAGGGGTAAATACTTCGTCTACCAGTACCGGTGTAGCGGCCAAAGGTTAAGAATGTGTTAGTGGGCAGCCGGTTGCACGGTAAGTCGAAGTCCCATGCCGTGGACAATGGCGGTCAGCGTGTCCAGGCGGGGGTTTCCGCGCGACGATAACGCGCGCGACAGGCTTTCGCGGGGAATGCCTGCGGCTTTAGCAACTTTGGCGATGCCGCAGGCTTGAGCGATGTCCTTGAGTGCTTCACGCAGCGCTACTTTGCCGCCCGGCTCATCCATTTCTTCCAGGGAAGCCTTAAGATATTCCACCGCAAAAGCAGGATTGCTGCGTAGTTTTTTCAGGAGCCATTCATCGTGAGATACGGTAAGAGGACGTTTTTTCATAGATAAAATCTCCGCTTATAATCGTTCAAATATTCAATAGCCTGTTTAATATCCGTATCCTGTCTGCGTTTATCGCCGCCGCATAATAACAAAACAGCAGTTCTGCCAATCATGCTGTAATAAAGACGATAACCGGGGCCGTAATCAATACGCAATTCCCACACTCCACCGCCGACCGACTTGCAATCGCCGAAAACACCGTTTTTTAATCTCTTCAATCGGGAAGCAATACGGGCGATAGCCTGATCGTCTCTCAACCGATCAAACCATCGATCAAAAACATCTAGGCCATCGGCGGTGACATAGTGCTCAATCGTTATCATAAATGTAACACATACGTCACGCAATGCCAAGGGGTAAATGAACTTAATTTACGCGCCAGCCGCCTTCTTCTTAGCCGCAGCTTTCGCCTTGGCCTTAGCCGGTTTTTTCTTTTCAGCATTGCCTGAATCTTCCTCGTTTTCTTCAACTAAATCCTCCACCGCCACCTTGCTATCGTTAAATTTGACCTTGCCGAGGATGAAATCCACCGCTTTTTCCTCCAATATCGGCCCGCGCAGATCGTCGACACGTTCGGGATGCTTGCGGTAGAACTCCATGATCATTTTTTCCTGCCCGGGATACATGCCCGCCTGCTGCATGACGGCGCGGCCAAGCTCATCGCGGCCGATCTGGATGTGGTTGCGGGTGCCGACCTCGGCCAGCATCAGCCCGAGCTTGACGCGCCGCCGCGCAATCTCCCGGTATTCCTCTTTCAGATCGTCCTCGCCCTTGCCATCCAGCGGCTCGCCCTTGGCCTGCGCTTCCTTGAGGCGCTCCCAGATGGAATTAAATTCCATATCGACCATGCCCTGCGGCAGCTCGAAATCATAGTTTTCATCCAGCACGTCGAATAACTGTTTTTTAAGCTGGTTGCGCACCTGCTGATCGTATTCCTTGATCAACTGGTTGCGGACGGCCTCGCGCAGCCCCCGCGCATCGGCGAATCCCAGTCCCTTGGCAAATTCATCGTCGACCGCCGGCGTTTCCTTGGCATGGATTTCCTTCACCTTCACGGCAAACGACGCCTCCTGCCCCGCCACTTTCTCCCCCGGATAATCTTTCGGGAAGGTGACGTTTACGATCTTGTCATCGCCCTCGCGCGCACCGATGAGTTGCTCCTCGAAGCCTTCGATGAATTGGCCGCTGCCCAGTTCCAACCTGAAATTGCTGGCCGATCCGCCGTCAAACGCGACGCCGCCGATCATGCCCTTGAAATCGATGGTGACGACATGACCGGATTTGGCCTTGCCGCCTTCTTCGAGGCGGGTGAATTTCGGATTACGCGCGGCGATGTTGCCCACCGCCTTGTCGATCTCCGCTTCTTCTATATCGAATGTTTTGCGCTCCAGCGTTACGTCGCCGAAATCCATTTCCGGCATGTCGGGAAACACTTCAAACGACAGGGTGAAAGCCAATTCTCCGCCTTCTTTATAGTCGTCGATGTTGATCTGCGGCGTCAGTGTCGGGCGCAATTTTTTCTGCGCGATGACCTCGGCGGTGGCGTGGTTGATGACCTGTTTCAGCACGTCCGGCTGCACGCTCTTGCCATAGCGCTGCTGCAGGATTTTCATCGGGATAAACCCCGGCCGGAATCCCGGAATCCTGACGCGTTCGCCCGCCGCTTTCATCTCCGCATCCATCTGCTCATTGATGCGCGCCGCCTCGACGGTGATTTTAAGCGTTTTCTTCAACCCTGTGGATTCAAGTTCCGTGACCTGCATGTGAGATACTCTGTAAGTTGGAATGGTTATATTAGCCCCATATCATAAGGACCGTAAGGGGAAAACACAAAGCGCATGGGAAGGCAAGCGGTTTTGTGCAGGAAGATCGTATCTATATTATTATGGGGGCGTTTGGCCCGGAGGAGACGGAGGTGGCGATATAGGACGCGGTGGGGACGGTAAATTCGTTCCATCAGGAACATGATTTGGGGGCAAAGGATTAGGCTGTACCGGCGGTTTTGCCGGAGCGGCCGCAGAAGGCTCGTTCATCACTGAATCAACCAATGATTTAGGATCGATTTGGAAACTCTTCGCCAGACGCGTCAGGCCATCCTTCTGGGTATCTTCTTCCCACAGATCTCCGAGGCCTTTAGTTTTACCGTCCTTATCAGGTTTTTGCGTGAAATATTGATAACCGACAGTAACGGCTTTAATCAGCATCGGAAGTATTTTATCAAATAATGGCCCTATTAACGGGATACTGCCAAAAAAGGATTGTCCTACCATCGACAACGCTTGGTTTCCTAACCCTGACATTCCCAGATTGGCTGGTGGCGGTGTACCCGGATCGGCATTAGCTGAAGCAATCGAAAAATCCTGTAATTCTTTGATAGTTTTTTCTTTGGCTTGCTTCCTAAGAGCTTTAATTTCTTGTTCAGTGAGAGGCCTGCCATCCGAAGCTATATCCGCCGCACCTTTAAGAGTAGTTAGATTAGAGTTAAACGCGTTAATAACCTGCGTAGAAAGAGGAGTGGTTCCTTTTAAGGCTTCCTCGCATTTTGCCGCGACAATTCCTCTCAGGCGCATTTCTTGTTGTTGAGTGAGTGCCATATTATGCTTTCTTGGTCAGTTTTTTTAGCTATTACCAGACTACCACAGCCATGGCAGCCCTAGTATGAAGTTTTTATGACAATGGGTGCGTATGGAAAACGGGAATTATTACAGTAGTTTGACAGAAGCGGCCCATGCGGGTATGACAATCTGGGGGCGGGTATGGCGGAATTGGCAGACGCACCAGGTTTAGGTCCTGGCGCCGCAAGGCGTAGGGGTTCAAGTCCCTTTACCCGCACCATTTTTTCAAGGCATTGTTTATATGCCGTATTCTGATTTCTCATTTTGAAACGGCATTTTAGGTGCTAGATTTATTTAGGTTTTTTGGTTCTAGCTCCGCGCGAGTGTGGTGAGATCAAATTGCTCAACAAGCGCATATTGCCAGCAAGGGCGTTGCATCACTAATTATTGCCCACGTGTGGAACTTTTATAAACAATAACAAGACGCTGAAGATTTAAAGCTATATGTATCTTTACCGGATATGTTTAGTATCTACGTTAAATCAAGGGATGAGCAATGGCAAATATTCTGCACGTCGAGGACGATCCATCACTTCGTATGCTGTTTGGCCTCCAGTTCGGGCAAGATCATCAGATAACCTCGGTTGCCAGTATGGCTGAAGCGATGGAGAAGCTCTCCACAACGAAATTTGATCTGGTCGTTGCCGATTATAACTTGCATGAGAAAGGAGCAACCGGTGCTGACTTGGCAGATGCCATGAAGCGCAAACTAGATGCTACGCCGATGATATTATTGACTGGCGACTCCAGTATGCAGGAAGAGTTCAGAAAAATGCATAGTGCGATAAAAGCAATCGTGCACAAGCCACCCAATATAGCCAGTCTAAAAGTTATAATGGACAAGGTCATAGCCGAGTCTTTGGCAAACGAGGCAAGCAGAGTTACCGATGTAGACGAAGCCGCGCGCAAAGATATTGAATTGTTAGGAGAGCAAATATCCCCTGGTGAAATCCTGGACGATGTGCATACAAGGAGAATGGTAGAGTTGATTCGGGTCGCATCACAAGATGATACCCCCGCGACTTCGGCCAATAGAGGGATGCTTGCCGATAGGGTTGCCGAGATTATCGAGAAAAATCCCAGTCTGCGAACCGCCATTGAGCATTTTTTTGCGCGTATTGCAACGCACTCCCCTGAAACCTATGAGCATATAAATAACTCAACACAACTGCTTGCTCAAATATTAGCTACAGAACTTATGCCCCCAAATAACAAGGGAGCTGATGAATACACGGTGGATGCAGAAAAGGGCGCGGTATTATGTATCGCCGTCATGCTGCATGATTATGGGAAGCTGTATATACCTGACGATATACTCCATTATCCGGGCAGGCTGGATGGTGCCAAAAAGACAATCATGAAAAACCATGTCGTCTATTCAACACAAATGATAGAAGCGTTGGGATTGCCTGAATCATTAAAAGACATAGGCAAAATAATTGCTACACATCATGAAAATCTCGATGGCACCGGCTACCCCAAAGGCATCAGCAAAGGAAGCAGGGAAGACATGCCGCCTATTACGCATATTCATCCCATTATAGACCGCTTTAAAGCAATGACCAGTGTACGCAGTTACCGCGCCCATCCGATGTCATTAGAGAAGGCGACAGGAATTTTGGAGGACGAAGCAAAGGCCGGAATGATTAGCGGGAAATTGTTGGAGCGTTTCTTACCTCTCATGTGGAAGTTCAGAGAGAGGGAGTATGTTGCACCTGCGAGTAAAGGAAATGTCATATATTAGAAAAATGATCCGTAGAACTTTAGATAAATCAATTGTAAATCAGTCACACCGCTAAACTTAGCGACTCCCACTTAAAACTTTTTCCGTCCAATACCGGCGGATACTTGAATACTTTACCCCACTTCTGTACAATTTCAACGAATTGGTGTATTCGGTTCGAGGTTATTCCGCTCTGGTGCACCAGCCTCTATCCCCGCATTTATTGCGGGGTCTGGTCTAACTGGACTAAACCCGCCATTAGGCGTAAATTATAACCCATTGTATCTAATACCGGACCCCGCCATTCGGCGGGGATATACCACTTCCCTCTGGCAATCGCCGCGCAGTTCGCCTATATTTATATAGGCAAGAATTCACATACGAAAATCACACGACAGCTTTATGGAAACATCCGCACCTCCGCCCGTTATCCTCAGGACTGAGATATTACCGGTCCTGCCGCTGCGCGACATCGTGGTGTTTCCGTCGATGGTGGTGCCGCTGTTCGTCGGGCGCGAGAAGTCGGTGCGGGCGTTGGAGGAAGTCGTCCGGCGCGAGGGCAAGATCCTGCTGGTCACCCAGAAAAACGGCGGCGTCGACGATCCCAAGGAGAGCGACATCTACCGCATGGGCACCATCGGCAATATTCTCCAGCTGTTGCGCCTGCCCGACGGCACGGTGAAGGTGCTGGTCGAGGGCGTGGCGCGCGCGCAGATCACTGAATTCATCGATAACAATGATTATTTCCAGGTCGCCGCCGGCATCGTCGAAGAGCGGCAGGGCGAAAAGCAGGAAATGGAAGGCTTGTTCCGCACCGTGCTCGGCCAGTTCGAGCAATATGTCAAGCTGAACAAGAAGATTCAACCGGAAACGATGGGCACGGTGGGCAAAATCACCAGTGCCAGCCTGCTCGCCGACACCATCGCCGCCCATATGTCGGTGGACATTGCCGCCAAGCAGAAAATCCTCGAAATGCTCACGGTGCCGGAGCGGCTGGAGCATATCTTCACGCTGATGGAAAACGAAATCTCCGTGCTCAATACCGAAAAACGCATCAGGAGCCGCGTCAAGCGCCAGATGGAAAAAACGCAGCGCGAATATTATTTGAACGAGCAGATGAAAGCCATACAGAAGGAGCTGGGCGAATCCGAGGACGGCAAGGACGAGGTCGGCAAGCTCGAAGCGGATTTCAAGAAGATCCGCCTGACCAAGGAAGCGCGCGCCAAGGTCGAAAGCGAGATCAAGAAGCTGCGCACCATGAGCAGCATGTCGGCGGAAGCCTCGGTCATCCGCAACTATCTCGACTGGATCATGTCGCTGCCGTGGAAAAAGACGACGCGCATCAAGAGCGATCTCAAGGAAGCCGAAAGAATCCTCAACGAGGATCATTACGGGCTGGAGAAGGTCAAGGAGCGTATCCTGGAATATCTCGCCGTGCAACAGCGCACGCGCCAGGTCAGAAGCCAGATATTGTGCATCATCGGCCCGCCCGGCGTCGGCAAGACGTCGCTGGCCAAGTCCATCGCCCGCGCCACCGGGCGCAATTTTGTGCGTATCAGTCTAGGCGGCGTACGCGATGAGGCGGAAATCCGCGGTCACCGCCGCACCTATATCGGTTCGATGCCGGGCAAAATCATCCAGTCGATGAAAAAAGCCAAGTCGAGCAACGCGCTGATCCTCCTCGACGAGATCGACAAGATGGGCAGCGACTACCGCGGCGACCCGGCGGCGGCGCTGCTCGAAGTGCTCGATCCGGAGCAGAACCACGCCTTCAACGACCATTACCTCGAAGTCGATTACGATCTGTCGGATGTCATGTTCGTCACCACCGCCAACACCACCAACATGCCGCGCCCCCTGCTTGACCGCATGGAAGTCATCCGCATCCCCGGCTACACCGAAGACGAAAAAGTCCACATCGCCCGGCAGCATCTGATCGAAAAACAGATGAAGGCGCACGGCCTCAAAAAAGAGGAATGGTCGATCTCGGACGACGCACTGCGCGATATCATCCGCTACTACACGCGCGAGGCCGGCGTGCGCAACCTGGAGCGCGAAATCGCCAATGCCACGCGCAAGGCGGTCAAGGAAATCATGCTGAAAAGCCTCGCCATGATCAAGGTTACGGCGCGCAACATCGGCAAATTCGCCGGCGTGCGCAAATACAGCTTCGGCGAAGTCGAGAAGGATGATTTAATCGGCATGGTCACCGGCCTGGCCTGGACGGAAGTCGGCGGCGAACTGCTCGTCGTCGAAGCCGTCACCATGCCCGGCAAAGGCAAAACCACCATCACCGGCAAGCTTGGGGACGTCATGCAGGAATCGGTGCAGGCGTCGATTTCCTACGTGCGCTCGCGCTCGCTGGATTTCGGCATCGCCCCGCCCAGGTTCCAGACCACGGATATTCACGTCCACGTGCCCGAAGGCGCCACGCCCAAGGACGGCCCTTCCGCCGGCATCGCCATGACCACCGCTATCGTCTCGGTGCTGACCGGCATCCCGGTACGCAAGGACGTCGCCATGACCGGCGAGGTAACGCTGCGCGGCCGCGTGCTCGGTATCGGTGGCCTCAAGGAAAAACTGCTGGCGGCGCTGCGCGGCGGGCTGACTACGGTGCTGATCCCGCAGGAAAACGTCAAAGACCTCGAAGAAATCCCCGATAATGTGAAGAAGGGCATGACGCTGATTCCGGTGGCCACCGTCGATGAAGTACTGAAAGCCGCCCTGGTGCGGATGCCGGAACCGATGGAATGGAAAGATCCCAAAGAAAAAGAAGTCATCGCCATGCCGACGCTCCTCCCTCCTACCCTCCCCGACGGCGAAGGCGGGATTGTCACGCATTGAATCCCCGCCGACTCGCCGTCCTAATGTTAGCGCAGCAGGATGAGGGGTCTTTTTTCACGCCAGTATAATAAAATATCTTTATAATACAATATTCTATAAAAATGCAGGGGTCTTATTGCCTTGTGCTGCACAATTGTCATCATATTGTAACACCATGGCGGGGGTGGATGTGCTAAATTGTATTATTGACCATCATTACGTTGGCAGGAAATATGGCAAAGACTGTTTCAGAAAAGATTGTTGAAAATGCCGAACAATGGCTCACGAATCTGCAAGGTAAACTTAGTAGTTTAGCCCCAGAGAGTTTAGGCGTGACTGCTAAAGAAACCGCAAATGGTTTTTTAGAATCCATAAACACTCTGTTAGGTGGTATTAAAACAATTGAAAGTGAAACAGGAACCGTACTCAGCAAGGGATATAGAATTGCATTAAACGGAGATAAAAATATAACTTTACCGAAAGGCACCCCCTTAACTGAGGCTACCTCCATTCTCCACGATAATCTGGAAACCATCCTTAAGGCAGCGAAGGACTCCCACGCAATTAGAGATATAAATAAAGCCTTAGACGGTGCTAAAAATGCTATCATCGAAGGAGTCGATGGAGTCGATGGAGTAGAAAAAGTCCCTAATTTCGTAAGCCGGCATTTTTTTGAAACAACAGAACGATTTGATAAATATCTTAGTACTAAATCCCTTGGCGGAAAGTTGGGTATTGCCGCCACGGGCATAGTGCTCGGCGGCATACTGATGCAGTCAGGCGGAACATGGTTATCGCAAGGATTAGATGGGCAGGAACCCTACTATTCACGCCAGGCCGACAACAGTACGCTCGCAGCCACAAAACCCATGAGCACTACCAAACGTACCGCAAAGATTCTTGGCGGCGTGGTCGCAGGGATAACCGGGATCGGAGCTGAGATTGTCGGTATGTTTACTGCGTACAAAGCCTTCATTGGGTGACGCCAGTCTCACCTAAACACCACCGTCTTACCCCCGTTCAGCAACACCCGATGCTCGGTGTGGTATTTCAGCGCGCGGGCGAGGACGAGGCATTCGATGTCGCGGCCGATGGCGGCGAGGTCGTCGGGCGTGTGGGTATGATCGACGCGGGCGACTTCCTGCTCGATGATCGGGCCCTCGTCCAGGTCGGTCGTCACGTAATGCGCCGTCGCGCCGATGAGCTTCACTCCGCGGCTGAAAGCCTGGGCATAAGGCCTGGCGCCCTTGAAGCTGGGCAGGAAGGAATGATGGATGTTGATCGCCCTGCCCTGTAATTTTTTGCACATGCCCGCCGACAAAATCTGCATGTAACGCGCCAGAACGGTCACGTCGATATTGTGCTTGTCGATGAGAGAGAGGATTTTGGATTCTTGTTCGGATTTTGAAGTGCTGAGTGCTGAGTGCACAGTGCTGAGTTGTTTCTTCTTCTCAGCACGCAGCACTCTTAACTCAGCGCCCTTTTCCACCGGCAGATAATAAAACGGAATCCCATGCCACTTGGCCGTGCGCTCCCAGTCGCGATGATTGGAGACGATAGCCGGGATTTCGATGGCCAGCTGGCCGGTCGCATGGCGGTAGAGCAGGTCATTGAGGCAATGCCCATGCTTCGACACCAGGATCAACACACGGCTTTTGCGCTGCTTGCCGATGATCTGCCATTGCATGGAAAAACGCCGGGCCACCTGCGCCTCGAATTTTTTCTTCATGGCATTCTCGCCGGACGCGCCCTTTTCCATCGAAAATTCAACGCGCATGAAAAACATGCCCGTCGAAGCATCGCCGAATTGCGCCGATTCGATAATAAATCCGAAATTCTCCGCCAAGAACCCGGTCACGGCAGCGACGATGCCGCGCACGTCGCGGCAGGACAAAGTTAAAATGTAGCGCTTA
>JABDCD010000005.1 GCA_013288305.1 Alphaproteobacteria bacterium | reverse complement strand
CAAGATCGAAAATCCGCAATATATCGAATACGTCAAGCACATCCAGGAAAGCGGCTACGATCTGCTGGCCAAGATCGAAGACCTTTTGGAAATCGCCGACATCGACGCCGGGCGCGTCCAGCTTGCGCGCGAAGAAGTCTATGCCGGCGACATCCTGCGGCAGGTGGCGGACGCGCAGAAACACCACGCCCATGCCGCCCAGGTCGCACTGGAAACCCCTCCCCTCGACGTGGACATGCTGCTCTATGTCGACCGGCTCAAGCTGCAGCACATTCTTGGCCATCTCGTCGCCAACGCCATCAAATTCAGCCGCGAGGGCGGCCGCGTCACGCTCGCTTGCGAAAAAACCGGCGGCGGGCGGCTGCTGTTCACCGTGCACGATGCCGGCTCGGGCATGTCGGATGTCAAGCTCGACGCCATCGTCACCGCCCTCAAGGAAGATAATTGCTGGACGGCGGGAAATAACCGCAGCATCGGGCTGGGGCTGGCGCTGACGCGCGAATTCGTCGCCCTGCACGGCGGCAATGTGAACGTCGAAAGCAAGCCCGGCGACGGCACCACGGTCACCATCAACCTGCCGAAACACTGCGTCCGCGCCGCCCTCGTCAAAACAGCGGATTATCTGCAGGTGGCTAACTAAGCCAAATGTCAATTATCAAATGTCAAATGGCGATGTATCTATTGACATTTGTTTTTTGACATTTGACATTTATTTGTATGAACAAATCCCAAGCCGCCGCTGACATACTCGTACATGCATTGCCGCTCGTGCCGTTCGAGGGATGGACCGCACAGACGCTGGCCAAGGCGGCCGTAGCGGCAGGCTATAAGGAAACCGACGCCATCCGCGTGTTTCCCGGCGGCGCCATCGATGCCGTCGAAAGCTTCATCCGCGCCACCGACCATGCCATGCTGGAAGCGCTTTCCGGTTATCATCTGGAGAACATGAAAATCCGCGAGCGCATCACCACCGCCATACGCCTGCGCCTCGAATTATTGACGCCGCACCGCGAGGCCGTGCGGCGGACGGTGGCGTTGCTGGCGATGCCGCTTTACGCCCACCGCGCCTTGAAAAGCCTTTATGATACCGTGGATGCGATGTGGTACGCCGCCGGGGATATTTCCACCGATTTCAATTTTTATACCAAGCGTCTGTTGCTGGGGGGCGTGTATTCCGCGACGTTGCTTTATTGGCTCGACGACAAAAGCGCGGCCCAGGAAAAAATCTGGGCATTCCTCGCCCGCCGCATCGAAGACGTCATGAAAATCGAAAAGGCAAAGGGGCGGATCAAGGGGTGGTTCGGGCGGAGGGCGGCGTAATTCTCACTCCGTCGGGCTGCGTAGGTCCGACCTTGATCCGAAGGCGACGATATCGTCGAAGGAATCCAGCACATTGGCAGTATTCAGCGTCGGCTGCTTCTGGACAAAGACGCCAAAGATGCCATTGGTCGAGGCGGCAACGGGTGGGGTGGCGCTGCTACAATCACAATTTTTTTGCTCATCGGTATTGGCCGAGGCGGAACTGATGCGCGCGTTAAGGGCGGCGCCGTTGCGCGGAAATGCACCGTGGCCGTTGGGGCCGAAGCTGACCAGCACATAAGCCGCGGCGTAGGTTTTGGCATTTCCCGACTCATCGTTGACGGTCATCCTGTAACCGGCATCAGTAGCGGGTATGACTGTGCTCGTCAGCGCACTGGTGGCGGTAAACCTGGCATCGACAGCATACATGATGCGCCGCCCCCAGCCGTCGATGGCGTAATCATCCGGCAGGCGAAGAGTAACGGTGGGTACCATGCCTTGGACATTATCGACGAAAGTCAGCGTAACCCCTGCGGCTGAGGCCGTCGCCGCCGTAGTCAATACAATCGTTGTGCCATTGGTCACGCTGGCAACGGTATCTCCCACCGGGATACCGCTTCCTGAAATTGCCATACCGGCGCTGATTCCGGTGGTCGAACTCATGGTGTCGACGGTGGTGGTCGTATGGGTAGTGCCGGTCGGGGCAACGAGATTTCTATAATTGGCCTTGACGGTGCCGGTGCTATAGCAATCACCGGCAGTACTCGCTTCGACGCCGAAATTCGTATCGGTCAGCGCCAGCGTCACGTCCGCCGGGCAGGGAATACGGTTATTGGCCATACGGTAATCGAGCAGCGCTTTCTGGATGGCTTTCAATTTGAATTGCGTTTCCTGGAACTGGCGTTTCTGCAGCGAGGCGGAGAACATAGTCATCCCGCCACCCACCACCACGGCGATGATGACCAGCACGATGCTCATTTCGAGGAGGGTGAAACCCCTATAATCCTGCGCGAGCCTGCGAGGCGCAGGATCTCGTGCAATTTGAAAGGGGTCCTGCGCTGACGCTGCGCGTCCCGCAGGGTGATCACTAAAAATGCACCACTTTTCCATACGCATCCAATACGCTCTCATGCATCATTTCCGACAAGGTCGGATGCGGGAAGACGGTATGCATTAATTCGGCTTCCGTCAACTCGCCGGTGCGGGCGATGGCATAGCCCTGGATCAACTCTGTCACTTCCGCGCCAATCATATGCGCGCCAAGCAGCTCGCCGGTCTTGGCGTCGAATACGGTTTTGACCAGGCCTTCCGGCTCGCCCAGCGCGATGGCCTTGCCGTTGCCGATGAACGGGAAGCGCCCGACTTTCACCTGGTAGCCTTTTTCTTTCGCCGCTTTTTCGGTCATGCCGACGCTAGCCACCTGCGGCTGGCAATAGGTGCAGCCGGGAATGTTTTTGACATTGAGCGGATGCACGTCCTTTTGCCCCGCAATTTTCTCGACGCAAATCACGCCTTCATGCGATGCCTTATGCGCCAGCCACGGCGGGCCGGTCAGGTCGCCGATGGCATAAACGCCCGGCTCGCCGGTGGCCGACCATTGATCGACGACGACGTGCGTTTTTTCGACTTTGACCTTCGTTCCCTCCAGCCCCAGATTCTCGACATTGCCGACGATGCCGACGGCGAGAATGACGCGATCGACGGTTATGTCGCTGGTTTTGCCGGCCGCCTCCAGCGTGGCCGTCACGCTATCTTTATTTTTCTTGAGTGCCTTCACATTGGTCGCCGTCATGATTTTCATGCTCTGCTTCTCGAACGCCTTATGCGCGAATTTGGAAATCTCCTCATCCTCGACCGGCAGGATGCGATCCATCACCTCGACCACCGTCACTTCCGCGCCCATCGTACGGTAGAAACTGGCGAACTCGATACCGATCGCCCCCGACCCCACCACCAGCAACGATTTCGGCATCGCCTCCGGCACCATCGCTTCTCTATAAGTCCATATTAATTTGCCGTCCGGCTCCAATCCCGGCAATGTCCGCGCCCGCGCACCGGTAGCGAGGATGATATATTTAGCAGTCAAGTCGCTGACTTTTTTGCCATCCTTTTCAACGGAAATTTTTCCCTTGCCCGCCAGTTTTCCATGCCCGTCGATGACGGTGATTTTATGCTTCTTCATCAGCCCGGAAACGCCCCTGGATAATTGCCCGGCGACGCCCCGCGAACGCTCAACTACTTTCTTAAAATCAAATGATATGTCGCTGACTTTCAAACCGAATTCCTCTGCACGATGCATCAGGTGATAAAGCTCTGATGTACGCAACAACGCCTTGGTCGGAATGCATCCCCAGTTGAGGCAAATACCACCCATATGCGCGCGCTCGACGACGGCGGTTTTCATGCCCAGCTGCGCCGCGCGTATCGCCGCCACATACCCGCCGGGGCCGCCGCCGATGATGACGATGTCAAAGTTCGTTTCGCTCATACGTTCAATCCTTTTTCGCCGTCTCAATATGCGATACCATCATCATGATCTGCCCCTTATTGGAGCCGGTATTTTTATGATGAAGCGTGCCGGTCACAACCACGTCCTTATCCAGGAACTCCTTATATTTATCGGGTAAATCACCCCTCCTTGGCCAGAAAAAAATATTTTTTACTTCATCCGCCGCCGGATAGAAATTCATTTTATCATCTTCGCGCTTATCGATACATACCGGATCGCGCAATTCAAGCATCCATAGCGAAACCGCGCGATGCAACTGCCCCTTCAGCACAACCACCCCCGGCTCATAGAACAGGCAATCCTTTGCCTCCGCTGAAGCTGCCGGCTTTTCTTTTGCCGATTCCTCCGCCGGCTTGGCCGCTTCCTCCGCCGCCAGCGGTTTCGGCGATAACGATGCCATCGCCGCGATGATGAGGAATCCGGCAAATCTACGCATCACGCTTTTTTTCATAACAACAGCAACGCCGAATTTTCGTCAAAGCTCTGTTCCATATTTTTCCTTTAAAATTTTCTTTGCCGCATCGACAAGACCAGGCAAATCATCGTGAATGATTTTCCACAATTCCTCCAGTTCCAAATCGCCCAAATACTCATGCACAAGCGCGTTGCGAAGCGCCTTCACCATTTTCCATGGCATGTCGGAATGCGCGGCTTTGGTCGCCTGATGCAAATTGTCTATGGATTCGGTCACATTTGCCAATACCTTGATCACCGCATCCTGCATCATTTGATTACGGAGAAACTCGGATTTCCCTGGCGCTACATAGGATTGGATTCGCCCGGATGCCTCCACAATATGTCTCAGGTACAGTTTTTCCTCTTTCATATCGGCTTGGCCTCTTGCAATACCTCATCGCGGATGACCCAATGCAATGTAGGCTCGACGACAAAATCAATCCGGCGATGAAACATATCTTCCAGCGCCGCCGGGAATCCGTAAGTTTTAAGCCCCATGGGCGGCCCGGGGATACGCTTGACCACAATATCGATGTCGCTGTCAGGCCGCTCCTCGCCGCGCGCCACCGAGCCGAACACGCGCACGTCCTTCAACCCGCACTCGGCGGCTAGCTCAAGGATTTTTTCGCGGTTGCGGCGGAGTTCATCGAGCAGGGGCATGGTTATTTTCCAATGGTGACGATGTCGCAGTTAGTGTCGATCATATATTTCCTTTATTTTTAATGTCACCAAAATATAAGTAAGGGGCAAAAAGGGTCGGACATACATCCGTAATTTGCATAATCTTTTTTAAGCTCTCAAATTTTTTATCAGTCCACTCCTGAAAACCTGGAGCGCTGGGGATTATTCCTCTTGCTGCACTCATAGTGGCAAAACAACCATTAATTTCGTTAAAATAATTATTCACATCATCGCCAAATAAAAACTTAGATTTGTGATATTTTAATCCTCTAAAAGATTGATATGCAGCGTTTGCTGCCTCTACTCCAATCTCTCCTTCTTGCAATGTATGACTAGAAAATTTTATAAGCTCTTCATATATTTCATAACGTTTCTCAAACAGCTCTAATCTCAACTTATTTTTAGAATCTTGGCTACTTCCATATACTACCATTAAGCTGACTAAACTCACAAAGAAGGTTGGTAAAATTTCTTCTTTTCCCCAACATGCTGCAACAACTATCCCAATTAAAAATATAAATAGAATCAGTGTAAAAAATTTGTTTTTTTGGCAATACTTATAATAACGTTGCACATCAGAACTTTGACGCAATGGTTCAATGAGTTCCAGAAACTTGCTGTAATAAGACTTCCACATACCTACAGCAACAACAGCGCCGGACTCTCGACATAGTGCCTGAACGCCTGCAAAAACTCCGCGCCCACCGCGCCGTCGACAACGCGGTGATCGACCGAGAGCGTCACTTCCATCATGTTGCGGATTTCCATTTTGCCGTGGCGGACGACGACGCGGTCAACGCCCGCGCCCACGGCTAAAATGCAGCCCTGCGGCGGGTTGATGATGGCGGCGAAATGCTTGACGCCGTACATGCCGAGGTTGGAGATGCTGAAACTGCCGCCCTGGAATTCCTCCGGCGCCAGCTTGTTCGCCCGCGCGCGCGCCGCCAGGTCTTTCATTTCGTTCGACACCTGCACCACCGTTTTCTGGTCGGCGTTCTTCACGATCGGCGTAATCAGCCCGCCGTCGATGGCCACCGCCACCGAAATATCGACGTTGTTGTATTGCAGAATCGCCTCGTCGCTCCACGACGCATTGGCCGCCGGAACCTTGCGCAGTGCCAGCGCCGAGGCCTTGATGATGAAATCGTTCACCGATACTTTGTAGACCGGTTTTTTGTCCTTGCCCGCCGCGGCTTCGGCCTCGAAATTAATGTCCTTGCGCACATCGAGCAGCTTGTTCAATTCGCACTCGATCGTCAGATAAAAATGCGGCACGTTCTGCTTCGATTCGATCAGCCGCCGCGCAATCACCTTGCGGATATTGTTGTTGGGAATCTTGCTGAATTCATTCGGATTGCGCATGACCGCGCCCCTCGCCCCGCCGCCTGAATTTTTTGCCTTCAGCACGTCGTCCTTCACGATGCGCCCATGCGGGCCGGTGCCGCTTACGCCGCTTAAGGAGACACCTTCGTTGGCGGCGATTCTTTTTGCCAGCGGGCTCGCAAAAACGCGGGATTGGGGATTGGGGATTGGGGATTGGAGGTTAGCAGCAGAAGATTGGGCGGCGGATTCCTTCTTTTCTTCTTTGTTACCTAATCCCGAATCCCCAATCCCTAATCCCCCTGCTTTCGGCTTATATCCCTCGAGAGCCTTCTTATCCTCCCCCTCCTCCAGCAACAGCGCGATCAGCTGATTAACCTTGACGCCCTGGGTTCCGGCGGGGACGGCGAGCTTGCCGACAATACCCTCATCGACGGCTTCGACTTCCATCGTCGCCTTGTCGGTTTCGATCTCGGCAATGACCTGCCCGGACTTGACCTTGTCGCCTTCCTTGATGTTCCACTTGGCGAGATTGCCCTCGGTCATGGTCGGCGACAAGGCGGGCATGAGGATTTCTATGGGCATAATTTATAATCCACGCATTACATAGATAAACAAACCGTATCCGCCCAGCATAATCGCCGCAGCTACCAGCATAGCCATAACAAACCCGACCTTGTATTCAACTAAAAACGCGAAAGCGTAGAAAAAGAGTATGGTTGGAACCAGCATCGGCGGGATGGCGCGGGCGAACTGGCCGACCCTGGCGGCGTCTCCGGTATCGTAATAGAGAAAGCTCATCGCTATCATCGAGGCCAGCGGCAACGCGATAATCATTGCTCCCAGCGCCGGAAACCGCTTGGCCACCTCGGCAGAGGAGATCACCAGCAACACGGTCAACAGGATTTTGATGATGTAGGTCATGCCGTCGACTTATAACACACCTGCTTCGCCGCCTCAATAATATGCTGTACCTGCGGCAGCGCCAGCTTCTCCAGGTTAGCCGCATAAGGCAGCGGGACGTCGGCGCCGGCGACGCGCGCAACCGGCGCATCGAGATAATCGAACGCCTGCTCCATGATGATGGCAGCGATTTCGGAACCCATGCCCGCCGCCGGCCAACCTTCTTCGACCGAGACGCAGCGGTTGGTTTTTTTCACCGACTCGATGATGGTTTCCGTATCGAGCGGGCGCAGCGTGCGCAAATCGATCACCTCGGCGTTGATACCCTCCGCCGCCAGTTGCTCCGCCGCCGCCAAGGCTTTGCCGACCATGATCGAAAATGCGACAATCGTCACATCGCTGCCCTCGCGCACAACGGCAGCTTTGCCGATTTCCACTATTTCATCGCCTTCCGGCACATCGAACTTCTCGCCGTAGAGGATTTCGTTTTCCAGAAATATCACCGGGTTCGGATCGCGGATGGCCGCTTTGAGCAAGCCTTTGGCGTCCGCCGCCGAATAGGGCGCGATGACCTTGAGGCCGGGCACATGCGCGTACCACGAGGCATAGCACTGCGAATGCTGCGCGCCGACGCGCGACGCCGCGCCGTTCGGCCCGCGAAACACAATCGGGCATTTGATCTGGCCGCCGGACATATAGGCGGTCTTGGCGGCGGAATTGATCAGCTGGTCGATGGCCTGCATGGCGAAATTCCACGTCATGAATTCGACGACGGGTTTCAACCCCATCATCGCCGCGCCGACGCCCAAGCCCGCAAACCCATGCTCGGTAATCGGCGTATCGACGACGCGACGCGGCCCGAATTCCTGCAGCAACCCCTGCGTCACCTTATACGCGCCCTGATACTCGGCGACTTCCTCGCCCATGACAAACACTTCGCCATCGCGCCGCATCTCCTCGGCCATGGCGTCTCTTAAAGCATCGCGTACGGTTTGTGCGGGCATAGGTTTAATAGGCTGGGAGTTGATAAATCACAGGACGATAATGCGGCGTGGGCGCTTTGTGCTTGCGCTTTTTTGCCACCTCAAGCCATGATTTCTTTGCCTTTTCCACCTCATGCAATGCGTCCTCCGCCGTATCGCCAAAGGCAGAGCAGCCGGCCAGATCGGGAATATCGGCAATATAGCCGCCATCCTCGTCGCTGTAGAAAATATTGATGTGATAGTCTTTCATTTACTCCTCCAAACTCAAATTATGCAACTCGACCAGCTTCAACGCCTGCCGAATCTGATAGGGTTTTGCCTGTCCCTTGACGTTCTGAATATTGATAATATCGTGAATACCCTCATGTGTATAGATGTGATGACTGCCCGAAACCCTCGATAAATAAAACCCAAAATCCTCCAGCAATTCCTGAAAATCGCCGAAGCGGACATTCTGGAAATGCCCCGCAAGCAACTTGACCAGCAATTTTCGGCTATTCATAGGATGCCGCCGGTTTCGCCATATCAATTTCCTTTATTCTTACTCGCTTCCGCCCAGCAGCCGCTGAAATAGCCTTCCTGGCCGATGCCGGGGTCTCCCTTGTCCGGCACGCAGTAGCAACCGCTCAAGCTAAACAACATGGCTAATGCACATATGAAACGCATAGAGACTTCTCAAATAGTTTGCTGCATAGGTTTGACAAACTTATATCGTCACATCCGTCCACAATTCGCTCTCCGGCGGCTCCGGCGATTGCTGTCCGAATTCCGCGGCTTCGGCCACAATTTTCTTAATGTCGGTTTCGATGGTTTTTAATTCCTCGTCCTTTACAATTTTATCCCCAACCATGCGCGTTTTCAGCCCCTCAATCGGATCATGATGCTCCTTATAATCCTCGACTTCCTCCTTGCTGCGGTATTTGGCCGGGTCGGACATGGAGTGGCCGCGGTAGCGGTAGGTTTTCATCTCCAGCAAAAACGGCCCGCCCCCCCCGCGCACGAATTTGACCGCTTCCAGCCCGGCTTCGCGCACGGCCAGCACGTCCATACCGTCTACCTTTTTGCCTGGAATAGCGAAGCCCTCGCCGCGGCGGAATAATTCGGTGGTGGCATGGCTGCGCTTGGTCGAGGTGCCCATGGCGTATTCGTTATTCTCGATGATGTAGATCACCGGCAGTTTCCATAAGGAAGCCATGTTGAACGATTCGTAGACCTGCCCCTGATTGATAGCGCCGTCGCCGAGATAGGTCAGGCTCAGGCGGCCATTATCACGGTATTTATGGGCAAACGCGATGCCGGTGCCCAGCGGCACCTGCGCGCCGACGATGCCGTGGCCGCCGTAGAAATGCTTTTCGGTCGAGAACATGTGCATCGACCCGCCCTTGCCCTTGGAAAACCCGTCGATGCGGCCGGTGAGCTCGGCCATGATGCCCTTGGGGTCCATGCCGCAGGCCAGCATGTGGCCATGGTCGCGGTAGCTGGTGATAACGGCGTCATCGGACGAAATGCAGCTTTGCATCCCCACCACCACCGCCTCCTGCCCGATATACAGATGGCAAAACCCGCCGACCAGCCCCATGCCGTACAGCTGCCCCGCCTTCTCCTCGAAACGCCGGATCATCAGCATGTCGCGGTAAAGCTTCAGCAGCAGTTCCTTGGGTTGCGGGCGGGCGCCGGTCATGGGGGTCACGCGTTCCTCGGTCAATTTGCTTGCGGGCTTGGGCATGGCATCCTCGATTATAGCATAAGAACGCAGCAATAAACACCAGAAGCGGCAGTTTTTGCAAGCGTTTAATGGGGGAGAAATTGCTGCGGTGCAGCGTAAAAAGAAAAGCCGAGGGCACGATTACACTATGTATAAAAAGCCGAAAAGCCGTCGGTTTACTTTTTATTAATGATATTGATATCGTATCCATTTTATGCTAAGGTGGGGGCAGAAAATAAGGGCAGGAGTATCTATATGGTAGGACATAATAAAAACGATCCAGCAACTGAAGATTCAGGAGTCGATTTGGCTGGTGGAACAGGCAGTGAGATAAGTGGTTCAGACAGCGCATTAGATCAGGGTAAGCCAAATTCCAATTCAGATTTGGCGCTCAAATCAACCAAATCTAACAAACTGGATCTAACCTCAAGAGAGACAAGATCCTCCGGCGCAAAAATAAACGCGGAAATTATGAAGATCATGGAGCCACTTAAAAGCCCTGAATCTTCTATAGGAAGTCGTTGGCGGGAAAATAAAATAAAAATAAAAAATAAGGATGAAACTATAGTTGTCCCGATCATCCGTCTGGAAATCCCAAGATTTATTATTAAAAGCGATGGTAAAACCTATCCTACAAAATGGAGCGTCAAACTTAAAACAGAGGGAGAACCAGAGCGAATTGAAATGACAGCGCAGCAGGTCATGACTGCGCTAGCTGAAAAAATCGAGGATTCCGGCATCCTGAAAACAGTCAAAGCCAATATAGCAAGGAAGCAAAGTGAAGAGGAAAGCAGCAATGTGATTATAGGGTCGGATACCGTTTCGCTTATCGTCAAACCTGCACACTGCAATGCCGCCGGAATAGCGGCGTTCCAAAATCTCAAAACGTCGCTGCACAATGTCCCAAAACAAGAATGGGAAACGCCTACGACGGCGCGTTGGCAGGCAGCGCCAAGGTCACTCTAAGCTGACGCCCAGCTGCTTATCGGCCGTCCGTAAAATAGACTGTTTCACCCTTACCGGCCATGCCAAGTTCGCGGCGGGCTTGTTCGTCGAGCAGGTCAAGATCGAGGGAATTATCACTGAGGCCTTTCACTTTGCGGTCCAGCGCCTGGCGCCGCGCCGCCACCTCGGCCAGCTCGGCCTTGAGCGTTTCCAGTTTGCGGTTTTCGCTGAACCAGGCGAACAGCCCGCGCTCGCCGCTGACGGCGTGGAAACATAAGTAAAACAAAGCAAACACCAGGAAAAGCGGCCCGGTGACCCGCTTGACGAACGGGCGGTGTGTTTCATAATGAGAGGCATATTTGCTCATATAACCGATGAGAATAGCGGAATTTCAGTTAATTAAGTATTAAGCCAGCACACTCCCACCCGCATATCTCGCGCTCGACCCCAACTCTTCCTCAATCCGCATCAGCTCGTTATATTTGGCGAGCCGGTCGGAGCGCGACAGCGATCCGGTTTTGATCTGGCCGCAGCCGGTGGCGACGGCGAGATGGGCGATGGTGGTATCCTCGGTTTCTCCCGAGCGGTGCGACATGACGGCGCGGTAGCCGGCGCGGTGGGCGATGTCCACCGCCTGCAGCGTCTCCGTCAGCGTGCCGATTTGGTTCACCTTGACCAAGAGCGCATTGGCCAGCCCGTCGGCAATCCCGCGCGACAAAATCTCCGGATTGGTGACGAACAGATCGTCGCCCACCAGCTGCACTTTTTTGCCCAACAGGTCGGTGATTTCCTTCCAGCCCAGGCGGTCGTTTTCGGCCATCGGGTCTTCGATGGAGACGATGGGATAGCGGCCAACCAGCGTCTCGTAATATTTGAGCAATTTGCCGCAATCGAAATTTTTGCCCTCGCCTTCGAGCACGTATTTCCCGTCATGATAAAATTCGCTGGCCGCGGCGTCGAGCGCCAGCACGATGTCCTCGCCCGGCTTATATCCCGCCCCTTCGATGGCCTGCATGATGTAGGCCAGCGCCTCGTCGGCCTTGGCGATTTTCGGCGCGAAGCCGCCTTCATCGCCGATATTGGTGTTCTGGCCGTCTTCACTCAGGCGATGTTTCAATTCCTGGAAAATCTCCGCGCCCATGCGCACGGCGTCGGCCATCGTCGTCGCCGACACCGGCATGATCATGAATTCCTGAATGTCGAGCTTGTTGTCGGCATGGACGCCGCCGTTGATGATGTTCATCATCGGCACCGGCAGGATATTCGCCCCCACCCCGCCGACATAGCGAAACAGCGGCAGCCCCGCCGACTGCGCCGCCGCCTTGGCCACGGCCAGCGACACACCGAGGATAGCATTAGCCCCCAGCTTTGATTTATTCTGCGTGCCATCCAAATCAAGCATCGCCTGGTCGATTTTTTCCTGCTCTTCGCCATCCATGCCCAGCAGCGCATCGGCAATGTCGTTATTGATGTGCGCCACGGCTTTTTTCACGCCCTTGCCTTTGTAGCGCTTCTTGTCGCCGTCGCGCAGTTCCAGCGCTTCGAGCGATCCCGTCGATGCGCCGGACGGCACGGCGGCACGGCCAAAGGCGCCGTCTTCCAGCGCGACATCGACTTCGACCGTCGGGTTGCCGCGGCTGTCGATGATTTCGCGGGCGCGGATGTGGGTGATGGCGGTCATGTCAATTCCCTTGAGCGGCAAACGATTTGCGGCATTTGTCAAGAATATTTTTCTTAGATATTATCTGGCACATGGGCGCATTCTGGTCTATAATTTTAATAGAGTATCACAGACAAGTGGAGCGTATATGAACACTTCTGTTGGCACGAAAGCCCGGAAAAAGCAACCGGCATTATCGGCTGAGGCGGGCGTCGCCTCCGCGGATGAACATCAATTTCAGGTCTCGCTGCTGTCGCTGGAAAACGCCTGTATGCGCATCCTCGACAGCGAATACGCCGAAGGGCGGCGCGATACCGAGCATCTTTACTGGCAGCAGCGGCTGATGAACATCGCCAAGCCGGTCTCGCTGGCGCTGGCGGAATATAAAGGCCCGCGGCATTTCCATCATCATTACCGCCGCCGCGCCGATGATGAATCCATCTTCCACCCGGTGCTGGAAAATGCCGCCGACATGCTGGCGCAGGTGTGCCAGGACGCGCTTAAAAGCTGCCGCAGCCAGCTGGTCGGCATCCAGGACGAAAAAATGACCCGTACCTGCGGCATGTTTGAAAACGCGTTGCAGGGGTTTTTAATGCGGTGTAAAGAATATAAAGATAAGTAAAAAACAGTTTACCGGAAACGTTATGCGCAACACGGAAATAAGGTATGTACCGACGAAAAATGGTCGTTTTACCAGACATCTGAACAACGGCGATAGCAAAAACCATTCTGCAAATCTTCACGCCATTCCCCTCCAGGACGATCCCAGCTATTTGCCGATGGTTGAAGCGCTGGTACTGCTGGGCAAAGAAGCCGGACGAATAGCTTCAACATTCGATGGAAACGCTGCTGGCGAAAAGTACGCACAGCTACATGACAGGACTAATCAATATGTATCCGGCGGCGGCAAAGAAGCCGAACTCGCCCTTCTTGCTCAACAATGCGAGGAATTCGTCAAATCCCGTAACATCGTTATCGGAAAAAGTCCCGCAGACGAACGTGTTCTTATCAGTGCAAATACACTGATTTCTTTGGTTGAAGCCTTCCAAAGCGCATATCGCAAATATAATACAGCTAAAGATCATGCAGATCAATTACTGGAAAGCTTGGTTGACCCGCGCAGAAATGGCCATCATCACCCTGTAAATGGTGTAAATGGCAATGGCAAAAATGGCAGATAGATGATGATTCCCGCCGGGTTCGTCTCCAGTAAAATTCCCACTTCCCGACCACACAAACCCGCGTTATGCTTGAGCCATGAAAGAATTTTGGCGGTGGACAATCTGCGTGCTTCCGTTGGTAAATAATTGGTTAAAAATGTCAATAAATGTCAATAAAAACGGGATAAGGAGACACAAAAATGCATAAGATGCCGAAATATATAAATACACGCGCGTCATGAGTGGTGCGAAACGTGTTAAAACAGGTGCGAAACGGGTCGAAACAGGTACGAATCGGTATAAAAGGCGTTCACAACGCCTTGGCCAGCTTGTCGTGCTCCTTGAGCAGCACAAGCAACATTTCCATCTCGTCGAAGCGCATCATGCACGGGCCATCGGACGGCGCGTTGTCGGGGTCCTGATGCGTTTCCATGAACACGCCCGCCACGCCGACCGCCACTGCCGCTTTCGCCAGCGCCGGAACGTATTTGCGCTGGCCGCCGGATGCACCGCCCTGCCCGCCCGGCTGCTGCACGCTGTGTGTCGCGTCGAACACCACCGGGCAGCCGGTTTCGGCCATGATCGGCAGCGAGCGCATGTCGGTGACTAATGTATTGTAGCCGAAGCTGGCCCCGCGCTCGGTGAGGATGACGTTGGGGTTTCCGGCATAATCCATTTTATCGACGACGTTTTTCATGTCCCACGGCGCGAGGAACTGGCCTTTTTTGATGTTGATCACCTTGCCGGTCCTGGCCGCCGCCAGCAGCATGTCGGTCTGGCGGCACAGGAACGCCGGAATCTGCAAAACATCCACATGCGGCGCGACGATTTCGCACTGCTCCTCGGTATGCACGTCGGTCAGCACCGGGCAGCCCAGTTCGTTCCTGATTTCATCGAAGATCGGCATGGTCGCAATCAGCCCGGCGCCGCGCTGGCCCTTGATGCTGGTGCGGTTGGCCTTGTCGTAGGAGGATTTATAGATGAAGGGAATCTGCAGTTTGTTGGTCAGCTTGATCAGCGATTCCGCCATCATCAGCGCGTGGTCCCTGTTCTCCACCTGGCACGGCCCGGCAATCAGCACCAGCGGCAAATCATTGCCGATTTTGACGGGGCCGATGGTAAGGTGGCGGAGGGTGGTCATGTTTTCTTCTTCGAAGAAATCGCCACAACATTATCTCCCTTGGTTTTTTCCGCCTTGAGCGCCGCCTTCACAAACGAAGCAAACAACGGATGTGGGGCGAATGGCCGCGATTTTAATTCCGGGTGGAACTGCACGCCGACGAACCAGGGATGGTTTCTCAGCTCGACGATTTCTGGCAAATGGCCGCTGGGCGATAATCCGGAAAATACCATGCCGGCTTTTTCCAGTTCCTCGCGGTAGGCCATGTTGACTTCGTAGCGGTGGCGGTGCCGTTCGCTGATGTGGCTTGCGCCGTAAATCTCCGCCGCCAAACTTCCCTTGGCAATCTCGCAATCATAAGCACCCAGCCGCATGGTGCCGCCGAGGTCGCCGTCATGGCGGCGCGTTTCCAGCACGTTGCCGCGCAGCCATTCGGTCATCAGGCCGACCAGCGGGCCTTTGCCTTCTTTATCCTCATAGGGGCCGAATTCGGTGGACGCCGCATCCTTGATGCCCAATACATTACGCGCGAATTCGATGCAGGCCAGCTGCATCCCGAAGCAAATGCCGAGATAGGGTTTTTTATTCTCGCGCGCATATTGAATCGCCGCCAATTTTCCGCCGACGCCGCGCTCGCCGAAGCCGCCGGGAACCAGTATGGCATCGGCATCGGCAAGCTCTTTGGCCACGTCGCCCTTCTCGAATCCGGCGGCGTCGATCCAGCGCACATGCACGCGCGCCTGATTGGCGATGCCGGCATGGTCGAGCGCTTCCGACAGCGATTTATAGGCATCGCCGATGCCGGTATATTTGCCAACGATGGCGACCGAAACTTCGCCCTTGGGTTGCTGGATGCGCTTTAAAATATCGTCCCATTTGGCGAGGTCGGGCTTGTGCTTGTGATCGTCCATGCCGAAGATTTTCAGCACCTGCGCGTCGAAGCCCTGCTCGCTGTAGCGCTTGGGCACTTCGTAGATGCTGGCGACGTCGAGCGCCTGAATCACCGCATCTTCGCGGATGTTGCAGAACAGCGCGATCTTGCGGCGTTCGGAAAGCGGAATCTCGCGGTCAGCGCGGCAAAGCAGAATATCCGGCTGGATGCCGATCGAGCGCAGTTCCTTGACCGAATGCTGCGTCGGTTTGGTTTTCAGTTCCTTGGCGGCGGCGATATAAGGCACCAGCGTCAGGTGGATATACATGACGCGGCCATGCCCCAGCTCATAACCCAACTGGCGGATGGCCTCCAGGAACGGCAGCCCCTCGATGTCGCCCACCGTGCCGCCGATTTCGCACAGCACGAAATCCTCGCTCTCGGTGTCTTTCAGGATGAATTCCTTGATGAGGTCGGTGACGTGCGGAATCACCTGCACTGTGCCGCCCAAATAATCGCCGCGGCGTTCTTTGGTCAGCAAGGTCGAATAAATCTGGCCGGTGGTCACCGAGTCGCTGCGCCGCGCATTGACGCCGGTGAAGCGCTCGTAATGGCCGAGATCGAGGTCGGTCTCCGCGCCGTCGTCGGTGACGAACACCTCGCCATGCTGGTTGGGATTCATCGTGCCGGGATCGACATTCAGGTATGGGTCTAATTTGCGCAACCGAACTTTATATCCCCGCGCCTGCAACAGCGCTCCGAGCGACGCCGACGCCAGCCCCTTCCCTAACGAGGAAACCACGCCGCCGGTGATGAAGATGAAACGTGCGCTCATATTTTACTCTGTCACTCCGGCTTGGGCACCGCGGGCGTTTTTGCCGGTGCTTTTTCCATTATTTTCGCTTTTGGCACTTCCGGGACACTCTCCGTTGCCTTATTCTCTAATGGTACGCTCTGCTCAGTGGGTGTTGAATCAATAATCGACCCACCGGTCATGCGGCTGGCCATGACGGCGAGGACGAGGCTGGTCACCATGAAGGCGACAGCAAGGATGGCCGTGGTGCGCGTCAGCAGATTGGCCTGCGCGCGGCCGGTCAGGAACTGGTTGCCCCCGCCGCCGCCGAGGCCGCCCATGCCGTCGGAATCGGTGCGTTGGATCAGCACCATGGCGATCAAAAACAGCACGATGATGCTGTGGGTGACGAGTAATATTGTATACATATTGCCCTCTTTTAATCCTGTGAGATGCGAAGCATCTGCACAGGATCTGGTTTGGATCCTGCGCAGCCGCTATGCGGCTCGCAGGATTGAATTAAACTCCTCCAACTTCAAACTAGCCCCGCCGACCAATACGCCCGCCACTCCGGGCACAGCCATAATCCCAGCGGCATTGTCAGCCTTGACTGACCCGCCATACAACACGGAAATCCGCTCCGGCGCAAGCCCTGTCCGCTGCGCCGCAACCGATAGTATATGCCCGTGCATTTGCCTTATGTCATCAGCGCTTGGCGTTTTCCCCGAACCAATAGCCCAAACCGGCTCATATGCAAGGAGAATTTTGCCTTTTGTGGCCTCATCGGGAATAGATTCCATGACCTGCTTCCTTACCACATCCATAGCTTTGCCCTGGGTGCGTTCCTGCTCGCTTTCTCCAATGCAGATAATGGGAATCAGGCCGGCTTTGATGGCCTGCGCCGCTTTTTTTCGTACGTCATCGCTGGTTTCGCCATGTCCTTGCCGACGCTCCGAATGCCCGATAATAACATAAGAAACACCAACGTCCTTAAGCATGGACGCGCTGACATCACCAGTAAATGCGCCTTCCGGCTGGCTTGAACAATCCTGGGCGCTCACCTTGACATTTGTCCCCTCAACCGCGGCAGATACTGTACTTAGAAACGGCGTTGAAGGACTTAATACTACTTCTACCGCCGAAGGCAGCGAGATAGCGCGCGCCCAATCACGAACCTGCGCCAATGGCCCGACGTTCATTTTCCAGTTGCCGACGATGATTTTCCCCATACGTCACCATTAATCCATCAAAAATGCTTTTACAATCATGATTTGCCATGTAATTCTGCCCGCGAATCCTTATCAAGGCCTTCTCTATGCTTGACCAATTTCGATCCCTAAGCGGCAGCCTGCCGGCTAAGATATTGCTGGGCTTGCTCGTATTGTCGTTCGGCGTATGGGGCATCGGCGACATGCTGCGCCATCCGGGGCGCAACGTGACCGTCGCTACCGTCGGCGGCAGCGCCATCAGCGGCGATGAATTCGCCCGCGCCCTGCACCGTGAAACCGAGAATGTCCGCCGCATCCTCGGCGACAATTATTCGCCGGAGATGCTGAAAACCCTCCATCTGCCGCAACAGGTGCTGCAGAAACTGGTTAACCGCGAGCTGCTGGCACTGGAAAGCCAGTCGCTGGGGCTGGTGCCGAGCGACGCCGAAGTGGTGCGCCACATCCGCGCCAACCCGGCATTCCAGGACGACAAAGGCAATTTCGACAAGCAGCGCTTCGAGGCGACGCTGCGCAACGGCAATATTTCGGAAAAAACCTATGTCGACCAGCTGCGCCAGGACATGGCCTCCGGCCTGCTGCTGGGCACCATCGACAGCGCCGTGCCGGTGCCGGATGCCGCCGTCCGCACCTTGTATAATGCGCGCCAGGAGCAGCGCACGGTCACGATTTATGCCCTGGCTCCCTCGCTGGCGGCAAATGTGCCGCCGCCGGACAATGCGCAGATTGCCGCCTATTACGACGCGCATAAAAGCGAATTCACCGCGCCGGAATATCGCAGCTTAAGTTACGTCACCGTCACCAGCGCCGACGCGCTAGCCACGGCGATTTCCGAAGATGCCTTGAAAGCCGCCTACAAGGAACGAGGCGACGAATTCAGGCATCCCGAGCGCCGCGGTGTCGAGCAATTGCTCTATGCTTCCGAAGATAAGGCCAAAGCCGCCGAGCTATTGCTTAAAAATGGAAAAAGTATTGCCGAGGTGGCAAAAACAACCGATGTACTCAATAAAAATGCGCTGTCGCTGGGCAAGGTGGAGCGCGGCAATGTATTGCAGAATGCAGCCGATGCGGTATTTTCGCTGCATGTCGGCGAACATACGCCGCCGATACAAAGCCCGTTCGGCTGGCATATCTTTCATGTCAGCGCCATCGACGAGCCCTCCGTCGCCCCCTTCGAGGAAGTGCGCCCGCAGCTGGAAAAAGACCTGAAGCAGCGCAATGCCGACGCAGGCCTGAACACACTCGCGAACAAGCTGGAAGACGCGCTGGCCGGCGGTGCGACGCTGGCCGAAGCGGCAAAGGAACTGGGGCTGAAGGTCAGCCATATCGGCCCCATCGACCGCCAGGGCGCCGCTCCGGATGGCAGCAAGCCTACTCTTCCCAACCTCGATAAATTCCTGGTTGCCGCCTTCAAGGCCGAGGATAAAACCGAATCGCCGCTGATGACGGCCAAAGGCGGCTACTATATTCTGCGCGTTGACAGCGTTATTCCCGAACGCCTGCGCGCCCTGGACGAAGTCAGGGGATTGGCCCTCACCGGCTGGCAAAAAGAGGAACGCAACAAGCGCTTGGCACAGCTGGCCAAAGACATCGCCGCGAAATTTTCCGACCCTGCCGCCCGCGCCGCCGCCATCGCCAAATATAACCTGAAACCGGCTACCGGCGGGGCGATCATGCGTAGCAGCACCGCGCTCGGCGATCTCGCACTGCCGCCGGAACTCGCCGCCGATGTATTTACGCATAAGCCTCAGGACAGCACCAACGCCTACCCGCTCAAAGACGGCAGCTATGCGATCGCCGTAGTGGGGAACATCGTCCCCGCCCCATCGCCGGACAAAGACGCCAAGCTCACCGCCGCGCTGGCCGACATCCGCCGCAACCTGACCGAAAGCGCGCAGAACGAAATTCTTGAGCAATATACGCGCAGCCTCGCCGAAAAATATTCGGTGTCGGTCAACGATGCCGCGTTGGAATCGGTAATGAAATAATGCTGCCCACTCCCAACCCCACGATTTTTCCCGCACAGGACACCTTCAGCCAGCGCTTCGCGCATGGCCTGTCGCAACTGGTGTGGACGACGGTTCCCGCCGACCTCGACACGCCGGTGAGCGCCATGCTGCGGCTGATGGACGGCGACAGCCCGTGCTTCCTGCTCGAATCGGTGGAAAAAGGCGAAATCCGCGGGCGCTATTCGGTGATCGGCCTGATGCCGGACATCCTCTGGCGCTGCCACGGCAATAAAGCCGAAATTTGCTATAATGAAACGCTCGACGAAGCGCATTGCGAACCTTGCGAAGAAGATGCTCTGACCTCTTTGCGCAAGCTGTACGAAGCCTCGAAAATCGACATCCCGGAAGGCCTGCCGCCCATGGCCGCAGGTCTCGTCGGCTATATGGGTTACGACATGGTGAAGCTGATGGAAGAGTTACCCGACAGCAAGCCCGACGTCATCGGCATCCCCGACAGCTGCTTCATCCGCCCCAAGCTGATGGTAATTTTCGACGCCGTGACCGACAAGATTTTCATCGTCACCGCCATCTGGGCGGATACCGAGCGCAGCGACGCCAAGGCCGCCTACGACGCCGCAAAAAAACGCATCCGGCACGTACTGGACAAGCTTGCCGCGCCGGTGCCGCCACCGGAAAAGCGCCAATTCCCGCTGGTAAAAATCGAGGATTTCGTTTCGAACACGACGCGCGATTATTATAACGACATGATCGAACGCGCGCGCGAATATATCAAGGCGGGGGATATTTTCCAGGCCGTCCTGTCACAGCGCTTCTCCGCGCCGTTCAGCCTGCCGCCGTTTTCGCTGTATCGCGCGCTCAGGCAATTAAACCCGTCGCCGTTTTTGTTTTATCTGAGCTTCGGAAAATTCACCCTGGTCGGCTCCAGCCCGGAAATTCTGGTGCGCCTGCGCGACGGCGAAGTCACCATCCGCCCCATCGCCGGGACGCGAAAGCGCGGGCGTGACAAGGCGGAAGACCAATTGCTGGCCAAAGATTTGCTCTCCGACCCCAAGGAAATTTCCGAGCATCTGATGCTGCTCGATTTGGGCCGCAACGATGTCGGCCGCGTCGCCAAAATCGGCACGGTGCAGACGACGCAGCACATGGCCATCGAAAATTATTCGCACGTGATGCACATCGTCTCCAACGTCGTGGGCGAGCTCGACCCGAAATTCGACGCGTTGTCGGCGCTGATTGCCGGGTTCCCCGCGGGCACCGTCTCCGGCGCGCCGAAAATCCGCGCCATGGAAATCATCGACGAACTGGAGCCTGAGCGCCGCAGCTTTTACGCCGGATGCATCGGCTATTTCTCCGGCAACGGTAATATGGATACCTGCATCGCGCTGCGCACCGGCCTGGTCAAGGACGGCAAATTATACGTGCAAGCCGGCGGCGGCATCGTCGCCGAAAGCGAGGCCGAAGCCGAATACCAGGAAGCGGTCAACAAAGCGCAGGCGCTGATGCGCGCGGCGGAAGAGGCCATAAAATTTACATGAAGACCATCGTCATCCTGACCGGCTCCGGCATCTCGGCGGAATCGGGCGTTCCTACCTTCCGCGACAATGGCGGGCTGTGGTGCAGTCACCGCATCGAGGACGTCGCCACGCCGGAAGCTTACCTTCGCAATCCGGCTCTGGTGCAGGAGTTTTACAACATGCGCCGTAAGCAATTGAAAGAGGTGAAACCCAACGCCGCACATCTGGCGCTGGCGGAATTGGCCGCACAGTGGGACGGAAAATACTTTCTCATTACGCAGAATGTCGATGACCTGCACGAACGCGCGGGCGAAGGAAAAACACTGGGAGACGGCTTCGCGCTGTGGCACATGCACGGTGAACTGCGCAAAGCCCGCTGCGGCGTCAGCGAGGAAATATTTCCATGGGATGAGAATATCACCGTCGAAACCCGCTGCCCCTGCTGCAAAAAACCGGGCCGGCTCCGGCCGCATATCGTCTGGTTCGGTGAGATGCCGCTTTACATGGACAGGATTTATCACGCGCTGCGCGATTGTGATTTATTCCTGTCGATCGGCACCTCCGGCAACGTCTATCCCGCCGCCGGTTTCGTCCATGAGGTGCGCGCGTCCGGCCGCGGGCATACGGTTGAACTCAACATGGAGCCGTCGAACGGCCATACGCTGTTCGAGGAAAAAATCTATGGCCCGGCGACGCGCGTCGTGCCGGAATACGTAACGCGGATTTTGGCCGGAGCTATTTTATAATATACACACGCCGAAAGCTCCGCACATAAGTTGATTAAACAATTGTTATTATTTGATTAGTGCCATTTAGCTTGACGCCATCTTAAAAATTTAATAAAATTTAGTGAATTTTATTAACTTGATGGAGTATGTATGCCTACAGATCCCCAACATTCAAATGCAGCAGAAATAAAAAGCATAAGAATTGCTGCAAATGCCGCGCGCAAAGCCAAGTCCTTAAAAGAGTGGCAGTTGCCTAACGCCATTCGTGCATACGTTTTTCCCGTGAGTGAGACTGAAAACGATGCATCAAAATCGAGAATTGCCATTATGCTTATCCCTTCTCCAAGCACGCGCAAACCAAGAATCGCATTGAGTGGTCTAATAGATGATATTGCAAGTAAATTACCGGAAGGCCTAACGGTTCCCAAAGATAGAGATATGCTTTACCTTAGTGATCAAGGCGAACATCAAGATACCGGCGCCATCATCATTAATCCGGGCAAGATAACGACCCCTGTAGCCATTGAACAAATCGGCAGCATGTTGAAAGGGATGGGCGATCCTGATCGCCTTGAAGTGAGTGCTCTTAAACGCGGCAAAAGGCGCGGCGGAAATCTTAGGACATAAAGTATTAAACCGGCTCCTGCTGGCTCATGCAATGCAACGTGCCAAATCCCCATACCAGATCGACGGCATGAATGCCCACCACTTCGCGCCCGGGGAAACATTCCACCAGTATCGACAGCGCCATACGGTCGGCGGGGTCGTTGAAGGTCGGCATCAGCACCAGCTTATCCGCGATATAAAAATTAGCGTAAGAGGCCGGAAGGCGCTGGCCTTCAAACATCAACGGTTTCGGCATCGGCAGTTCGACGACGGTCAATTTCTTTCCGTTCTGGTCGCGTGCTGATTTCAATCGCTTGAGATTGTCCTGAAGCGGCGCGTAATTGGCATCGCGTTTGTTTTTCTCAATAACGGTAACGACGGTGGTTGGATTGACGAAACGGGCAAGATCATCAACATGGCCGTGCGTGTCGTCGCCGGTGATGCCGTTGCCCAGCCAGACAACCTGTTCGATGCCGAGATATTTTGCAAAAATCTCCTCATAATCCTCGCGCGCGAAACCGGGATTGCGGCATTGGACTTTGCTCAATAAACATTCCTCCGTGGTCAGTAATGTGCCTTTGCCGTTAACGTCGATGGCGCCCCCTTCGAGCACGATGCGCCGGTCTTTGTGCATCGGCTGGATGCGTTCTAATTTCAAGTGCTCGTTCAATTTTGCCGGAACTTTGTCATCGAGATGATGATTGGAATATTTCGCCCAGGCGTTGAAGCGAAAATCGAGCATCGCTTTCTTGCTCGCCGCGTCCCGCACAAATATCGGCCCGCAGTCGCGCAGCCAGACGCGGTTGGTGGAGGTAACGTAAAAATCCACCTTACCCATATCAACGCCGGCACGTTCTAAAATATCGGCGGCTTTGGTTTTTTCTTTTTCATTCTGCACCAGCAGGCGCACGCGCTCATGTTTTGTCAAATAGCGGATAATCTCGCCGTACACCCACGGAATCGGCTCGAACTTGCCCGGCCAATCGTTTTTATGATGCGGCCAGGCGAGCAGCGTCGCTTCGTGCTTCTCCCACTCGGCGGGCATCCTCAATTGTAAGGCCATGTGCTAATTTCCAAACCGTTCGGTAATATTCCCATAGGCATCCACGCGCCTGTCCCGAAAAAACGGCCAGTTGCGGCGGGTGTCTTCGATCAGGGCTGGGTCGACGGTGGCGGTCAGGATTTCCTCTTTGTCGTGACTGCCCATAGCCAGGATGCGCCCGAACGGATCGCAGATGAAGGAATGGCCGAAGAATTCGATCCCTTCATCCTGCGAGCCGCAAGGCTGCGCAGGATCTCCTGCAGTAGATCCTGTGCCTCGCTGTGCTCGCACAGGATTAATACGTTCATGCCCAACCCTATTCACCGCCGCGACATAGACGCCGTTGGCGATGGCGTGCGAACGCTGCATGGTTTCCCACGCGGAAACCTGCGCTTCGCCGAACTCGGCTTTTTCCTTGGGGTGCCAGCCGATGGCGGTCGGGTAGAATAACACATTCGCGCCCTGCATGGCGGTGAGGCGCGCGGCTTCGGGATACCATTGGTCCCAGCAGACGAGCGTGCCGATTTTTCCGGCGCTGATGTCGAAGGCTTTGAAGCCGAGATCGCCGGGCGTGAAATAATATTTCTCGTAAAATAACGGGTCGTGCGGAATGTGCATCTTACGGTAAACGCCCGCCAGCGTTCCGTCGCGCTCGATGATGGCTGCCGTATTGTGATAGACGCCCGCCGTCCGCCGCTCGAAAATCGAGCCGACAATCGCCATGCCGGTTTTTTTGGCAATTTTTCCCAACGCCTCAGTCGTCGGCCCCGGAATCGGCTCGGCTAAATCGAAAAGCGCCGCGTCTTCGCGCTGGCAGAAATATTCGGTGAGAAATAATTCCGGCAGACAGGCCACCTGCACGCCTCCCGCCGCCGCCTGTTCCAGCATGGCGCAGGCCTTGTCCAAATTTTCCTTCGCATGTTTGCCCATGCGCATCTGGATCAGGCCGATCATAAAAGGCTTGGACATAAAGAACGAAACTCAAGCGGCGTTGGAAACGTCCGGCGATTTGATGCCCACCTTGCCCAGCTGAATCTTGCGGTTGGGCAGCGTTTCGATCCAGGCGATGATGCGTGCCATTTCATCGGAAATAATCTGCGGATCGCGCAGCGCCTTGGCCATGATCGCCGCACCCTGGATGCCGGCCATCAGCGACGTCGCGTATTTGCGCCCGTCGGCGGTGTGGCCGAGGCTCTTGAACTGGCGCTCGGCCCAATCGACAAAATCCGCCAGCACCTGCGCGGCGGTTTGCGCCACCGCGTCTTTTTCGACATCGGCATCGTCGATGATTTTTCCGACCGGGCAGCCGTAGCGCGTATATTCGTCGCGGACTTTATCGAAATAATGCACCGCTTCGATCAGCCGCTGGCGCGGGTCGGGGACGCTTTCCTCCAGCTGCGCGTAGGCGGCGCTGAACTGCTCCTTGCGCCGGGCGATGGCGGCCAGCGCCAGTTCTTCCTTGGTCTTGAAATAATAATAGACGTTGCCGATGGGAATTTCGGCTTTATTGGCGATATCGGCCAGCGACGTGGCCGTCAGCCCCTTGTGATGAAAAAGCAGGGCGGCGGATTCGATCAGCCGGTCGCGTTTATTTTGGTTGCTCATAATATTTAAATGCTTTGTCAGTTGACTGGATAAGCGGTAATTTAACGATTATCCATGGGATTGCAAGCGATAGAGCGATATTATGCACTGGACGGACGAAGCGATTGTATTATCATCCAGAAAACACGGGGAAACCAGCGCCGTGGCGCGGGTATTTTCGCAGAAGCACGGCCTCTCAGCCGGGGTGGTGCGCGGCGTACATTCCAAAGCCAACCGCGGCGTCATCCAGCCCGGCAATCTCGTAAGCGCCACCTGGCAGGCGCGATTGTCGGAACATCTGGGCGCGTTCAAATGCGAATTGCTGGAGGCAAATGCGGCTGGGCTCATGAACGATGCGGCGCGGCTGGCGGCGCTGACGTCCATCTGTGCCGTCATAGAATCATCGCTGCCGGAGCGACATCCCTACCCGAAATTATATGGGATATTTGAGGCGTTTCTGGCCACGCTCCGCAGCGACGAGGGATGGCCGGAAGCCTATGTAAAACTGGAGCTTTCGCTGCTGGCCGAGACGGGATTCGGGTTGGACTTAAGCCAATGCGCGGGCGGCGGCGCGACGGAGAATTTGATGTATGTCTCGCCTAAATCGGGGCGCGCCGTATCGGCCGAGGCGGGAGAGCCGTATAAAGAGAAGTTGCTGGCGCTGCCTGCTTTCTTACTTCCCCCTCCCCCTGCAGGGGGAGGGGGAAGTAAGGAAACCCTTGCAGGACTGCGGCTAACCGGCTACTTTCTCGAACACTGGTTGCTTGCGCCGCATAACCGGAAACTCCCGCCTGCGCGGGGAAGACTAGTGCAGACGTTACAACAAGAGGCAAAAATAAATGCGGACTGATCCACCTTCAAAACTCATGCCGAAAAAGTCTGAGCCTATTGTCCGGGTCAGTGACATAAAACTAGCTATCAACAGTTCATTTTTAGAAATTCCGGCGACGACGCGGGCGCGTTATCGTCTGCCGCTTACTTTTTCCGCCGCATATATGGAAATCACAGGCAATGATCCGGTCATTAAAAATCTGCATGAAGCACTGGTCAATAACCAGATAACAAGTGAGCTTCCTTCTGACATTCATATGATATACCTTCCTGCCAAAGACAATTCCCCCGCTACTATACTGGCATTATTGCCTGTGACGCCCTCGGGGTCGGATATTACACAAGAGACTGCCGAGGATGCCATGATCAAAATGCATGCCCGCATAATCAGGACATTCACACGAAACAAATTGAAAGAGTTCAACGAGGCTATTGCTGCCGGCAATGATCATGTGAGATTTCAAGTCGTCGGCGAGGCATCACAGGCTATGGAGCAAGCTATCCTTGCGCTCATTTCAAGAGACATACCAAAAGTGGCAGCACTGGGACGATAACTTATAAACACAGATACGGAATTGTATGGCACCGAAGCCTAAACGCGAAGACCACATCAACCTCGTCTCCTTCCGCACGACGCTGGAGGAGAAGTATCTCGCCTATGCGCTGTCAACGATTACGGCGCGGTCGTTGCCCGACGTGCGCGACGGGCTGAAGCCGGTGCATCGGCGGTTGCTGTATGCGATGTTGCAACTCAAGCTCGATCCCAAATCGGGCTATAAAAAATGCGCGCGTGTCGTCGGCGACGTCATCGGTAAATACCATCCGCATGGCGACGTGGCGGTGTATGAGGCGATGGTGCGCCTCGCCCAGACCTTCGCCGTGCGCTACACGCTGGTCGAGGGACAAGGCAATTTCGGCTCGGTGGACGGCGATAATCCGGCGGCGATGCGTTACACCGAAGCGCGGCTCACCGAAGTAGCGATGGCGCTGCTGAACGGCATCGACGAGGACACCGTCAATTTCCGCGCCACTTATGACGGCGAAGATTCCGAACCCATCGTACTTCCCGCAGCATTCCCGAACTTATTGGCTAACGGCTCGGAGGGCATCGCGGTCGGCATGGCGACGTCGATTCCGCCGCATAATGCCGGCGAATTATGCGACGCGCTGCTTTATTTAATCGAGCGTCCTGATTGCAAAGTGAAAAATCTGGTGACGCGCGTGTCCGGCCCGGATTTCCCGACCGGCGGCGTCATCGTCGAGTCGGCGGAAAATATTCTCGCGGCGTATGAAACCGGCCGCGGCGGCATCCGCATCCGCGCCAAGTGGGAAAAAGAGGAACTTTCGCACGGCATGTACCAGATTATCGTCAGCGAAATCCCCTACCAGGTGCAAAAGGGCAAGCTGGTCGAGGACATCGCCGAAAAATTCAAGGAAAAAAAGCTGCAACTGCTCGGCAACATCCGCGACGAATCGGCCGAGGACATTCGCATCGTGCTCGAGCCGAAAAACCGCAGCGTCGATCCCGAGATGCTGATGGAATCGCTGTTCAAAGTCACGGAACTGGAAACGCGCTTCAACATGAACCTCAACGTGCTCGACGCCAAGGGCGCGCCGCGCGTGATGAATCTGCAGGAAATATTGCAGTCGTTCCTCGACCACCGCATGGAAGTGCTGTCGCGCCGCACGCATTTCCGTCTCGGCAAAATCGCCCATCGCCTCGAAGTGCTGGGCGGTTTGCTCATCGCCTATCTCAATCTCGACGAGGTCATCCGCATCATCCGCAAGGAAGACGAGCCCAAACCGATCATGATGAAAAAATGGAAGCTGACCGACGTGCAGGTCGAAGCGATTTTGAATATGCGCCTGCGCAATCTGCGCAAGCTGGAGGAATTCGAGATTCGCGGCGAGCACGATGCGCTGTCGAAAGAACAGAAAGAGCTGAACTCGCTGCTCAAGTCGGAAGAAAAACGCTGGTTACGCATTGGCGACGAAATCAAGGACATCAAGGCGCGCTTCGGCGGGAAAACAGCGCTGGGCAAGCGCCGCACCCAGTTCGCCGAGGCACCCGCCGGTATGGAGATCGACATCGAAGCCTTTGTCGAAAAAGAGCCGATTACGATTTTATGTTCTAAAATGGGCTGGATGCGCGCCGTCAAAGGGCACCAGCTCGACTTGTCGGACATCAAGCACAAGGAAGGCGACGAGGAACAATTCCAGTTGCAGGGGCAGACCACCGATAAGTTATTATTATTCTCTACCGACGGCCGCTTCTACACGCTGCCCTGCGATAAAATCCCGCGCGGCAAGGGCTTCGGCGAGCCGGTGCGCCTGATGATCGATATGGAGAACGACGCCGACATCGCCGACATGTGCATCTATGTCGAAGGCAGCACATTGCTGGTGGCGTCGAGCGTCGGCAAGGGTTTCATCGTCGACGCCGCCGACGTGGTGGCGCAGACGCGCGGCGGTAAGCAGATTCTGAACGTGCCGGAAGGGCATAAGGCGGTCAGGTGCGCGCCCGTAGGCGGCGATCACGTCGCCGTCATCGGCGACAACCGCAAATTGCTGATTTTCCCGATCACGCAAATCCCGCCGATGAAAAAGGGCGCCGGAGTTATTTTACAAAAATACAAGGACGGCGGCTTGGCCGATGTCAAAGTGTTCACGCTGAAAGAAGGGTTAAGCTGGGCGCTCGGCGGCAAGACGCGCACCGAAACCGCCCTCAAGGACTGGCTCGGCAACCGCGCCGATGCCGGACGCCTCCCGCCGCAGGGGTTTCCGCGGACGAATAGATTTTCTTAAGTCACGTCCCCTTCGGATAATACGCCCACCATGCATCCTCGTTGATGCCATACACCGGCCGGTAGTGATAGATTTTCAGCGCCGGCATGACGCGGCGGCTTTGGTTGTCGAGGATCAATAATTCATCGGCGACATAGACGCCAAGCACGGCGTGGATGATGCCGCCAAGGTTCAGATCCTGCAATACGATGACGCGCAGGCGGTCGGGCGACACGCCGAGCGCGCGCAGCGAATAATATTTGGCGATGGCGTAATCCTTGCAGTTGCCGCTGACTTCCATGAATTCATAGGGCGTCTCCCAGTAATTGTCTTCGCCCCAGTTCAGCTCGTCGGCGATGTAGGGATGCTGGTTGCCCCACTCGTTGACGGCGTCGAGCTGCTCGCGCAGCTTTTTGCCGCGCAGCGATTCCAGGAACGCTTTCCAGTCGAGGATCGAGCAGGGATGAAATTTCACCTTGCCGCAATTATCGTCGGGCACTTTTTTCTGATCGTCGTAGCGCGTCATCATGCCGGTCCAACGCTTGAACGGCACGATGTCCCCGGAACGCGTCTCGGTCATGTCGAAATAGGAATCGGGGGCGGCAAAAGCAGGATAGCCGCCGGTAAAAGCGAACAGAAAATAAAGAAATAAAGCGATGCGGCAGAGGTTCATGGCAATCATGATAATGATATAGACGTGATATATCGCACTGCGTCGCACGCCGCCATAGTGATTTTTATATCACAGTCGAAATGAAAATATGGGCGTAAAAAGCCGCTGCGCCGTCTGCCGCGTGCGCAGTAAATATTATTTATCGTTCCGGATATGGAATTATATAACGAAGAGTGACCGCCGTTTTTACCGTGATACAAATAATTCCGTATACGGAATGATATGGTGACGCGCCGTTGTGCAAGCGCCGGTGACAACCCCGTTTTGCTTTTTGCATTAACAAAATATTTATCATTTTCGCGTTATACATGGGTTCAATATTCATTCGCATGGTGCGGGTGGATATTGTTCCAACCAAGATGGAGTCCTTTATGAAAAAGAAAGCAAAAAAGACAGCAAAAAAGAAGGTAGCTAAAAAGTCGAAGAAGAAAGTAGCCAAGAAAAGGCCTGCTGCCCGAAGGAAAGTAGCAAAACGTTCTAAGCCGAAGATGGGCCTTAGCCTGATGGCACGGTCCATGGCGGCCAGAAAAGTGACTCCGATCCGCCTCTAATCGCGCATCTGAGCTACTGAAAATGAGGGGCTTCTTTGGAAGCCCCTTTTTTTCGCCAGAGCTTCATTTCGGAAAGCGCGACACCACATATTCCGACCCGGCGGCCGTCAGATGGTGGTTATTCCACGAAGTCAGTGTATCTCCAGTATCACCTACCCGCGCCAGGCAACCCTCGTCATTGCAGAAAATCCCAAGGACGGAAATATAATTGATCCCGGCTTTTTTCGCATATTCCGCCATCGTTTTGTCGAGGTCGCGATGGTCATTGAGAAAACTATAATCCATGCGATAGGGTATGCGCTGCTCTGACCGGTAATAATTGTAGAGCAGCTGCGACAGAATTCCTTTCCAGTCAGGAAAGGTGCCCACCAGGTCGATTCTTTTGATGCCGATCTGACGCAGTTTCTTCACGGTATTATCGATCTGCGTCCAATCATATTGCTCCCACGATCCGGCCAGCACGACGCGATCGGTTTTTTCCGCTTTGATATATTCAAATGTATAATCGTTCAGATTTTTACAGTAAGGATCCGGCTCTTTGCCCTGGTAATCCAGAATCGGCACACAGCCTTTGGCGCTTAATTGAGTAAGTTGGTCGACATCACCGATGGTTTTTTTGAACCCGGGATAAAGGCTGGCAGCGAACGAATCGCCCCATAAGACCACGGAGTGCCGGGCGGCGGAGACAGGATGGCTGGTGCAATCCCCAAAGGCAGGATGGGACTCCGGCTCCAAAAAGCAGGTGCCTACCCGCCACGCCGTGAGATGATCGAACTTGAAATTCAGGATCTGCTGAACGATGGGCGGAAACCTGCCTTCGAGGCCGTCATGCCTGTCGATATAATTCCCGGCATACCCTATCACCACCATCAAGGCGCACAGCGTCGCGGTTTTTTCTTTGCCGCGCGGACCGAAACGAATCGGTTTTTCGACCAGCCGGTAAGTCAGCCACGCCAGCGCAATACTCGCCAGGACAAGCGCCGCACGAACCGGCAGCGGGGACGATGCCGGACCCTCCTGAATATAAGCAAACGACAATAACGGCCAGTGCCACAAATATAAGGGGTAGCTGATGAGGCCGATCCATACCAGCAGGCGGCTGGACAAGACGATGCGATTGATCCAGGCATCCCGGCCCGCGGAAATCACCAGATATGCGCCCGCTACCGGCGGCAATGCCCACCAGCCCGGAAATTGGTCTTGAGGTATGGCATAAAACACGGTTGAGACGATGAGCAGCATCCCGGCGATGGCTTTGGCATTGGCGTTGGGTAGCACGGTTCGTTCTGCAAGACGCGCATAGAACGCGGGTGGGTGAAGCGTGAGATAGGCCAGCAGGCTTCCCGCAGTCAACTCCCAGAAGCGCGATAGCGGTGAATAAAAAGCGGCAATCTGGTGGTTTGGTACCAACCGCGCATTGATATAGAAGGAGGCCAGGATGATACCCAGGCAAACGGCCAGGCGGCCCAACCGCTTCTTCCATATCAGCCAGACCAGCAACGGCCAGATGATATAAAACTGCTCTTCGATGGCGAGCGACCATATGTGCCGCAGGGGTTTGTTCAGGGCGGCCGCATCGAAATATCCGGCTTCGTGCCATAATACGAAGTTGGAGTAAAAAGCGGCACTGGCGGCGATGTGCCGGCCCAACTGCCGGTATACGCTGGGCAATGGCACGAACCATCCCCATACGAGGCTGGCGATGAGCACCGCTATCAGCGCGGGGAAAATGCGCCGGATGCGGCGGCGGTAAAATTCGGCAAAACTAAAGCTGTTATTTTCCAGATTGCCGAAAATAATGCCGCTGATTAAAAAACCGGAAATGACAAAGAAAATATCCACGCCGACGAAGCCGCCTTTGAGCACGGCCGGGAAGGCGTGAAACCCGACCACGGCCAGAATGGCGACGGCGCGTAAGCCATCGATGTCGGCGCGATATTTGGGGTGAGCCAATTGCATATGTCTTTTATAAAGCCCGTCGCTTAAAAAAATACCCTCCGGTTTAGGGAGGGTATTTTTCATCCTATGTCAAACAAGCTAAGCCGGTTTGCGTTCCTTGGTCATGCGATGAGAAATATCCTCGCCGGACTCCTGGTCGACCATGCGCATCGACAGACGGATTTTGCCGCGATTGTCCATCTCCAGCACTTTGACTTTCACGCTATCGCCTTCCTGTACGATGTCCTCGACTTTGTTGACACGATGATCGGCGAGCTCGCTGATATGCACCAGGCCGTCCTTCGGCCCCATGAAATTGACGAAGGCGCCGAAATCGACGACGCGCACGACTTTGCCGGTATAAATCTTGCCGATTTCCGGCTCGGCGACGATGGAATAAATCCAGTCATAGGCTTTTTTGCCCGCTTCCTCGCTGGTGGCGGCGATACGCACGGTGCCGTCATCCTCGATGTCGATCTTGGCGCCGGTCACTTCGCAGATTTCGCGGATGACTTTGCCGCCGCTGCCGATCACTTCGCGGATTTTATCCTTGGCGATGGTCATCGAGGTGATGCGCGGGGCGGTGCGGCCGACCGAGCTGCGCGGGGCGGAGAGCGCCTTGCCCATTTCGCCCAGGATGTGCTTGCGGCCACCGTGCGCCTGCTCAAGCGCCACCTTCATTATTTCTTCGGTGATGCCGTCGATCTTGATGTCCATCTGCAGCGCGGTGATGCCTTTTTCGGTACCGGCCACTTTGAAATCCATGTCGCCGAGATGATCCTCGTCGCCTAAGATATCGGATAGCACGATGAAGCCGCTTTTTTCCTTAATCAGCCCCATGGCGATACCGGCAACGGGCCGCTTCAGCGGCGCACCGGCATCCATCAGCGACAGCGACGTGCCGCAGACGGTGGCCATCGACGAACTGCCGTTGGACTCGGTGATTTCCGATACGCAACGCAGCGTGTAGGGAAACTCGTCTTTTTCCGGCAGCAGCGGATGCACGGCGCGCCAGGCCAGCTTGCCGTGGCCGATTTCGCGGCGTCCGGGGCTGCCCATGCGGCCGGTTTCGCCGGTGGAATAAGGCGGGAAATTATAATGCAGCATGAAGCCTTCGGTATATTCGCCGTCGAGCGCATCGATGCGCTGCTCGTCCTGGCTGGTGCCCAGCGTGGCGACGACGATGGCCTGCGTTTCGCCACGGGTGAACAGCGCCGAGCCGTGCGTCATCGGCAGCACGCCGACTTCGCATTGAATCGGGCGGATGTCGGCCGGGCCGCGGCCGTCGATACGCTTCTGGCTTTGCACGTAATCGGTGCGGACGATGTCCTGCTCGACTTTCTTGACCTGGTTGCCGATGACTTTATCGTCATGGCCGCGGCCTTCGAATGCCACTTTCACCTTGGCTTTGATCTCGTCGAGCTTGTTCGAGCGTTCCTGCTTGCCGGTGATCTTATAGGCGGCGCGCAGGTCGGCTTCCGCCAGCTCGCGCACTTCCTTGACCAGCTTGGCATCCACGGTCTTAGGCATTTCCCATGGGTCCTTGGCGCAGATTTCGGCAAGGTCGACGATCATGTCCATGACCGGCTGCATCTCGCGGTGGCCGAACATGACCGCGCCAAGCATGACTTCTTCGGAAAGCTCGTGCGCTTCCGATTCCACCATCAGCACCGATTTCTTGGTGCCGGCGACGATGAGGTCGAGCTGGCTGTCGAGCAATTCGGCTTTGGTCGGGTTGAGCAGATATTCGCCGTTTACATAACCGACGCGGCAACCGCCGATCGGCCCCATGAACGGGATGCCGGAAATGGTGAGTGCCGCCGAAGCGCCTACCAGAGCGACGACATCGGGATCGTTCTGCAAATCGTGCGAAAGCAGCGTGCAGACGACCTGCGTTTCATGGTAAAAGCCGCTGATGAACAGCGGGCGGATCGGGCGGTCGATGAGCCGCGAGGTCAGCACTTCCTTTTCGGTCGGGCGTCCTTCGCGCTTGAAAAACCCGCCGGGAATTTTACCGGCAGCGAAAGCTTTTTCCTGATAATTGACCGTCAGCGGGAAAAAATCCACGTCGGGTTTCGGGGTTTTCGCGGAAACCACCGTGCACAGCACGACGGTATTGCCATAAGTGGCGAGCACCGCGCCGTCGGCCTGGCGCGCCACGCGCCCGGTTTCCAGTGTGAGTACGCGACCGCCCCATTCGATGGATTTCTTGGTGATGTTGAACATTGTATATCTCTCTTTCCTGTTTCGTTGTTTGTCATTCCCGCGAAGGCGGGAATCCAGTTCTTATTAAATGGATCCCCACCTTCGCGGAGATTGAAAGGCATTATTTCCTGATGCCAAGCTTCTTGATGATTCCTTCATACCGCTCGCTGTCGATCTTCTTCAAATAATCAAGAAGGCGGCGGCGACGGCCGACCATGATAAGCAGCCCACGGCGCGAATGATGGTCGTTTTTGTGCGCCTCGAAATGGCCGGTCAGGTGGTTGATCCGGTCGGTCAGCAGTGCCACCTGGACTTCCGGCGAGCCGGTATCGTCCTTGGCGGTGGCGAATTTTTTGATGACGTCTTGTTTCACAGTCTCTTTTTTCTTCGCTTTACTCGACATCGCAGCTTTCCTTTCTATTGAGTTGCGAGTGCCGAGTACACAGTGCCGAGTTTTTTCTCAGCACTCAGCACTCTAAACTGAGCACTCATAAATTAAACACACGCACCGGCTTCAACCGGCTTTCTTTCCACTCGCAGATGGCAATCAGCTTGCCGCCCGAGCGCGCTATCATCGTCGAACACTCCGCATTCAAGGGAAGAACCACGTTCTGGCCACGCTGCAAGCGAATGGCTTGGTCATCGGTGATGTCGATTGCCAGGATGTCGTCCAGCGCAGATTCGACGGGCATTAAAAAACCAAGGTCGCCTTTATGCACCATTTCTTCCAGCATTTCCAGCGAAATCGCGTGGGTTTGGTCGAATTTTCCGACTTTAATGCGCCTCAGACGCGAAACATAGCCAAAACAGCCCAATTCCCGCCCCATATCCCGCGCCAGCGAACGTATATAAACGCCCTTGCCGCAGTGGCATACGAAACTGTCATCCCCGCGCAGGCGGGGATCCATCGCAAGCGCCGTGGGCGCGGCATAGTCCTTTACGATGGATCCTCGGGTCAAGCCCGAGGATGACAAATGAAGCGAGTCCACCCTCACCTCCCGCGCCTTCAGTTCCACTCCTTCCCCGCTCCTTGCCAAGTCATAGGAGCGTTTGCCTCCGACCTTGATGGCGGAAAAGGCGGGCGGCGTTTGCTGGATTTTTCCTATGAATTGCGGCAAGAGAGCCAGGATTTCTGCTTTCGCCGGGCGTTTTTCGGATGTGTGGGTGATTTTCCCCTCGCTATCGTCGGTATCGCGCTCCTGTCCCCAGGTGACGGTGAATTCATAGGCCTTGGCGGCATCCATCATATAAGCGACGGTCTTGGTCGCCTCGCCCAGCGCCAGCGGCAGCACGCCCGATGCCAGCGGGTCGAGCGTCCCGGCATGGCCAATTTTTTGGGGTTTAAGCAGCCTTTTCACCTTCGCCACCGCATGGGCGGAGGTAATACCCGAAGGTTTGTCGAGGATAATCCAGCGGTGCATTATGTGTCGCTGACGGGTTTTTCTAAATCCCTTGCCACTTCCGGCTTCTTCAGCAACTCGTTGATGCGCTGCGCTTCGTCGAACGATTCGTCGAGGGCGAAATATATTTTAGGCGTGTGGCGCAGCTTGACGCGTTTCGATACGAGGTAGCGGATTTCCGGCTGGGCGGCCTTGAGCGCCAGCAGCAGCTTTTCTTTGTTTTCGCCGGCCAGCGGCATAACAAACACCGTGGCGTTTTTCAAATCCGGACTGACGCGCACTTCCGAAATGGTGATAGCCACGTCGAACAGCTCCGGCGAATTGCTTTCGCCGCGCAGGAAAATATCGGCCAGAATATGCCGGATTTCCTCGCCGACGCGGAGGTTGCGTTGGACGGTGTTCCCTTTGTTGGAAAAAAAATCGTGAAGTTTGGACATAAGAAGCCGTTAGTCGCTAGTCTTTAGTCGTTAGTTTTCTTTCGCCGCCCCTCGCTAACGACTAACGACTGGCGACTAATGACTAAACCGTCCTCGCCACCTGCTCCACCTCGAAGCATTCGATCTGGTCGCCCTGGCGGATGTCCTCGTAATTCTCGAAGGCCATGCCGCACTCCAAGCCGCTTTTAACTTCCTTGACTTCGTCCTTGAAGCGCTTGAGGGTTTTGAGCGTACCTTCGTGGATGACGACGTTGTCGCGCAGCAGGCGTACTTTCGTACCGCGCTTGATGATGCCGTCGGTGACCATGCAGCCTGCGACTTTACCGGCCTTGCTGATGTTGAACACTTCGCGGATTTCAGCGTAGCCCAGGAAATTTTCCTTGAGCGTCGGCGACAACATGCCCGACAGCGCCGCTTTCACGTCATCGACCACTTCATAAATGATCGAATAATAGCGGATGTTGACCTTGTCCTTGGCGGCCATTTCCTTGGCTTTGGGCGCGGCGCGTACATTGAAGGCGATGATCATGGCGCCGGTGGCCTTGGCCAGCGTAACGTCGGATTCGGAAATGCCGCCGACGCCGGAATGAAGTAGTTTCACCGCCACTTCCTCGCCCGAATATTTGGAGAGCGACTGGGCGATGGCTTCGACCGAACCCTGCACGTCGGCTTTGATGATCACCGGCAATTCCTTGGCATTGGTGCCCGCTGCCTCGCCAAATAGCGATTCCATCGTGCGCGTTGCCAGCACGACATTCTGCTCACGGGTGCGGCGCTCGCGGTATTCGGCGATGTCGCGCGCGGTTTTTTCGTTCTCGACGACCGAGAATTCGTCACCCGCTTCGGGTGCGTGGCTTAAGCCCAGGATGACCACCGGCGTACCGGGCGTGGCGGCTTTCAGCGTCTGGCCTTTGTCGTCGACCAGCGTGCGCACGCGCCCGTAGGCCGGACCGGCGACGACAATATCGCCCGTATGCAGCGTGCCTTTTTGCACAAGGATGGTGGTGACGACGCCCTTACCCTGGTCAAGCCGCGCTTCGACGACGACGCCGGCAGCGGCACGGTCAGGATTGGCCTTGAGTTCGAGTATTTCGGCCTGCACCAGCAGCGATTCGACCAGCTTGTCGAGATTCTGCCCGGTCTTGGCCGACACTTCGACGACAATCGTTTCGCCGCCGAATTCCTCAGGCACGAGGCCGTATTGCATCAATTCGTTTTTCACCCGCGCGCTATCGGCGCCCGGTTTATCGATTTTGTTGACGGCGACGACGATGGGCACTTCCGCCGCCTTAGCGTGAGCGATGGCTTCCTTCGTCTGCTCCATGATGCCATCATCGGCGGCGACGACGAGCACGACAATGTCAGTGATCTTGGCGCCGCGGGCGCGCATGGCAGTGAAGGCTTCGTGGCCGGGCGTATCGAGGAATGTCACCTTCTGGCCGCCGGTGAGTTCCACTTGATAGGCGCCGATATGCTGCGTGATGCCGCCGGCTTCTCCGGATACCACATTAGTCTTGCGCAGCGCGTCGAGCAGCGAGGTCTTGCCGTGATCGACATGCCCCATGACGGTGACGACCGGCGGACGCGGCTTGAGATGCGCCGCGTCTTCCTGATCATCTTCCTTCAAGACATTTTCGACGTCGCCCTCGGTGACGCGCTTGAATTTATGGCCGAATTCACTGACCACCAGCTCGGCGGTATCGGCGTCGATGGATTGCGTCGCCGTCACCATCATGCCCAGTTTCATCAGCACTTTGATGACGTCGACGGTGCGCGCCGCCATGCGGTTGGCCAGCTCGGCGACAGTGATGGCTTCGGGAATGACGACGTCGCGGATGACTTTCTCGGCTTCCTGATGACCGCCCTGCGCTTTTTTGATCGCTTTTTCGCGGGCGCGGCGGATGGAGGCCAGCGAGCGCATGCGCTGTTCCTCGATATTGGACAACGCCTGGTGCACGGTGATTTTGCCGGAAGAACGGCGCTCTTCGCCGCCGCGTAATTTTAATTTGCCGCCTTTGCCTTTGTCGCTGCGCTCGCCTTCCTCGTCCGGATGATGCGCCTTGAGCTTGGCAGGAGGCACAGCCGCCGCCGATTTCTTACCGCTTTCCGGCAGCATCGACGCCACCGCCAGATCATCGGCGCTGACGGTGGGGATTTCGTCTTCGGCTTTTTGCGGCTTGCGCTTGCGGTCTTCTTCGGGAAGTTGCGAGGTGCGCTCGGTGGCGCGTTTCATTTCCTCCTCGGCGATGTGCAGGGCCTTGAGGCGCGCCAGTTTTTCGTCATTGGTGAGATGGCGCATCGACTCGTCATCATGCATGGATTGCAGCGATGCCGCGTTGAAACCGGTAGGCGCGCCCTGCGGCTTGACCTCGACCATGCCGCCGGTGGCGCCCTGCGCGAAGGTGCGGGTTTTGCGCACTTCCACCGTCACGCTCTTGGAGCGCCCGTGCGTGAAACTCTGCTTCACCTTGCCGCTTTCGACGGTTTTGGTGAGCTGCAGCCGACCGGGGTTGGCCACTTTCAGGGTTTCTTTTTTCATGGTGTCGTTACTGTCGGTCATGCGTTATATATAGAGCAATAGTATGTTCTGCGCTAGTCCTGCTTTTCCGGCTCTTCGCCCTCGAACCACGAAGCGCGCGCCGACATGATGAGCTGGCCCGCTTCTTCCGAACCCAGTCCGGGGATGATTTCCAGCAATTCAGGCGTCGACAGGTCGGCGAAATCGTCGAGCGTCAGCACTTTGGCTTCGCCCAATTTTTCCAGCCATTCCTGTTTTATGCCGGGGAACTGGATCAGCGATGCATCCATGCCGAGGTCTTTGAGCTTCTTCTCGTTTTCCTGCTGCTTCTTTTCGAGCCACGCCGCGGCGCGGTTATGCAACTCCTCGGCGACATTCTCGTCGAAACCTTCGATCGAGGTCAGGTCGGCGATGGGAATGAACGCCACTTCCTCGATCGAGGTAAACCCTTCGGTCACCAGCAGGTGGGCGATGACTTCCTCGACGTCGAGCGCTTCGATGAACAGCTGCGACAGGCTGTTGAATTCATCGGCGCGGCGTTCGGATTCGACGGCCTCGGTCAGGATGTCGATGCTCCAGCCGGTCAGCTGTGAGGCGAGGCGCACGTTCTGGCCTCGCCGCCCGATGGCGAGCGACAGCTGCTCATCCGGCACCACCACTTCGATGCGGTTCTTATTCTCGTCGATAACCACTTTGGTCACCTCCGCTGAGGATAGTGCATTGACGATAAACGTCGCCGGATCGGACGACCATTCGATGATGTCGATTTTTTCGCCCTGCAATTCGCCCACTACCGCCTGCACGCGGCTGCCGCGCACGCCGACGCAGGACAGCACCGGATTGACGCTCGAATCCTTTGAGGACACGGCGATCTTGGCGCGCGAGCCGGGGTCACGGGCGGCGGCTTTGATTTCGATGATGCCGTCATAAATTTCCGGCACTTCCTGCGCGAACAATTTGGCCAGGAATTCCGAATGAGTGCGCGACAGGAAAATCTGCGGGCCGGATTTTTCGCGGCGCACGTCGGCGATATAGGCGCGGATGCGGTCGCCGGGGCGAAATACTTCCCTGGGGATTAATTCGTCGCGGCGGATCATGGCTTCAGTACGGCCGAAATCAACGATGACGTTGCCGTATTCGACGCGCTTGACCGTGCCGCTGATGATTTCGCCGATCTTGTCCTTGAATTCGTCGTACTGCTTTTCGCGCTCGGCATCGCGCACTTTCTGGAGCACCACCTGCTTTGCGGTTTGCGCGGCGACGCGGCCGAAATCGATCGGCGGCAGCAGGTCGCGGATCTGGTCGCCGATTTCCAGCTTGGGATCGATGCGCTTGGCCTGCGCCAGCGTCAGCTCGGTCACTTCGTTCTCCACCGTTTCCACCACGGTGCGGACGCGGTAGAGCTTTATCTCGCCGGTTTTCTTGTCGATCTCGGCGCGGATGTCATGCTCATGGCCGAACTTGCGGCGTCCGGCGGTTTGAATCGCCTGCTCCATTGCCTCGATGACGGACTCTTTCGACAGCCCCTTCTCGCGCGCGACGCTGTCGGCGATCTGTAAGAGTTCCGTGCTTCCGTAAATTGCTTGTGTCGTGGCCATAATTCTACCTCTTTATAGTGTTTTCATTATCTTTAGGGCTTAGTATCATTTTTCTTCAGCAACGCATCCGTCATCACCAACTTGGCACTGCGTATATTCCTAAACTCAATCCTCGCCTCGCCTTCCGGCATGTTTATCGTAATCACTTCGTCCTTCATTCCTTCGATCACGCCGCGAAACCGTTTGCGCCCGTCGATGGGCAGCATCGTTTCCAGCCTCGCCTCGAAACCGGCGAACCGCGTGAAATCCTGCGGTTTGGTCAGCGGCCGGTCGATTCCCGGCGAGCAGACTTCGAGGTCATACGCGCTTTGAATCGGATCTTCCACATCCAGCAGCGCCGACACCGTCTGGCTGATGGCGGAACAATCGTCGAAGCTCATGGCATCATCGTCCTTACGTTCGGCCATGATCACCAGCGACTTGCGTCGCGCTCCGTCAGCCAGCTTGAGCTGCACCAGCGCATATCCCATCGCTTCCAGAGACGGCTCGATGACGGAGGTTATTTTTTCTACGATGTTCACGCTATAATCCAACCAATCCGCTTTCCCCCGCAACAAGTGCGGGGTTCGGCGCGATTATTTGCCCGCATTCGCGGGCAAACAAAAAGGCGGGCAATTCGGCCCACCTTTGAAGGGGCAATATACGTATAATCGCGGCGCTTTCAAGCTTTTTATGCAGTTTGGCTCATTTATCTCTTAAATCTTGCAAAAAAGACTTTTATGAATCATAATTAGCGGCAGTTGCCACGAACCTGAGTAAAGGAGTCCAACATCATGAGCAAGAATACTATTTCTCTACTGGCCCTCATCCTGATGCTGATCGTCATCGCGCTGATATGGCTGCCCCAGGCGCCCGTTCAGGAACGGTCAACATCGCCGGTAAACGGCCTGACCGGCGGTACCCCCCCTCCCGAACCTGCAGCTTCCAATCCCCAGAATAAAGCCATGGATTCCGACGACGTGCCCGCCGGCGCCGAAGTATCCGGCGAAGCCAGCAAGGCACCTACCGCACCGGCGCCAGCCGCACCCCCGGCCGATGCCAAAGGCATGGCGCTTCCGCCTTCGGAAGGGCAGTAGCTGGCTGTTGAGTCCCATTTTGTAGTGTACGACAGCGCCGGTGCGCGAACGCATCCTGTCATACCTCGCCTGCCGAAGCCTGTCAGCAGTGCGCAAAATAGATAAAATTTTAGCAATATTTTATTTAAAAGCTTTTGATTTTTATAGATAAAATTTACCTTCCTGCTTGCCTGCCGTGCCATAATGGGATATAATATATGGACACAGTTATTGAAAGGAGTTTATGAAGCACATACTGCGCCTTTTGAAGGATAATAATGGTCCCACGGTGACGGAATACGGCGTCATTTCATTTCTGATCACCCTGGCCACCCTCGCCGCCGTCATTTCGCTCCAGGCCCACCTGATCACGCTGTTCCCAGCCTAAATCAAAAGTTTTGCAACCAGGCGCGGGATACGATAGAAATGCTCTTCATGGAAACGAATCGATCCGTGGAGAGTAACCTGGAAAAGGGGGCTGAATTGCCTAATCCGTTGCATAGTTATGGCATCCTGGTCGCTGACGCCGACCAGCAGTTAGCCACGGTTTTCAAATCCATGCTCAGGGAAATGGGCTTTTCCAACGTGCATCTGACGCGCAGCGGCGCCGACGCCCAGAGGCTCCTGCAGGAACAGCCTTTCGATTTCCTGATTACGGAATGGAACATCCAGCATATCGACGGCATCGCCCTCATCGACCAGATACGCCGCGATCCCGTCTCGTCCAATCCGACGCTGCCCATCATCATGCTGACGGGGCGCGCCGAACAGGCCGACGTCGCCGCAGCGCGCGACACCGGCATCAATGAATATGTCGTGAAGCCGTTCTCTGCCAAAACTATCTATGACCGCCTGGAGCGCATCATCGAAAAACCGCGCCCGTTCGTGGCCGCTCCGAGTTTCGTCGGGCCTTGCCGGCGGCGTAAAGGCGAGCCGCCCCCGGGCGTATCCAACCGCCGCACGCTTAACATTCAGCCGAAGCGCCCACCCAAAGAAATTACGGGAGATCATCTTATTGGGTCTACGCCTAAAATCTGGACTCCTGATTTTTCGCTGAGGCACAAACTGGGCGTCGGCCAAACCCTTAACGCACTGATTACCCCGGCGGTACTGGGCCAGGCGCAGGCGTCCATCGACGGCATTACCGCCGATTCACTGCAATGGATAAAGGATAACATGGCAGAGCTCAAAGTGTTGTACCAGAAGATGGAGGAGGGAAAAATCGCCGGCGACGTGGTCGGTAATATAAAAGATGTGGCGCTGACCATCCATTCGCGCGCCGGCACGTTCGGTTATGGGCGCGCCTCGGAAGTCGCCTACAAGCTGTATCTTTTCTGCCGCACGCAGCTTCGGCCGGACAATCCGGCGCATCGTACCATTGTGCTCAAACATATCGAAGTGCTGCAGGTCATACTCGGCAGGAATATGCACGGAATGGGCGGCAAGGAAGGGGCGCAGATCGCCATGGAATTGCATAATCTCGTTCTCAAATACGCATCTTGATTCCCGTGCAGAAAATCATCGCTACCCTATTTCTTATCTTCTACGCTCCATGCGCGGCATGGGCCGGGCACGATTCGTTTTATCTCGAAGACCTGACCTGGCCGGAAGTCAAGGCGCGGATGGAAAAAGGCACCGATACCATCATCATCCCCAGCGGCGGCACCGAGCAAAACGGCCCGCACATCGCCATCGGCAAGCATAACTGGATCGTGCGTTACACGTCGGGCGAAATTGCGCGCACACTGGGTAACGCGCTGGCGGCGCCGGTCATTGCCTATGTCCCCGAAGGCTCCATCCGCCCGCCCTCCGGGCACATGATGTTTCCCGGAACGATCTCCTTGCGCGACGAGGGATTCGCCATGATTCTGGAAGACGCGGCGCGCAGCTTCAAGCAGCATGGCTTCAGGCATATTTGTTTCATCGGCGATCATGGCGGCAACCAGGAGGCGCAAAAACAGGTTGCCGAAAAACTGAGCCAGGAATGGAAAGACGAAGGCGTCACCGTGCTGCATGTCAGCGATTATTATGCGGCTAACGGCGCCGAGGATTTCGTCAAGGCGCAAAAGCTGGGCGTGGAAAACGCCGCCGCCCATGCCGGGTTCATGGATGCCGCCGAAGTCATGGCGATTAATCCCAAGGGCGTGCGCCCTGCCCTCATCAAACATTATACCGAAAAGGATTTCCCCACCGATGGCGCCAAAGGCGATCCCAGCGGCGCCACCGCCGAATATGGCAAAGCCCTGCTGGCTCTCAAGGTAAAAGCGGCGGTGAAGCAGATCAAGAAGGCTGATAAGCAACCATAATTTTTAGGCTTCCCGGCCACGCGATTATCTTTTACTCTGGATAATGAACGACGAATGCCATGCAGGGTGAAGATTAATGAACGGTTAAAAAAGTCAAAAAATGTCAAAAATTTGGGGATGAAAAAGAAAAAATTCACAAGATGATTTTTTTAAAATATTGATTATTAATAATAAAAAAAATTTCTGTTTGAAATACTGCGTCAAAGCAGGTTTAAAACGGGCTAAAATCGGATCGAAACAGGATAAAACAGGCGCGAACCAGGGCAAAGCAAGTGCAAACCGCGCCCAAACATGCCGGTTCTTGCTACGGTATAGAAAAGGAGTAATGTAATATCGATTTTCACAGGAGGTTTTTATGCCATCACGTCGCCTTGCCATCACCGCCGCACTGATTGTGGCGTTTGGAATCCACAGCGCTTCTGCATTGGAAATCGACAACAGCACCGGCAATAAAGCCAGCGCCAATTTTTCCGACCCGGACTACACAATTCCTTTCCCGCATGTCGCCGATGACGGCAGCCCGCCCTCCGCTAATTTCCAGATGCAGCCGGTGGGACAAAGTGGGGTTTCGTTCGGTCTGACTTCGGGCAATGCCCGACCCGATGCGTTTAGCCGTGCCCAGGAACGGATGCAGCAATAATATGAATCGGCGGCGTTTTTTGCAGTTATTATTGGCTTCGGCCAGCGCATTGGCCTTTGCCGGATTTGGGAGAATAAAGGCGGTTATGGCCGATGAAAAAATCGAAAAAGTGACCGCAAGCGATGCGGAATGGAAAAAGCGCTTGAGCGCGGAGCAATATGATGTGCTGCGCGAGGAAGGCACCGAGCGCCCGTTCACCAGCCCGCTCAACGAAGAAAAACACCAGGGCATTTTCGCCTGCGCCGGTTGCGCGTTGCCGCTGTTTCCGTCGAAATACAAATTCGACAGCGGCACCGGCTGGCCAAGTTTTTACGACAGCATCCACGGCCACGTCGAAACCAGAACCGATTATAAAATGATCATTCCGCGCACGGAATATCATTGCGCGCGCTGCGGCGGCCACCAGGGGCACATCTTCGAAGACGGCCCGGCGCCTACGGGACTGCGCTATTGCAATAACGGCGTGGCGCTGAAGTTTATTGGAGAATAATATTCTTCGCTTGAGGACGCGTGAGTAAACCAATTATCGCGCCTATAAGCATACATCCCACTGGAAGAATTATTATAGTAAGATTCAGGTCAGCAACATGCGCCATAACTTCAAATGTTATCGAGAGATTGGAAGAAGCAAAAGTCCACTGGACAAATCCAGCCCGAAGTATGTATTTTCCTGGCTTGGGAATTACTACGTGATCTGCAATTACATATTCATCATGAAATGACAATCCAATGTGGTTGGATATAAAAGGTGTATGTCCGCCCTTTAATTCCCGCCGGAAAACTTCCTGTCCTGTCTGCGCATCGAGAAGTATATAGGTAGGACTAGCCAAGCCTCTGTTTTTGATCATTCCTTCTTGTGATACCATTAAGCCAAGTTTTAATGGGCCATCTTCAGGCATCATATTCACAGGCGATGATTCCAACCATTTTTTATGAGTCTCCTCACCTACTAACAATTGTCTTTTTCTAAAAGCGTTAGCGTATTCACTAACACTTTCAGCTTGGTAAGTGAACATCTCGCTGCTTGCGATAAGATCGCCGGAATGAGAATAATAAAAAACGTATACAGCCAGAGATACGAATCCCAAAACAAGTAATAAAATCCCTATTATTCTCATATTATTTACTTCTGGCGCAGACGTTCTTCCAACTTATCCAAAAACTGGTTGGTGGTGAGGAATTTCTGGTCGGGGTCGATGAGGGCGGCTAAATCCTTGGTCATGAAACCGGCTTCGACTGTATCGACACAGGTTTTTTCAAGTTTTTCTGCGAAGGCCGCGACGTCCGGCGTAGCATCGAACTTGGCGCGGTAGGAAAGCGCGCGCGTCCAGGCGAAAATTGAGGCGATGGGGTTGGTCGAGGTATCCTTGCCCTGCTGATAGAGACGGAAATGGCGCGTCACCGTGCCGTGCGCCGCCTCGGCCAGGGCGGTTTTGCCGTCCGGCGTCATCAGCACCGAGGTCATCAGGCCGAGCGAGCCGAAGCCCTGCGCCACGGTGTCGGACTGCACGTCGCCGTCGTAATTCTTGCACGCCCACAGGAATCCGCCCGACCATTTAAGCGCCATCGCCACCATGTCGTCGATGAGGCGGTGCTCGTAGGTGAGTCCCGCCTTATCGAAGCGTTCGGCGAATTCGGCATCGAATACTTCATGAAAAATATCCTTGAAGCGCCCATCATAGGCTTTGAGGATGGTGTTCTTGGTCGAGAGATACACCGGGTATTTGCGTGCCAGCGCATAATTGAAGCAGGCATGGGCAAAGCCGCGGATCGACTCATCGAGATTATACATACCCATGGCCACACCGCCGTTTTTGAATTCAAAAATCTCATGTTCCACCGGCTTGCCGTCCTTGGGCATAAAGGTCATTGTCAGTTTGCCAGCGCCGGGGATGACGAAATCGGTGGCGCGGTACTGATCGCCGAACGCATGGCGGCCAATCACAATCGGCTGCGTCCAGCCGGGCACCAGGCGCGGCACGTTCTTGCAGATGATCGGCTCGCGGAATACTGTGCCGTCGAGGATATTGCGGATGGTGCCGTTGGGCGATTTCCACATTTTCTTGAGGCCGAATTCCTTGACGCGCGCCTCGTCGGGCGTGATAGTGGCGCATTTAACGCCGACGCCCAATTTTTTGATCGCCTCGCCCGCCTGGACGGTGATTTTATCTTCGCTGGCATCGCGGTTCTGGATCGACAGGTCGAAATAGTTGAGGTCGATGTCGAGATACGGCAGGATCAGCTTGTCCTTGATCATCTTCCACATGACGCGCGTCATCTCGTCGCCGTCGATCTCGACGATGGGATTTTTGACCTTGATTTTTGCCATAAGCGCCTCCACTCAATGTGCGCAATATAGCATGGTTTCATGAAAAGATTGTAAAGAAGAAGCTGGGTGGCTATATGACGATGACAAGGGGCGGCTAGCTCAGTTGGTCAGAGCGCTACGTTCACACCGTAGAGGTCGGAGGTTCGAGCCCTCTGCCGCCCACCACCCTTCGCCTTCGGCTTCGGGTGGCTTACGCCCCGTAAGTCCTCCGAAGCTTTAGCGTAGGAGGATTCGTAAGCCGCACGAAAGCAACCTTAGGCGAAGGGGGACCGGCTACACCTCACACCAACCCGTTGCCAACTGTATGTGCCCTGCTTCCCATTCCGAGATAACCACCATCTCCGCCCAAATGGCGGAAGGGAAACTGCAGGAGGCGCGGCAGTCGGTCAACCGGCTGCTGGAGCGCGAATCCACCCATGCGGAAGCCTGGCATATCAAGGGGATGATTTGCAACAGGCTGGGGGAAAGCAGCACAGCCATCGCCGCTTTCAACACGGCGCTTAAATACAAGCCCCACTTCGCGGAGGCCTGTTTCGATCTGGCACGCGCCTTGGAAGAAACCGGCCCGATAGGGGTGGCCATCAAAACCTATAAATATCTCTTGAAAATAGCGCCGGCGCATAACGAAGGCCGGGCGCGGCTTACCACCCTGCAAGGCATCTTTCAAAGAATGCTGGTGCCGTTTCAAGGGGGCACGGTTTACTTCGAGCGCGGCGATATGGAAAACGCCGTTCTCGCTTTCCGCAAGGCGCTGGCCATTCATCCGCGCGTGCCGGATGCGCTGGCCAATCTGGCGCTGGCGCTCTATCACCTGCGGCGTTACGACGAAGCGCAGGAAGCCGTCCTCGAAGCCCTGCGCCTGGAGCCGGGACACGTCATGGCGCTCAACACGCTGGGCAATGTTTATCAGAATCTGGAGATGTACGAGCAGGCCATGGCCGCTTATCGCCAGGCCATCGCGCTGAAACCCGATTATGTGAATGCCCGCGTCAATCTCGCCAAAGTGCTGCAGAAAGCCAAGGACGAGGCCGGGGCCGTCATCGCTTATGAGGAGGCACGCCGTGTCGATCCCCGCCATGCCGAGATATTGACCGAATTGCTGCATCAATTGCGGCATTTGTGCCGGTGGGACGAACTGGAGAGCATCATGGCGCAGTTGACGGATGTTCTTACCGCAACGCAGCAATATGCCAGCCCGTTCATCATCGCGCTTTACGCCGACTCCCGCCTGCAGCTTGAAAATGCCAGACGCTGGTCGGCGCAGTATGCCGGGAAACCTTACGATCCCAAGCGTCCGCTGCGTTCCGGCGGAAAGCTGCGGATCGGTTATTTGTCCTCCGATTTTCACCAACACGCCACAGCGTATCTCATCAGCGAATTGTTCGAACGGCATGATAAAAACCGGTTCGAGCTTTATGCCTATTCCTGCGGCGTGGACGATGGCAGCGCCGAGCGGGCGCGCATCGCGAGCGCCGTCGAGCGCTTCCGCGACATCCGCACGACGGATAACCGCAGCGCCGCCGAACTCATCACACAGGACGGCATCGACATACTGGTCGATCTCAAAGGCTATACGCGCCAGCACCGCATGGATTTGATGGCGCTGCGCCCTGCCCCCATCCAGATGCATTATCTGGGTTATCCGGGCACGACCGGTGCCCCCTTCATCGACTATTTCATCGCCGATGAAATTGCCGCACCGGACGATGCCTTGTTTTCCGAGCGGTTGATACGGCTGCCGCACAGCTACCAGATCAACGACCGCAAGCGCCCCCTGCCCTTGGGCACACCGACGCGAAAGGCCTGCGGCCTGCCGGAAAAAGGTTTCGTGTTTTGCGATTTCAATAACAGCTACAAGCTTACGCCGGAGTTGTTTGATGTGTGGATGCGGCTGCTGAATGCCGTGGACGGCAGCGTGCTCTGGCTCTACGAACGCAACGGGGAATCCACCGCCAACCTTAAGCGCGAAGCCGGAAAGCGCGGCGTCGATCCGGCGCGGATTATTTTCGCTGCGACGGCGCCGCAAGCGACGCATCTGGCGCGTTACCGGCATGTCGATGTGTTTCTCGATAGTTTCCCGGTAGGCGGCCATACCACCGCCAGCGACGCGCTGTGGTGCGGCGTGCCGGTGGTGACGATGGCGGGAGAAAGCTTCGTCAGCCGCGTCGCGGCGAGCCTGCTGCACGCGGTAGAATTGCCCGAACTGGTGACGGCGGATCTGGCTTCGTATGAAGCGCTCGCCCTAGCCCTGGCGCGTGACCCCGAA
>JABDCD010000004.1 GCA_013288305.1 Alphaproteobacteria bacterium | reverse complement strand
TCAGAGGGAATTACCACGATGCATGAAAAGGCGGCGAAGCTAATAGATCGCCTTACCAGAGATACTCGCTTTACTGTTGTGGAATCAGATGAAGGCTTCGCGGCCAATAAACCTCACGAACCGCGAGGAGACGTTTTTATTAAACCCAAAGGAAGGACGAGCTTGACCGGCACACATACTGCCTTGGTTGAAGACTTAACTAAAGCAAATCGCCTTCCAACACATCAAGCCGCTGGCGATATATTACACGAAATGCAACACCGGACCAGGAAGCCAGCAACAACTACTCGCTAACCCACATCCTCAATCTGCAAACTCACCTGTTGCTTGCCGTTCCATTCCTGAAGCCGTAGCTGGCCGGCAACGTTGATTTCCTTGCCGCGCGTGGCCATCAGCGCGTCGCCCAGCTTGGTGCCCGCCACGCGGAAAGCGATGGCTGAGAGCCGCGCATTGCTGAGGCGGCAGATGAGCAGCGTCTTGACGTGTTGTTCTTTCACCCATTCCGGCTTTAGATTCACAGCGTTCCGGATAGCCAGCCGCACCTGCGGATTGCCCTGCCCGAACGGCCCCAGCCGCTCGAGTTGGGCGGCCAGTTCCGCCGTCGCCCCGCCGAGGCTTGCCGCACCGTCGAGCATCAATCGCCTCGCTCCGTTTGTTTCGGTAGCGGAATGAAACCGCTGCAGCAAAAATTGCTCCAGCGCCGGAATTTTCCCCTCTTCCACCGTAAATCCCGCCGCCATGGCATGGCCGCCTCCGGCCAGCAGCAGCCCGGCTTCGCGCGCCGCAATCACCGCCGCGCCCACATCGATTCCGGATACGGAACGAGTCGACGCCTTGCCGATGCCGTCCGCCACAGCGATCACCGCCACCGGCTTATGGAAGCGTTCTTTCAACCTCCCGGCGACGATGCCGATGACGCCCTGGTGCCAGCCTTTGCCCGCGATGATGAGGCAAGGCGCAGCCGCATCAGCCGCTTCCGCCAGCGCCGTCGCCTCCTCCAGCACCATCACCTCGATGGCTTTGCGCTCGGTGTTATGCTGCTCAAGCTCGCGCGCCAGCGACAGCGCCTCCGCCTCATCTTCCGTCGTTAAAAGCCGCACGCCGAGGTCGGATTTCCCCACACGCCCGCCGGCATTGATGCGCGGGCCGATGATAAACCCGCACGCATACACGCCCGGCTTTTCGGTAACGCTCGCCATATCGAGCACGGTACGGATGCCGCAATTTCCCCGCGCCACCATCACTTTCAGCCCCTGCGCCACCAGCGCGCGGTTGACGCCGGTGAGCGGCACGACGTCGCACACCGTCCCCAGCGCCACGATATCCAGCCATTGCTTGAGGTCGGGCTCGGCTTTATCAGCGAAGAAGCCCCTCTCGCGCAGCTTGCGATTGACGGCGATCACCAGTAAAAATGCCAGGCCCACCGCCGCCAGTTGCCGGTGCGGTGAGGTTTCGTCGAGGCGGTTGGGATTGACGACGCCGTATGCTTTGGGCAGCCGCGCCTCGCCGATATGATGGTCGATGACGATGACGTCGAGCCCGGCCTCATGTGCCGCCGCCAGCGGCTCAAACGCCATCGTGCCGCAATCCACCGTGATGACCAATGTCGCGCCGCGCTTCTGCAATGCAAGCAGGGCCGCGGCGTTGGGACCGTAACCCTCCGTCATGCGGTCGGGAATATAGAGGATCGGATCGGCACCTACACTACGGAAATAGCGCGCCAATAGCGCCGAGGATGTTGCGCCGTCGACATCGTAATCGCCGAAAATGGCGATGCGCTCGCCGCTCACGATCGCCCCCGCCACACGCTCCGCCGCCGCATCCATATCGAGTAGGTGCGACGGATCGGGTAGCGAATTTTTAAGGCTGGGATGTAAAAACTGTTCCGCCTCTTCCAGCGCCACGCCGCGCCCGGCCAGGATACGCGCCACGACATCCGGTAACTCATGTTTCTGCGCCAGCGCCGCCACCTGCCGCTCGTCGGCGTTACGGAACACCCACTGGCGGCCGGTCAGCGAAGTCGATACGGGAGCGGAAATGGCAAGCGCGGATTCCATGCCGGCACCATAATGGATTTCCGCGTAAGGGGGAACAGTTAAAAGTTCAGCACCTCTAAAATCGCCTCGACGCGATCGACGACGGCATAATAACCCGCGGTTTCCGGCTGGGCGAAGCCGGTATCGACGATGTTGCCCATCAGGTTGATCAACGGATCCCAGTAATGCTCGTAATTGAAAATCACCACCGGCTTGTGATGCAGCTTGAGCTGCTTCCACGTCAATATCTCGAACATCTCATCCATAGTGCCGAAGCCGCCGGGGAAGACGATAAAGGCGTCCGAGCGCTCGAACATGCCCATCTTGCGTTCGTGCATGGTATCGACGATGATGATTTCGGAAAGCGACTGGTGCTCGTTTTCGATGTTGCGCAATGACACCGGGAAGACGCCGGTGACGTGCCCGCCGTGCTTCATGGTGGAATTGGCCACCGCGCCCATGACGCCGCAATCGCCGCCGCCATAGACCAGCGTGATGTTTTTTTGTGCGAGGATTTGGCCGAAGGCGGCGCCGATATCGAGGAATTTTTTGGGAATATTATTGGATGCGCCGCAAAAGACGCATACCGATTTTTTACCTGTCATGATTTCCTGCCAAAGACTATTTTTTGCCAAAGATTTATTTTTTTGTTCTGCTAAGCTAGTTTAGTATAATATACAACAAATATGGTTACTTTTTTATGAAAATGTCCCGTTCCGGGCCAAAAAATATTGTCATCACCGGCGCCAGCAGCGGCATCGGGGCAGGGCTGGCCGGGCATTACGCCACCCCCGGCATCACGCTGCATTTGCAGGGCCGCAACGCGCAACGCCTTGAACAGATTGCCGAAAAATGCCGCGCCCGCGGGGCCATCGTCCATAGCCGCATTCTCGACGTCACCCATGAGGCAGGCATGAATCAATGGCTTTCCTCTATCGATGCGAATACGCCCATAGATCTGATTATCGCCAATGCGGGCATATCGGCGGGCACCGGCATCCACGGCGAAAACGGCAAACAGGTGCGCGAGATTTTCGCCGCCAATATCGGCGGCGTGGTCAATACGGTAACGCCGCTGCTTTCCGCCATGATAGCGCGAAAATCCGGACAGATCGCCATCATGAGTTCGCTGGCCGGACTGCGCGGCCTGCCCAGCTGCCCGGCCTACAGCGCCAGCAAAAGCTGCGTACGCGCTTACGGCGAAGGTTTGCGCGGCTGGTTGGCGGCGCAGGGCGTCGAGGTGTCGGTCATCTGCCCGGGCTATGTCGCGACCGCCATGACGGCCATCAACACCTTCCCGATGCCGTTCATGATGAGCGCTGAAAAAGCGGCACGCATTATCGCGCGCGGACTCGCCAAAAACAAAGCGCGCATCGCCTTCCCGTGGATGCTCTATTATCCGATGCGATTCTTCTCCTGCCTGCCGGTGTGGCTCACCGACCCACTGTTTTCGCGGTTGCCGGCAAAGGATGCAACCTCAGGGCAATAAAGGCAACCGCATCACCTCTGATAACTCCACCATCATCGCCTTGCCTTGATGGTACAGCACCGGATCGCCCAGATCCTGCGGCGATAATTCCTGCGGGTAATAGGTCTCGATGAGCTTCGTTATCGCCGCCAGCAAGGCGTCATCCGCAAACACATTCACCGAATTTTTCACCGCCGACAGCTGCGCCACATTCATCGGCACGCGCAGGCGCAGGCAGGCCGGGCCGCCGCCGTTACGCATACTCTGGCGCAAATCGATATACACTATCTCATCGATGGGATTGCTCATATCGGTGCGAATGCGCTCCAGCACCGCCGCCGCCTTTCCCGATCCGGCCTCGATGGGCGCAATCATCGCCATCGCCCCCTCCGGCTTGGTTACGATCTGGCTGTTAAACAGGTACGTACCTACGGCCTCCTCGACCGACAATTCCGCCTCCGTAATAATAATCGTCGTCAATGGCACGTCAGGATGCAGCGCCCGATAAGCCTCCACAAGGCGCGCCATATCCTCCTTATCGGCATAGGCTTTTTCATGCGCCAGCAACACCTGTTCATTGCTGACGGCAATCACATCGTTATGAAAAACCCCGGCGCGGATGATGTCGGGATTTTGCCGGAGGAACAGCGTCTGCCGCTCCGGCAGGTGATGCTGCGCGGCGATGGCCTGGGATGCCGCCAGCGTTTGCCGCCCCTCCTCGCCATAGACGAATATATGCAACCCCACGTCCGAATGGCTGGGCGAAAGCCGCATATGGTTGGCCGCGCCTTCATCGTGCAGATTTGAAAAAAGTGGCGGATGCACCTCGCACTGCGGCGTACCCTTGAATATCGCCTGCAGCGCATGATACGTATCCCCCGCCTCGATGCGCCGGTGCAGATGGGTGAACAGATTGGCCGTGCTAATATGCAGCTTGCCATCGGTGCAATCGACGGCGGGCGCGACCGTCGCGGCATTGGCCACCCACATCGCCGACGCCGATGAGGCTTTTTCCAGCAATTCCGGCGCCAGCCGCGCCGCCTGAGCGATCACCTTATCGTCATCGCCTGAGAAATGCTGGCGCAGCAACCCCACCTGCGGGCGCAGCTGCGGCGGCAGGATGGCCGCCTCCAGCCCCAGCGACACCAGCAGCCTCGCCAATTCCAGCACCTGCAGCGCCGCCTGCCTGGGGCTGGACCGGCTGCCGCGGTTGGCCGTCGCCGCGACATTATCGAGCGAAAGGCCGCCGTAATGATGCGTCGGCCCGGGCAAGCCAATGAAGATGACTTCTTGCATATGATCGGATACCATACCCCGCATGAGAACGCTTTTAACCGAAATATTCAATCACGATTTTCCCGACGTCGCCAATGCGACGCAGTTCTACGCGCGTTTTTTTAAAAAGCCGCTGACCCTCGCCGATCTCAAAAAAACCTGTGATGCCGTGCGCGCCGCCCACATCGAAATCGGCGGCAAAACCATCCCCGCCGCCATCCGCATCAAAGGCAAAGGCAAAGAAAAACCCTTCGCCATCCTGGCGCAACTGCACGGCAACGAACCGGCCGGGCTGGCAGGCATTCTGCTGGCCATGGCGCTGTCGGCGGCGGGTAAGCTTGAGCGCGACGTCATCGGTATTATCGGCAATCCATTGGCCGCTGCACAATATTTCGAGGCCTGGGCGGACGCGCCGAAAGCGCGGCAGGAAAGCCGCGATGCCTATCGCTGCGGATTAGATAAAAACGGCGAATTGCTGCCCGACATGAACCGCATTTCCGTTGATTTCCTGAAACGCAACGCCGCCGATCCGCACATCAAGCGCGCGCAGGAGCTTTATGCCATCGGGCAACATATCAGCGGCATCGTCGATATTCATTCGGCGCGCGGCAACATGGTCTGCATCACCGATCACAAGCATGACCGAGACTTAAAAGATTCCCCCATCCGCAACGTGCTGACCGGACTGGCCGAAGCCATTTCCGCCAACGCGTCCGCCGCCGTAACGGTACAAACATTCAAAACTATTTTAAGCAAGCTGCCCACCATCGAAAGCCAGACCGGCATCGAAGCCGGGCGGCATGAATTGCCGGAAACGCTGCAGATCGCCGCATCGTTCACCCTGTCGTTGCTGCACACGCTCGGCCTGACTTCCATCATGCCGCTTTATGACAAAGAAACCGGCGTCTTTGCGCGCTATGAAGTGCAGCCGCGCCTGACTTACGGTAATTTGGAACATGAGGATACGCTGCAGGACGACGACAAAATCTATATGGCCAAAGCCTGCCCCACCATCGAGGCCATCCCCAAAAACAGCGCCGTAGTAGTAGTGCGCAAGGAAGACGGAAATTATAAGCTGCAACCCATCCTCGAATTTCTTGTCGATCCGGCGGGCGAACTGGTCTATGCTATCTGCCAATACGAAGAAATGGAAGCGATGGCCAAAGACGAAGTCGTGGCCGTCGCCGTTCCTTCCGGCACCGCGTTCACAATGCCATCCGGTTTTTCCGGCGTCTTCTTAAGCAAATCAGCGGCGCTCTATGACAAGGATCCCGCCGTCGGCCCGTGGCCACTGACGGCGGATAAAATCGACAGCATCAAATTTTGCTATCCGTGCAAGCTGTCGGAGATGAAGGTGAAGTTTTAATCCACCGTCGCCGTCGGCTGATGCGTCGTGGTAACGCCGCCCTGTTCCTTGAACTGCACCATCTGGCGCACGCTGCCGCCTTCTTTTATCTTCACAGCGATTTTCTTGCTTTCGCCGTGGCCGTTCAGTGTAACGGTATAAGCGCCCGCCGGAAGCCTGGCGTAGAAATACGGGCCGGCGCTATCGACCGCCAACACTTCCTTGCCCGTGGCATCGACCGCGTGCAGGCTGACATCGCTGACGAAAGCGCCGCCGGGGGCGCTCATCAGCATCCGCAGGTTATACTCTTTTTCGGACGCCTTGAGCTGGGCGATTTCCTCATCGCCGATACCGCCGGTGATATAGGTGATGCCGCCCTGGGTCTGCACTTCCAGCGGCAACGCCGGAATGGCGCCGCTGCCTTCCGAATCAACCATGGAACCGGCAGTCTCCGGCCTGTTGGCCAACGCCGGCGCACCCGGCCATTCACGGTAAGCGCCGGGCGGCACGGCAAGCTGCCCCGGCTGTGCTGCCGGCGCTGAATTGCTTTCCTGTGCGACGGCCGGCGCAGCGGCCAGCATCGCAACGATGCTGAGATAGCTCAGATAACGGCGAGAGTAATACATAGCAAACCTCCTGTGTTCACATCCTGTAAGCGCCACAGGCGCTGCACAGGATCATGTTGGTTATTCGCATGATCCTGCGCAATCGCTTACGCCATTCGCAGGATTTATGCCTCCTTCTTGCTTTTTACTATGCTTGCTATAGCATGGTTCATATTCATTTGCGATGATGTTTTTCTTTATGATTTTATTTTTTATGGCTTTTTTATGAAAAGCTGGATTAATTTCCCCCGCATCGAAGGCACAGCCTCGCGCCAGGCGCATTGTGACCTGCCTAAAGGCACCTATGAGCGCGAATTCGGCCGTGAGGGATTTTTCGGCCCCGTCACCCATTTTTACCATGCCCATCCGCCCACCGGCTGGAATGCGTGGGAAGGCGACTGCCGCCCGCGTGCATTCGATTTAATTAAATTAAAACAATCGGTTAAGTCGCCGTGGCAAGCAACGCCCATTCTCCATAATGCGCATTTGCAGGTGCGGCTATGGCGCATGTCGGGAAATATGGACCGGCTGGTCGCTAATGCCGACGGCGATGAATTGCTGTTCGTGCACCAGGGCAAGGGCGATTTACATTGCGATTTCGGGCATATGGCGTTTGGCGAGGGCGATTACATCGTCCTGCCGCGCGGCACGCGCTGGCGCGTCGAATGCAAGGGCGCCGCCATCTTTCTGCTGGTCGAAGCCACCAACGACGCCTACCGGCTGCCCGATAAAGGATTGGTTGGCCCGCAGGCGATTTTTGATCCGGCCATGCTCGACGTGCCCTCCATCAATGGAAAATTCAAAGCGCAGCAGAACGAAAAAACATGGAAAGTCGTCATCAAGCGGCATAAGCGTTTTTCGACGGTGACCTTCCCCTATAACCCGCTCGATGCCGTCGGCTGGCGCGGCGACAATCTACCGGTCAGGATCAACTGGCGCGACATCCGTCCGCTGATGAGCCACCGCTATCATCTACCACCCTCGGCGCATACGACGTTCCTGACGAGTTGCTTCGTCGTCTGCACCTTCGTGCCGCGCCCGATCGAGTCCGACCCCGGCGCGCTCAAAGTCCCGTTCTACCATTCCAACAACGATTTCGACGAAATTATTTTCTACCATCAGGGCGAGTTTTTCAGCCGCGACAACATCCATCCCGGCATGATGACCGTACACCCCGCGGGTTTCCCGCACGGCCCGCATCCCAAGGCGTTTGCGGCAGGCGCCAAGGCTGCGAAAAAGGAAACCGATGAAGTCGCGGTGATGATCGACGCCCGCGACGCGGTGGAAATTTCCCCGCAAGCGCACGGGGTGGAGTGGAAGGGATATGTGGATAGTTGGAAAGGGAAAAAATGAAACTCGCCTCCCTAAAATCATCTGAAAGTCGAGACGGCACATTAATCGTCGTCAGCGACGACCTGAAACACGCCGTCAATGTCGAAGGCACGATCCCGACCTTGCAGCAGGCGCTGGAGAATTGGCGCGAAGTGGCGCCGGAGCTGGACGAGGTCTATGCCATGCTCAACGCCGGCCAGGCGCGCGACGCCTTTGCGCTGGACATGAAAAAGCTGGCCTCCCCCCTGCCCCGCGCCTACCAGTGGCTCGACGGCTCGGCTTACGTCAACCATGTCGAGCTGGTGCGCAAAAGCCGCGGCGTCGATATGCCGGAGAGCTTCTGGACTGACCCGCTGATGTACCAGGGTGAGTCGGACTGGCTGCTTGGGCCGCGCGACGATATTCCCGTTTCGGACGAGAAATTCGGCATTGATTTCGAGGGCGAAGTCGCGGTATTGACCTCCGACGTGCCGATGGGCGTGAGCGCGGAAGACGCGGCGAGTCACATCAAGCTGGTCATGCTGGTCAACGACGTGTCGCTGCGCTACCTCGCGATGAGCGAAATCGCCAAAGGCTTCGGCTTCCTGCAGGCCAAACCGGCCACGGCCTTTTCGCCCTGTGCCGTCACGCCCGATTCGCTGGGCGATGCCTGGAAAGACGGCAAGCTGCATTTGCCGCTGATGTCCTGGTACAACGGGAAAAAATTCGGCAGTCCCAACGCCGGCATCGACATGGTTTTCAATTTCCCCACGCTGATCGCCCACGCCGCGCGCACGCGGTTCTTGTCGGCAGGAACCATCATCGGTTCCGGCACCGTATCGAATAAAGACAAAAGTGCCGGATCGTCGTGCATCGTCGAAAAACGCACCATCGAAAAACTCGAAACCGGCGAATCGACGACGCCGTTCATGAGTTACGGCGACACGGTGAAAATCGACATGCTGGATGCGAAAGGCATGTCTATCTTCGGCGCGATTGAGCAGAGGGTAGTGAAGTACGTGGTAGCGTGAAACGTGGCAACGTGGTAACGTGAAGTTGTTCTACGATTATCACGTACCACGCATCACGATTGCCACGTTCTTATGAAACTCTACGGCTACTGGCGTTCTTCCACCTCCTACCGCGTGCGCATCGCGCTGAAGCTCAAGGGACTCAGCGCCGATACTATACCGGTCAACCTGCTCAAGGCGGAACACCGCGGCGGCGCTTACGCCAGAATCAATCCGGAAATGCGGCTGCCGACGTTAATCGACGGCGAACATACGCTGACGCAATCGCTGGCGATCATCGAATATTTGGACGAAAAATATCCCGGGACGCCGCTCCTGCCGCTGGTTCCGCATGAGCGTGCGCGCGTGCGGGCGCTGGCGCTGGCGGTGGCGTGCGATATTTCGCCGCTGAATACGCTGGGCGCACTGGCCTTCCTGACCAGGCAATTCGGCCTCACCGATGAGCAGAAAAACGAATGGATGCAGCATTGGATCGCATCGGGCTTTACCGCGCTGGAACAGATGCTGGCAAAAAGCCCCTATACCGGAAGCTTCTGCCACGGTGCAACCCCCGGCCTGGCCGATTGCTGCCTGGTGCCGCAGGTCTATAACGCCAGGCGCTATAACATCGATCTCGCGCCCTACCCGACGCTACTCAGCATCGACGCCGCCTGTGCCGCGCTCACTGCCTTTGTCGCCGCCCACCCGAGAAACCAGCCGGATGCGGTATGAGAAAGGGTATAGGGTTTAGGGTGCAGGGTATAGTGATGCGCTGGAGATTTTTTGTTAGTCTCGTTATATTATGTGCGTTATCGAACATTGCTGCGGCTGAGCCACTATCCCCTAACCCCTCTACCCTATACCCTATGTCCAACCTCCACCGTCTCATCACCCATCAAACCGGCTGGCTCAATACGTCGCGGCCGTTGACCCCTGAGGATTTGCAGGGGCGCATCCTCCTGCTCGATTTCTGGACCTATTGCTGCATCAACTGTATGCACGTTATCCCCGACCTCCAGTATCTCGAAGAAAAATTCGGCAGCGATCTCACCGTCATCGGCGTGCATTCCGCCAAATTCGCCAATGAGCGCGACAGCGAAAACATCCGCCAGGCCATCCTGCGTTACGGCATCCATCACCCGGTCGTCAACGATTTCGATTTTTCAACCTGGCAGGGCTTCGGCATCCGCGCTTGGCCGACCTTCGTGCTCATCAACCCCAAAGGCATCATCGAAAAAACCTATTCCGGCGAAGGCAACCGCGCCGCCGTGGAACGCGACATCGAAGGCGTGCGCAAGAAATATGAGGGACAAATCAATACATCAAAACTTCCCATCGCGCTCGAACAAGACAAGCAACCGCCGAGTATCTTGAGTTTCCCCGGCAAACTGACTTATGGCGACGGCAAACTATTCATCTCCGATTCGGGCCATCAGCGCATCGTAGCGATGACATTGGACGGCACCATCATCGACAGCATCGGCTCCGGCAAAACCGGCCATGACGACGGCGATTTCGCGCAAGCGAGTTTCCACACGCCGCAGGGCATTCTCTACAAAGACAATATCCTATACATCGCCGATACCGATAACCACGAACTTCGCGCCGCCGACCTCGCCGCGCGGCAGGTTACCACCCTGGCCGGCACCGGCGAACAAGGGCATGAGCGCAACGCGCGCAACAAAACGGCGTTGTCCACCGCGCTGGCCTCGCCGTGGGCGCTGGCCTTTTATCCCGACGACAAGCACATTGTCATCGCCATGGCCGGAACGCACCAGCTATGGAGTTACGACATCGACGGAAAAACCGTCAGCATCGTCGCCGGAAACGGCAACGAATCCATCGACGACGGGCGCTATCCGCTGAATTCACTGTCGCAGCCGAGCGGGCTATCGGCAACAGCAGGCAAGCTTTATTTTGTAGACTCAGAAACCAGCAGCCTGCGCGTCTTTGAGAAAGGCGAAGTCAAAACGCTGATCGGCACCGGCCTGTTCGACTTCGGCTACAAGGAAGGGGTTAAGGGCACCGCCCTTATGCAGCACCCGCTCGGCGTTTTCGCAGGTAGCACGGATATTTTTGTCGCCGATTCCTATAACCATTCCATCCGCCGTTTCGACCCGGCGACCGGCGTTCTCTCCAACTTCGCCGGTCACGGCGCGCGCGGAAACAAAGACGGCACATTCGCCGAGGCCGAGTTCAACGAACCGAACGACGTGCTGCAAATCGGGAACAAACTTTACATCGCCGACACCAACAACAACGCCATCCGCGTCGCCGACCTGGATGGCAAAACCGTATCAACGCTGGCCATCAGCGAACCGCCGCGTGCCGCCGCCGCGCCTGAATTCAGCGAACAACTTCCCAATCTTGAAAAAACCGATACTACTAATGTGGCGGCAAATATGGCGATCACGGTCAACATTGCGCTGCAAAATGGTTGGCACATCAACGAAGAAGCGCCTAGCTATTTAGCGTTGTTCGACATGGCCGCCAAACCGAAAGCCATCACCTCGTTCGATCGCAAGGCGACCCGGCAGAAACAAATCGCATTGCCCGCGCTGGCCAGCGGCGCTTACCGCCTGCAGGGCACGCTTTATTATTGCGAGGATAAACAGGGCGCACAGTGCCTGATCAAGAGTTTCGACCTGCCGCTTGCCGCCGCCGCGGATGGGAAAAAAGAAATTACGCTGAAGCTCAATTAAGAAGCTTGGCTTTGGTGATTTTGAAAAACAATCCCAGCTGTGGATTGTCCATCAGCCCGAAAACGCCGCTGACCTTGACCACATCCTCGCTCCACGCCACCGGTTTTTCCACCCAGACATCGGCGATTTCGTTCGGCTCGCCCGGCGGGCAGAACGGGCAGGTCGGCGTGCGCTTGGAAATGATGAAATGCTGGAATTTTTCCGTCGCTTCGAGCGGCAGCATGAAACCGCTGATGGTCACTTCCTTGCCGACCAATGCTTTCACCTCATCGGGAAACGTCGCGCTGTAGAGACCCTGTTTCTCATCAAGATGAATCTGCGTTTTGCCGAGAATCTTCCACATCGGGTCGCGCGATTTCGGCAAGGCTTCCTGCGCCTTGCGCTCATCCGCCGGCTGCGAGATCGACTTCGGCGCCTGCTCGGCGGTAAAGCCGCACAGCGCCAGCAACGCCAACGAAATAAAAATAATTCTTGTAGTGTTCATGAGCCTTTGGACAACACTTTCGCGACGTTCACGCGGTAAGCCATCATGCCCGGAAGTATGGCGGCAACGGCGCTGATGGCAAGCGCAATCAGCACGACATAGATTTCATACGGATGAAACCCGACGGCGCCAAGCGCCATGTGCCGCGTCCGCTCGATCCAGCTTTGCGCCAGGCAGGCGAAGCCATGCCCAAGCAGCAGGCCGAGCGCCGTGCCGAGCGCGCCCAGCGTCAGCCCCTCAGCCAGCACAAGCGCGAATATTTTTCCCCGTGTCGCACCCAGGCTGCGCATCAGGGCGATGTCGTAGCGCCGGTCGTTGACGGCGCTCCATAGCGTCACAAAAAACCCGCTGGCGGCGATGGCGACCAGCATGCCGGCGAATAATTCGATGGCATCGCTGCCGATACCAAGAATTTTCAGCAGCCGCGCCGTCTCGAAGGCAGGACTCGCAGCCTGCATCGAGCTGGTTTTGTCAACCAGCCGCGGCAGCACCACCGCCGCCATCGGCGTTTTATAGCTGATCAACAGCGAGGTGATTTCCTTTTCCGGATGCGCTTTTTTATACGCAACTTCTTCCGGATCGTCCGCATCGGGATGCTCGTGCACGTGCCACACGCTTTCCACCGGCGTCAGCACCAGCCGGTCGAGCACCGTTCCCGTCGGTTGCAATATGCCGACGATGGTATACGGAAAATCGGTATGCAGATCGTCGCTGTTTGCTAACCCGTGCGCGCCGATAATTTTATCATTGAGCTTTAGCTGGTTTTTTCGCACGACTTCGCTACCCAGCACTGCTTCCATCTGCACCTCGTAAAGCCTGCCCTCAGCCAGTTTGCCGCCGTAATGATCGATATAGTCATGCGTGGTTCCGACAATGCGGAAGCCGTTATAATTATCGCCGAGCGCAATCGGGATTGCCGACTGGATGAGCGGATTGGCTTCAAGTTTTTCCGCTTCGGCCAGCGGGATATTGCCGTTGGGAATATCGAGGTGGAATACGCTGGAGAGAATGAGTTGAATCGGGCTGCCCTTGGCGCCGACGACGAGATCGATGCCCTGAAGGTCGCGGGTGAAGCGTTGTTCGATTTGCCGGCTGAGATGCAGCAGCGTGACGATGGCAGCGATGCCCAGCGCCAAAATCAGCACATTGAAAAAACTGGCAAGCGCGCGGAAACGGAGATTGGCAACGCTGAGCTTGAGGGTGTTCATCGTCCATCCCCCAAATTGATTACGTTGCCGAAATGAGATTTCACGCGACTGTCATGCGTCGAAATCACCAGCGCCGCCCCGGTATCCTGCGCCACCTCCTTAATAAGATTGATAACCGTTTCGCAGGCGGAATCGTCGAGGCTGGAGGTCGGCTCATCGGCCAGTATCAATGCCGGGCGGTGCAGCACGGCGCGGGCGATGGCGACGCGCTGCGCCTGCCCCTGGCTCAGGCGCTCCGGCAATTCGTCCCGCTTGTCATGGATGTCGAGTTTTTTCAGCACTTCGGAAGCGCGTTGATGCTGCGGCGGCACACCGGCAAGATACGAGGCGAGCAACAAATTATCCAATACAGTAAGCGATTTCACCAGATGCAACGTCTGAAAAATCATGCCGATATGTTGCCCGCGGAAATGATCGCGCTCAGCTTCCGAAAGCTTGCCAATGTCGGCACCCCCGACCATCATTTTTCCGCTCATCACCGAAATCAGCCCGGCAATGGCGTAAAGCAGCGTCGTCTTGCCGCTACCCGATGCGCCGGTAATCAGGCATTGCCCACCCTTCGGCAGCTCCAGTCCGGTGAGTTGCAGCACCGGTTTGTCACCATATCCCAGCGCGATATTCGAAATGCTCAACATGCCGACGACCATATCCCGCCATGCGGCGCCTGTAAAGAGAAATGTTATAACATAACAAACCCAGATACCGGTGCACAATCCGCCACGCTTCGCGTAGCGGATAAAAAAAGGCGGGCATTGCTGCCCGCCTTCGTTACAAAAAACCAATTCTTGTGATTATTCTTCTTTCTTTTCAGCCTCAGGCGCGGCAACCGCCTCTTCTTTTTTCGGAGCAACATCTTTGGGGGCGGCTGCCTTGGCTTCCTTTTTCTTAGGCGCTTCGGCAGGCGCGGCTTTCTTGCTGGAAGCGACGCCGAAATCCTTGAATTTGTTCTGGAACTTTTCCATCTGGCCGGTTTTGCGTAAGTTTACGCCGCCGACCCACGCCGGATGCGTTTTCGGATCGACGTCGAGCTGCAGCACGTCGCCCTCTTTGCCCCAGGTCGAGTGCGTGTCGTATTTGCTGCCGTCGGTCATGACGACGGTGATTTTATGGTAATCGGGATGAATATCCTGTTTCATAGGCTAATCCTTTATTTGGGAGGGGCTTAATAGCCCAAACCGGAAGCAGATGCAAGCATAATCGCCGGTTTCCATAAAAAAACATTAAAAACCAAGCCGCTACGCCTTTTTTTCCTCGTCCAGCTGCTGAATTTTCAATAGCACGTCCCGCGCCACCGGCGCCGCCGTCGCCGCGCCGCCGCCGCCATGCTCGATGGCGACGCAGCAGGCGTATTTGGGCGCGTCGGCGGGGGCGAAGCCGACGAACAGCGCGTGATGGCGGAATTCCCACGGCAGCAGATTCTGGTTCATGCCCTCGCGGATAAGATGGCGCACCTGCGACGTGCCGGTCTTTCCGGCGAAGGCGAATCTCGGCTCCATGATGCGCTTGCCGTAGGCGGTGCCGCCTGGCTCGTTGACCACGGCAATCATCGCCTCGCGCGTGAGCTGCAGCAACTCGCTTTTGACGCCGACCGGCTCGAAGACCGGATTCTCCTCGCCCTTGGCAACGAGCAGGCGCGGCTTGACCGCCGTGCCGCCGGCGATGCGCGCCGCCATCACCGCCAATTGCAGCGGCGTCGCCAGCACAAAGCCCTGTCCGATGGCGCAGTTGATGGTATCGCCGCCGCTCCAGCGCTGCTTGGTATGTTTCATTTTCCATTCCGGATCGGGAATGATGCCGGGTTTCTCGCCCTCCAATCCCAGCCCGTGCACATGCCCCAGGCCGAAGCGCCGCGCCATCTGGGCATAGGCGTCGATGCCCAGCCGCTCGGCCACCGTATAAAAAAACGTGTCGCACGATTGCTGTATCGCCTCGTGGAAACGCACGCTGCCGTGGCCGCCTTGCTTCCAGCAATTGAATTTGTGATCGCCCAGGAAAAATTGGCCGGGGCAATACACCGTCGACGACGGCTCGATGACCCCTTCATCCAGCCCGGCCAGCCCCACCATCATCTTGAACGTCGAGCCGGGCGGATATTGCCCGGCAATCGATTTATCGAGCAGCGGGCTTTTCTTGTCGGTGCTCAGGATTTTCCAGTAATCGGCGGCGATGCCTTTGCTGAAAATATCGGGATCGAAAGCGGGCATCGATACCAGCGCCAGTATATTCCCGGTATCAACCTCCATCACCACCACCGACGCGCTTTCCGCGGCGACCAGCCCGGCAGCGTATTCCTGCAGCCTGCTGTCGATGGTAAGCGACACCGTCTCGCCGGGGATACTGTCCTTCTTGCTGACCTCGCGCACCGGCACGCCGTGCACGTTGACTTCCATCTGGCGGATGCCAGCGGTGCCGCGCAGCCGGTCTTCGAGCATTTTCTCGACGCCGTTCTTGCCGATCTTGAATTCGGGAAGGCGCAGCAACGGCTGGCTGTCATCGGTGATTTCGTCTTCCGACACCGTGCCGACATAACCGGCCAGGTGCGCCGCTTTCTCGGCAAACGGATAATGCCGGATCTGCCCGCTATCGATGGAGATGCCCGCCAGCTCCAGCAGGTGCAGTTCCACCAGCGACACTTCCTCCCACGTCAGATGTTCCTTCAGCATTTCCGGCATCGCTGCCGCCGAAGCGCGCACATGCTCCAATGCTTTCAATTTTTTCTCCGGCAGCGGCACCAGCGCGTTCAGCTTTTGCAGGCTGGCGCGCAGCGTCTGCTGATTCAGGGAACTGTAATCGAGAAACAGCCGGTAGTTTTTTTCATTGAGCGCCAGCGGCTGTCCCCAGCGATCGAGGATGTGCCCGCGCTCGGGAGCGATCAGTTGCAGCTTGATGCGGTTGTTTTCGGACAGGGTAGCGTATTCGTTTTCCCGCAGGAACTGCAACTGAAAGAGCCTTCCTGCCAGCGCCGAAAACGCCGCCAGCTGCAACCCGCCGAACAATACGGCCCGCCGCGTGAAGATGCGCTGTTTTTCGTTTTCCTTGGGCATGGGTAAGTCAGGGTATAGTGATTAGGGTATAGGGTATAGTGAATTACATAAAAACAGCAATGTCCACTAACCCCTATACCCTACCCCCCGTGGAGAATCTGCCACCTCCGCGAGTGGATATAGTCGTCCAGCCCGTCGAAGGCCTTATGCAGGACGGGGTAGAAGCAGACGGTGAGCAGCCACTGCAGGAACGCCGGGCCGAAATGCACGGAGCCGGGGCTGAAAAACGACTGCGCGATGCCGCCCAGAAAGTCGGTTACGGCCAGCAGCGCGGCGAAATACATCCATTTGACGATGAAGCCTTCCTTGTGGATGTAGCGGCGCTGCATATGCAGCAGCTTCAGGAACAACATATACAATAACGACGACAGGCCGAGATTGAGCCCGGTGACGGCATCCGTCACCAGCCCCAGCGCGAAGACGAACCAGTACGGCATGTCGCGGCTATGCGTCAGCCCCCAGTAAAATATCGGTATCAGCGGCAGCGCCGGCATGAAGTGGCTGAGGCCGCTGATATGTTTGCACGAAAGGGAAAAAATCGCCAGAGCCGTGGCGATGAGGCCGGGCAACGCCGCCAGAAACAACAGTTCAAGCCTGCGCGCGGCGGGAATCAAGGGTCGCTCTAAAACGCATAGTCTATAATACTTACATACTCCGCTTTCGCCGCATCGGCAAACGGCTGCACGCGGACTTCTCCTGCTTCGACGGCAGTGACGACGCCCACCGGTATCCCCGGCGGGAAAATGCCGCCGTCGCCCGAAGTAACGACGCGTTCGCCGACGACGACCTTGCTACCCACGGCCAGATACGACAACGTCGGCCACTCGCTGTTGTTGCCGGCGAGAATGCTTTTTTCCTGCGAATGCTCGGTGACTACCGGCACGCGCGAATTGATGTCGGAAAGCAACAGCACGCGCGCGCTGGCCGCCCCCACGTCGATGACGCGGCCGATCAGCCCGTTTTCATTGGTGACCGCCTCGTCTTTTTTAATGCCCTGCGCGCTGCCGCCGCCTACCAGCGCCGAATGCACGTAAGGGCCGCCGAGGTCGGAGACGATGCGCGCCGTGATGTAGCTGTTCTTTTTCGGCGGCACGACGTTGAGCAGACTGCGCAGCGAACGGTTCTCGGCCTCCATTTCCTTGGCCGCCGACTGCCATTGCAGCAATTCGATATTCTGGTTTTTCAAAAAAACATTTTGCTCGCGCAACTGCGACATATCCGTGAGCCACATCCCGGCATTATAGAGCGCGTCCATCGGGCTGCTCGCCACCGCCAACACCGGCGCCGCCATATCGGTAATGTTGGTGCGCAGGCGCTGCGCCGCCGGATTATTGGCCTTGCTCATCATCAACAGCGTCAGCGCAAACGTCACCATCAGCGCCACGCCGGCGCGCCCCAGCCATTGCTTTCCCGGCAGCGGCAGATAAACGGTATGTGGTTTCTTGATGGTCATGACTATTACAAAACGTTACTGCTATTCTATGACTTCCTCTACTCGCAATCGCAACCGGAAATTTTACGTGCGATCATGGCATTATTTCCTTAAGAAAGTATTTACGATGCCTCCGCCCCTTTTGTCGCCATTTCGAGCTTGGCCAGTTCGACGGCGGCGCGAAGCTCGATATCCTCGATCAGCGCGTTAAGCTGCGGATCGGCGGTCTTTTGCCTGTGCAAAGAAAGCTGGCGGTTCAAATCCTGCAGGAGATGCGGCGGCAGCGTGCCGATCAGCAACTGCCGGCGCAGATTCTCCAACACTTCGAGCATGGTTTTACCCTGCTGCACCAGCTTGCGGCGCTGGATGTCTTCTTCCGAGATTTCCTGCAGCGCCAATAAATTGGAAAGCGCAGCGGCAGCGACATCGCCCGTCGCCGAAACCGCTCCCGATTCCTCCGCCCCGGACGCCGCCAGCAGATCGGCAAAATTCCCCGCCGGCGAGGCCTCTCCGCGTTTTTTAATAGCGCCGGCGCCGCCGATCGAACCGTAACCGCTGACTTTCGTAATTTCATTCATACCAGACTCTCTTTTACCATATTACCATAATACGGTTTAATAGCGGGTAAATAAAGCAGGGGGCAAAAAATGCCCGGTCACGATGCCGCATGAATCCACCGCCCCGCAGCGAAAGCGGTGAAAGCATAACAAGCTGTTGTAATAGCTGATATTTGACAAGCTGTCCGGCGTGGCACGGGAATCGCTACTAAATAGAGTGAAATAATAAAGGGACGCTTATGACGCCGCAGCGCAACGCCACCGTTATCGTAACGGCCATAGCCGGCCGGTTCATTTGCCTGACCGTGCTGTTCACGCTGATATTATGGAGCTACCTGCTGTCCTTCCCCAGCAGCGCCCATGCCGAGGCGCGCATCAAGGACATCGTCAGTTTCGAGGGCATACGTCCGAACATGCTGATGGGCTACGGGCTGGTGGTGGGTTTAAACGGCACCGGCGATAAGCTCACCAATAACGCGTTTACCGAGCAGAGCCTGATCGCCTTCCTGGAACGCCAGGGCGTCAATACGCGCGGCACCTCGCTTAAAACCAAGAACGTCGCCGCCGTCACCGTGACGGCCATGCTGCCGCCCTTCGCCCGCACCGGCGGAAAAATCGACGTCACCGTCAGCGCCATGGGCGATGCCAAGGATTTAACCGGCGGCACGCTGCTGGCAACATCGATGTACGGCGCCGACAATGAAGTCTATGCCGTGGCGCAAGGATCGATCTCCATCGGCGGCTTCAAGGCAGGAAGCGACGCGGCCGGCGTCACCATCACCAAGGGCGTGCCGACCTCAGGCTTTATCGCCGACGGTGGCATGGTCGAAAAAGAAATCAATTTCGCGCTGAATAGCCTGTCCGAACTGAAAATGGCGCTGCGCAATCCCGACATATCGACGGCGCAGGAAATCGCCAACGTCATCAACGAGCAGGTCGGGCCGGGGCTAGCCACCGTATCCGATCCGGGCACCGTCGTCCTGGCCATACCGGCGGCCTACCACAATAACGTGACGCAGCTGCTGGCCGACATCGAAAAACTGCCGGTCGCCACCGATCAGGTGGCCAAGATCGTCATCGACGAGGCGTCGGGCACCATCGTCATGGGCGAGAACGTGCGCATCGACACGGTAGCGGTGGCGCAGGGCAACCTCGTCGTCAAGATCGAGCAGACGCCGGTGGTGTCGCAGCCTAACCCGCTGGCGCCCGACAGCGCACAAACGGTGGTAACGCAGCAAACAAACGTCAGCGTCGAAGAAACCGGTCCCGGCAAGCGCATGGCAGTGATGCAGCATGGCGCGACGCTGAAAGACCTGGTGGCAGGGCTGAACGCGCTGGGCGTCACCCCGCGCGACCTCATCACCATTTTGCAGACGATCAAATCGGCCGGCGCGCTGCAGGCCGATATACAGACCAGATAGAAAGAAATGATGTGGTTTCACTAAATACCAATGCGGCTATTACCCCCTTCCCCGCCCCTAACCCTCAAGGGGGAATGGGTTCTGTCGCATCGATGAGCAACGACCAGATCGATAAAGTGTCGAAGGATTTCGAATCGATGTTCGTGGGGCAGATGCTCGAACAGATGTTCGGCGATTCCGAAGGAACGGAAGCGTTCGGCGATAGCCAGAGCAGCGAGGTCTATAAAGGCCTGATGATGGACGAGTACGGCAAGCAGATCACCCGCTCCGGCGGCATAGGAATTGCGGATTACGTTAAGCAGGAATTACTCAAATTGCAGGAAACACAAAGGGGATGACGATGAGCAGCGAAACGAAAAAACCGGCGATACCCGCATTGAAAATGCAGAACGTCATCACTTTGACGGCACGGCTGGCGCAGCTGCTGGCCGAGGAAGTCGATTTTCTGTCCGAGATGAAAGTGTCGAAGATCGAGGCGCTGCAAAATGAAAAGTTGTTCCTGGTGAATGCCCTGGAAGCGCAGCGCAAGCTGATCGACAAGCACCCGCACCTGGTCGAAACCATTCCCTCGCAGGACAAGCAGGATTTGAAGGAGGTAGTGGAAGTGTTCAACAACATTCTTGCCGAAAACCACCGCAAGCTGCTGCTGGCCAAGGAAGTCAACCATAAGATCGTGCAGGCCATCACTGACGTCGTGATGAAAAACACTCGCCGCATGGCCTATGACGGCAAAGGATTGACCGGCATCGCACCCTACGAAACTTTATCCGTAACGCTTAACAAGAGAGTCTAATATGGTAGCCGGCCTTTCAACAGCTCTGACTACGGCGCTTTCCGGCCTCAACATCAACCAGCAGCAGCTGGCGGTGGTGTCGCAGAATATCGCCAATGCCAATACCCAGGGCTACAGCCGTGAAATCGGCAATCAGCAGGCCGTCTATCTCAGCGGGGAAGGCGCCGGCGTCAGCGTGACGGACGTCACCCGCCAGGTCAACCAGAACCTGGTCGGCGCCGTGCGGCAGCAGAACTCGACGGTCGGGCAGGCAAGCGTCCTTAGCGATTACCACAACCGCATCCAGCTATTGCTCGGCCAGCCGGGCAATAACAACAGCCTTGATACCTTCGTCAGCGATTTTTTCAATAACATGCAGTCGCTGGCGCAGACGCCGCAGAACACGGCGCTGCAACAGGCTGCTGTCAATAGCGGCGTCACGCTGGCCGGGCAGATACAACAAACGGCGCAGGGACTTCAGAGCCTGCAATTTCAGGCCGACGGCGACATTAAAAGCGCCATCGACAACGTCAATAGCGACCTTACCAACCTGGCGGAGGTCAACCATAACATCAGCGACGCCACGCTGCTCGGCCAATCCGTGGGCGGCCTGAGCGACCAGCGCGACACTCTGCTGAACAACCTGGCGCAATATATCAATATCCAGACCACTACCCAGAGCGACGGCGCGATCAGCATCACCACCGGCAACGGCACCAGCTTGCTCGACAGTGCCACCACCTACCAGTTGAGCTATACTGCGGCATCATCGGTCGGCGTCTTCGCCAACAATGGATCGCTGTCGTCGTTGCTGGTCTACCGCACCGACGAGGCGGGCAACCGGATCGGTACGCCGGTGCAGCTGGCTTCCGGCGGCACGCCAGCGCAGATCACCAGCACGCTGACGTCCGGGAAAATCGCCGGATTGCTGTCCATGCGCGATCAGCAGATACCGGGTCTCCTGACCCAGCTCGATACGCTGGCAGCAAACCTGCGCGATCAGGTCAACATCGTCGAGAATTCCGGCAGCGGCTTCCCCGGCGCGGGCAGCCTCACCGGCGAACGCGCCGTGGGCGCGCAGACCTTGAGTCAATGGAACGGCAGTGTGCACATCGCCGTGCTGAATTCAACCGGCCAGGCCGCCACGTCGCCCTATGCTGACGAAACCAACGGCAAGGCGCCGCTCAATCTCGACCTTTCGACGCTCAATTCCGGCCACGGCGAGGGCAACGTGTCGACGCAGGACATTATCGACGCCATCAACCAGTATTACGGCCCGCCGCAGAATAAAGTGGAAGTCGGCAACCTCAACAATATCCAGGTCGTGTCCGACAGCAGCAGTCTCCCCGGATCGTCGGCGCAATTCAATTTCGATCTGGGTCTCGATAACATTTCGGCCAGCACAGCCAACCTCTATGTCAGCGGCGTGACGGTACAGCCCAGCGGCGGAGCCAATACCACGACGGTAACATTGCCTGCCCCCACCATCGCCATCAGCAACTATCAAACCACGATGGACAGCGGGACGGTGACCGTCCATACCACCGGCAGCACCGCCGGCCTGACCAACGGCGAGACCGTATATCTCTCTGACCCCGGCACGTCGGTCGACGGCATTGCGGAATCCGCCCTGACCGGCACGTTCGTTATCTCGAACGTCGGCGCCAACAGCTTCACCATCACCGCCGCCGGCCAGGCATCGAGCAGCGGCACCGTCCCTCCCGTCGGCACGGCAACGGTCACGCCGCCCTACGCCGCCATGCCCGCCGGCCAGAACGGCCGCACGGTGAACAGCGGCCTCTTCAACGTTGCGCTCGGCAGCAATTCCAGCGCGGATTATTACACCGTCACGCTGGACGTCGCCGTCGATGACGGGAAAGGCCCGGTCAAAACCTCGCAGATCACCTACCAGATCACCAACAACCAGTCGAATCTGCTTAATACCTATTACGCGCCGCAGACGGCCAACGGCGACGGCGTTATCGTCAAACCCACCACCCACCAGCCTCTCGCCCAGGCGCTGCTGGTCGATGCCAATGGCAACGAATTGCCCAAAGACAGCAATGGCAACTACATCACGACGCAGAACGGTTTTCTTAAGATCAAAGCCGGTAACAGCAGCAATCTCATCGCTATCGACAGCTTAAACAGCTCCCAGCAGGGACAACCGGCCAATGATCCGCCGATAGCCGGCAGCAACCAGGGATTTTCGCAATATTTCAACCTCAATAATTTTTTTAAGAGCAACAGCCTGACCACCACCGGCGATGCGGTGGCCGGCAGCGCCGCCAACCTGCAGGTCGAACAGCGCCTGCGGGACAATCCCGGCCTGATTTCGCTCGGCACCCTGACGCAGGGTGCTCAGCCCGCCGACCCCACGGCCTTGCCCAATTATACCTATGTGCGCAATCCCGGGGACAACAGCGTCATTCAGCAATTGGCTTCGCTGGGCACCGCCTCGGTCAATTTTCCCATCGCCGGCGGCCTGGGCGCCACCACCCAGAGCTTCGGCGGCTATGCCGGCGCCATCATCGGATCGGCCTCGAGCAACGCCGCCACGGCTACCACCACCCAAACCAATGCGCAGACATTGCTCGACGGCTTTACGAAGCAAGCTTCCACCATCAGCGGCGTCAATCTCGATACCGAACTGGCCAACACGGTCATTTACCAGAATGCTTATACCGCTTCGGCGCGCGTGATCTCGGTGACCAGCACCTTGTTCGACGCCCTGCTGCAATCGATTGCGTAACGGGAAAAGGAGAGGAACTATGGGAGTGGGAACTGTCAGCACCTATGCGGCTTTCCAGTCGACGCTGAATGATGTGAATACGGTGGAAACCAACTTGACCAAAGAGCAGGAACAACTGTCCAGCGGAAATGCCTTCCAGGATTTCGCCGGCATGGCGGCGACCGGCCAGACCCAGCAATACCTGTCGCTCTCCGACACCATTGCCCGCACGACGCAGTATGTCGAGAACCACCAGACCATAGAAGCCAGCGTAAATACGGCAAGCACGGTGCTTGGCCAGATTATCAAAACGGCTACTGATTTGCAGAGCCTGATCTCGCAGCGCATGAGCGGCACGTCGAGCGCCGGCTTCAGCACCCAGCTTCAAGGCATCTGGCAAACGCTGGTCGGGCAGCTCAACACCAGCGTGAACAACCAGTACCTATTTTCCGGCACCGCCACCAATACGCCGGCGGTCAAAAATACCTTCCCCACGCTGCAAGTGCCGGGCACACCCGATACCGGCTATTACCAGGGCAGCGGGCAGGACATGACCACGCGCATCGACGACAATACCGTCATTACCTACAACGTGCGCGCCGATGCCTCCGGTTTCCAGCAGCTTTTCGCCGGGCTGGCCACGGCGCAAAAAGGCGACCAGGGCAATAACACCACCGATCTCCAGAATGCGGAAAACTTCGTGCAGCAGGGCATAGCGCAGATAACGGCATTGCAGGCGACGGTAGGGGCGACGGCGGGGCAGCTTACCAATAGCGACACCGTCCTGAATAACCAGAAACTCTACTGGCAGGGATTGCAGCAGAGCATCGGCAATACCGATATCGTCTCGGTGTCGACGCAGGTGGCGGTCAACCAGGGCATCCTGCAGGCATCTTTCGCGGCATTCGCCAAAATTTCTGCTCTGAGGCTTTCGGATTATTTAAAGTAACAAATTACAATATGGGTTCTGTTGAGAAATTCGCTAGGCTGAGCCAAATGCGCCGGTTTTTAAGAACCGGAGCGGAGCGTACACTTGTACGTGAGCACCGGAAGCGCAGAAAACCAAGCAAGTTGGCCAGGCTAGTAGAATTTATCAATAGAACCTAGCCTCTATTCACAAAAGGCGGTACATATGCTACACCAATCGGCAAATTCAACCGGGTTTATAGCTTCTGGTACCGTCATGATGGAAACCATCGCATCGCGTTTCGGCGAGATTACCGTGGATACGGACAAGGCGATCGTGTTCCCGCGCGGCCTGCTCGGGATGCCGGACAAATTCCGTTTCGTGCTGACCAAATTCCCCAGCCCGAAAATGCAGCAATTCACCCTGCTGCAATCGCTCGACGACATCGCCCTGTCGTTCATCACCCTGCCGCTGGAAACGCGTAACGCCATCATCGCCGAAGCCGACCTGGGTGCCGCCTGCCGCGACCTGCAGATCGACCCGCCGAACCTGGCGCTGCTGCTGATCGTATCGGTGCATCGCGGCCTGGAGCAGGTCAAGCTGTCGGTCAACGCGCGCGCGCCGCTCCTGATCGATGCTGATCGCAAAACCGGCGTGCAGTATGTGTTTCAGCAGGATCATTATAAAGTCCAGCACATGCTGTAGCCATGACCACCGACCCCGCCATTGCCTATGACGACTATAGCCGCGCCAACCTCAGGGAGTGTTATTTCCATTCTTTTACGGGAAAAAACCTGCCCAGGGTCACCTATAGGAAGTTTTCCAAATCGGCCGCCGATTGCCCTAACGATGCGGCGCGCAGGGGGTTTATAGACGAGTTTTGCAAGTCCCTCGCCGATTTGAAACTCGAAGGCGACTGGCAGAAAATGAAATTTTTCCTGCCCGATTATGCCCGTGCCGGCCTGAGCGGGGACGAGATCGGGAAAGTGGAAAATGCCCTGGCGCAGAAGCGCAAAAGGCGCAATGAAAAGCTGCTCGAAGTCTATCCTCACTGCAGCGACGAATTTTCCACGCGGATTGAATTCCTCGATGCGGCTTTCGGGTCGGAGCGATACGGCCTGTTTGATGAGACCAGCCGCATATTCACTCTCGGCTCCTGCTTTGCGCTCAATATCGCTGAGCATCTGCGCCAGAAAGGATTTGCCGTCGGGCATTGCGACCAGGCAGAGGATTTGAACTCGCCTTTTTCCAATGCGAAAATGCTCGCCGTCTGCGCCGCCCCGGCGCCGCTCAAGGCAGCCTACGTCGAACATTGGGTCAGGTTTCTCTACCCGGCGGATAAGGGTGTGGATTTTGAAGCGGTCATAAAAAACGAGCTGCATCGGCTCGAAAAGCTGGCCGAATCCCTGAAATCCGCCGAATTTTTAATTATCACCTGCGGCAACGTCCTGGATTATTTCATGACCGCCGCCGCGGCGTCTGCCGGATATGAAATCGGCCCGCCCGTAGCGCCGAAGTTCCTATCCATATCCCATGATGAAGACATCGACCTGCGCTCGCACCTGACGCACAAGCTGAAAGAAGCCGGCTCCGAATTCCGCCTCGGCACCTACCCGGAAGCCGTGGCAGCCCTGGATGCTTTATATGCGGCGATCAGAAACATCAATCCGCACGCCCCCATATTGCTCACGCTTTCTCCCGTTCCCATCGGCAACGCGCTGGGTATCGTTCACGCCAGAAAGCTGGGCGCCATCGAAATCGATTGTCTCAGCAAATCGCTCCTGAAGGCCGCGCTCGACGATGTGATGGAGCGAAAAAAATCGGATAGAAAACTTTTTTATTTCCCTTCGTTTGAAATCGTGCGCTGGGTGGGACCGTGCATGGATGCCGCCGTGCTGGGAAAGGAAGACGCTTCTTCCCGGCATGTCAGCGAGCATGTGCTCACCGGCGTATACGAATACTTTATTCATAAATTCGGCCGCGGCGCAGCGCCCGATCAGGAGAGTGTCATGGAACATACAGCCGTAAAAACAGAATACAGCCGCCAGCAGCCAAGCGAACGCTACCGCCAATTGCTGGAGCAGTATCAGCATTTGCACCTGCATGGCACCACCGACACCAAGCCGGAGGAAATGTTCGCCGGTATCAGCCTGCCGCATCAGGCGCCGCGCATCGGTATGTTGGCCAAACGCACCAAAGCCCAAACCCTGCTCGATTACGGCTGCGGCAAAGGAAAATTATATCAAGTTGCTTCAATTACGGCAGGAAATGCAGAGTATCCATCGATCAAGGCCTTCTGGGGCGTGAAGGAGATCACGCTCTACGATCCGGCCTACCCGCCCTATACGGAGCTGCCGCAGGGAAAGTTCGACGGCGTCATCTGCACCGACGTGCTGGAGCATTGCCCAGAAGAAGACTTGCCGTGGATTCTGGCCGAACTATTTTCCTATGCCAGACATTTTGTCTTCGCCAACATCGCCTGCTATGCCGCGAAAAGAATTCTTCCCAACGGCGAAAATGCGCATTGCACCATACAGCCGCCCGCCTGGTGGAAAACAACGATCGAACGCATCGCCTCTGGTTTCCCGCAAGTACAGTATCAGTTTGTCGTCACGGAAGTAGCGCTGGGCGACGACGGCGCCGTCATCAGGAAAGAAAGCGTTATCGAGCGCATTTTCCGCCGCTGACGAGGCTTATGAAACGGGAGGTTGTTTAACGTAAATGTCGAAAAGAAAGACCCATCGGCTGCGATCCGGCGTAGTCACCGGTTCCACGCCATGAAAGGAATTGGCCGTTTTCAGGAATACGAATACCGAATTGGGAAGGAAGGGCATGGTATGGACTTTGCTGAAATTCTCGAACCCGTAGTGAGGTCCGCCCGGACAGGTAAAGCTCGCCTCCTTGGGAACATAAATGGACGTGCCGAGGTTGGCCTGGGAATCATCTTTCGGCAGGTAAAAAAGAACGGAAATGACTTTTTTCGGAGAATCGCTATGCGGCCCTATGGAATAATTGGTGATATCCTCGATAAGCATACACTCATTATAAAATATGGGGCTCTGAACGTTTTTGAAGCGCTCATTGATGTGGGCGGAAAATTTATTGAGCAGATAATTGGTGAGTTTTCCAGTCATCATCCACTGCGCGCATTCCTCCCAGAATTTTCTTTTCGCTTCGGGCAGCGCTGCAAGATACTGCGGGCTCATCTGCAGCACGAAACGCTCCTTATACCCCTTGACCGGACGCACCTCGCCGATCGGCAGCATCGCGGAATGATCGGGAAGGTTGGCGATCAAGTCGCGGTAAAAATCCGCCGGGAAAATATCCCGGATATAAAAATGCGGAAAAGGAAAATAGGACACCGGGACATTGGCGATTTTATACGTCAGTTCCAGCTCAGGGTTCGAGTGCATGAGGATCTAACGCCAATGTTTTCAAGGTAAAACCATGGAATTTTATGCGGATAAAAGCCGGGACTTGTCAAGATTTATCTACAGGAATTTCTTCGACCTGCTGGCAAAAGATTCGAGCGCTGCGGCCCGCGGCGAGCTGGTGAACAAGTTTTGCCAGTTCATCGCCGATCTCAAGCTCGAAGGCGACTGGCAGAAAATGAAATGGTGCCTGCCCGTCTCCGCCGTCAACCCCGGCCTGAGCGCAAGCGAAACGCGGCAAATCGAAGAAACGCTGGTTCACAAACGCAAAAAGCGCAACGACCGGCTGGTCGAAGTCTACCCGCATTGCAGCGATGAATTTTCCACCACCGTTGCCTTTCTCGACGCCGCCTTCGGATCGCGGCGTTTCGATTTTATCGACCCCGCCACCCGCATCTTCACCATGGGCTCCTGCTTCGCCCGCAACATCGCCAATTACCTGCAGCACCGCGGCTTCACTATATCGCCGTTCATCCAGGCCGAGGATCTGAATTCCCCCTTTTCCAACGCCAAGCTGCTGGCCGTGTGCACCGCCGCGCCGCGGCTGCAGCGCGCCTATATCGAACATTGGGTAGACGTTTTATATCCCAAAGACGCCGGCGTCGATCTGGCCGCCGTGGTGAAAATGGAGCTGCAACGGCTGGAGGCCTTGCTGGCGGCGCTGAAGGCCAGCGAATTTCTGATCGTCACTTACGGCAACGTGCTCGATTATTTCCTGCCGCCAACACCAGCGGAATTCGAAGTCGGTCCGGCGATCGCGCCTAAATTCCTGACCATCTCCACCAACGAGGACATCGCTTTGCGCTCGCACCTGACCGGCAAGCTGAAAACGGCAGGCGCCGAATTCCGCATCGGCAGCTACGCCGAAGTCAGCGAAGCTCTCGACGCCCTGTACAAGGCCATCCGCACCATCAACCCCACCGCCCGTTTGCTGCTCACACTGTCGCCGGTACCCATCGACAGCGCCATCGGCATCAAACATTCGGCTAACTTAAGCGCCGTGGAAATCGATTGCGTCAGCAAGTCGCTGTTGCGCGCGGCGCTGAACGAGTTCCTGGAAAAACATCAAGCCGATGATAAGCTATTCTATTTCCCGTCCTTCGAAATCGTCCGCTGGATCGCGCCCAACATCGGCAGCGCCGTGTTCGGGAAGGAAGACGCCGCCTCCCGCCATGTCAGCCAGGAGGTATTGAACGGAGTGTACGAATACTTTATCTATAAATTCTGCGCCTCCGCAGGCGCCGAAAAACAACCCATCGCCGCAACCCTGTAACCGCAAAAAAAAGGATCCTATGCAAAACACCGACAAAGCCGACAGCATCCGCGTCTTCATCGGCTTCGACCAGCGCGAAACCGTCGCCTACCACGTGCTGACGCATAGCATCCTCTCGCGTTCCTCGCTGCCCACCGCCATCACGCCGCTGGCGCTGCCACAGCTGTCCAAAATCTTCACCCGCGAGCGCAACTCGCTGCAATCCACCGAATTCGCCTTCACCCGTTTCCTCACGCCGTATCTGTGCAATTACGAAGGGTGGGCGATCTTCATGGATTGCGACATGCTGGTGCTGGACGACATCGCCAAATTATGGAGCTTACGCGACGACCGTTATGCCGTGATGGTGGCCAAGCATAATTACACGCCCAAAACGGATGCGAAATTCCTCGGCCAGAAGCAAACCAGTTACGAAAAAAAGAACTGGTCGAGCGTCATGCTGATGAACTGCGCCAAGTGCACGCGGCTTACGCCGGACTACGTCAATACCGCTTCCGGCCTGGAGCTGCACCGCTTCCAGTGGCTGAAGAACGAGGCGGAAATCGGCGAACTCTCCATCCGTTGGAACTTCCTGGTCAGCGAATACGACCCGGTGCCGCTGTCGCAGATCGCCAATTTGCATTACACGCTGGGCGGCCCCTATTTCAAAGGCTACGAGGAATGCGACTACGCCGACAAATGGTTCAAGGAATATTACGCCATGATCTACGCGGATAAGCGGCAATGATGAGCGGCTCTTCCCTAGCCTCCGGCGACCATTTGAAACAGCGCCTGGTGGCGGCGATGCGGCTGCATGTGGATGGGAAAAACGCCGACGCGCAAAGCGCCTACGAAGCGCTGCTGGCGGATTATCCCGGCCAGCCCGATATTTTACACGCGCTGGGAACGATTCATCTGCAAGCACAGCGATGGGAAGCTGCCGCGGACTATTTCCAAAAAGCGCTTGCCGCCAATCCCCGCCAGAGTCGTCACATGCTGCCGCTGGCGCAGGCTTACGCTCAAGCTAAACAGCCGGAAAAAGCCACGGCGGTATTGGCCAAATTGCTTGCTCTCGATTCCGATCGTGCCGAGGCCTCGAACCTGCTGCATGATCTCTGCCTGGCGGAAAATGCCAGCATGAAACGGTTGGCAAAAGACTATCCGAAGAATATCGGCGTGCGTTCCGTCGCGGCGCGGCTGGCGCAAACCGTGGGCGATTATGCCGAACGCCTGGTGCATCTGGATGCGCTATATGCTCTGGGCGTTCGCACCGAATCATTCTACTGCGCCTATACCCTGTGCTTAAGCCAGAACGCCCGGTTCGACCGCTGCCTGACCGTGTGCAAAGATGCGCTGGCCGCCTATCCCGGCTCGCTGGGCGTGCTCAAGATGCGCGCCAATGTCTATACCAATCTCGGGCGCTACGACGAAGCGCTGGCGGAGTGGGCGCGCGTCGTTGCGCAATTGCCGGGCGATGCGGGGAAAATGACGCCGGAGGATCATGCGTCGCACGTGGCGATCGGCATCATCAAACTGCTCACCAGCGATTGCCGCGAGGGCTACGAGGAATATGCCGCGCACCGCGATTACGCCATGGTCAAGGAAGCATTGGTCATTCCGCTACCGGAATGGCATGGCGAGTCGCTTAAAGATAAGCGCCTGCTGCTATGGTCGAGCCAGGGCATCGGCGACGTCGTCATGTTCGCCAGCCTCCTGCCCTGGGTCATGGCGCAGGGCGCGCAGATTACACTCGCGCTTTATCCCAAGATGATTCCGCTTTTTGCGCGATCTTTTCCCGGCGTAGGCATCATTCCCTACAGCAAAAATAATCTGCAGGTCTATGCATCCAAATGCGACCTGCAGGCCGTCTTCGGCCAGCTCATGGCCTACGGCGTGACGCATTACACGCCGGCGCAGCATCCGCCTTTCCTCAAGGTCGATGCGGCAAAGACGCAAAGCCTGCGCGAAAAATACCTGGCATTACGCCCGCCGGGGAAAATCAAAAAACTGGTGGGCATTTCCTGGCATACCATCAACTACGACACCGCCGGGATGCGCAATATTCCGCTGGCGGAATGGTCGCCGCTTTTTTTGCTGCCGGACATCCAATATGTTTCGCTGCAATATGGCGATCATGCCGCTGAGATAGAGGCCGTAGGCCGCACTTTCCCCAACATGCTCCATGTCGATCCCGATATCGACGCGTTCGAGAATATCGACGGGTTGGCAGCGCAGATGGCAGCTATGGATGAAATAATCTCTGTCCAGAATTCCACGGTGCATCTGGCCGGCGCGCTCGGCGTAAAAACGACGCTGATGCTGTGCGCCGCCTCCGATTGGCGCTGGGGATTGAAACGCAGCGACAGCCGCTGGTATGAAAGCGTGCATATCGAGCGGCAGGAAAAACTCCTCGACTGGCAGCCGGTATTGCAGCGCGTGCGCGAAAGGCTGACATCATGAAAGGGCAATTAGCCGAAGGATGGGAAGCCGTGGCGAAACGGCTGGAGCAGCTGGCGCTGGCCGAACCGCAGAATCCGCGTTCGCTGCTGCCGCTGGCGCAAGCTCACCTCCGCTTAAGCAACACCGAACAGGCGATGAACGTACTGGCGCGGCTGCTGGCCTTGGATCCCAACCATAGCGAAGCGATCGACATGCTGAGCGATCTGTGCACAGCGGGAACCAGGCCTAAGGACATCAGCGGCAGCGCCATCAACCGCCTCATCGCCCTCTATCCCGATATTATCGCCCTGCACTCGGTAGCCATACAGCTATGCCGGAAGGTGGATGAGCGCGCCGAGCGGATGAAACATCTGGAGGCGATCTATCATCATGGCGTGAAGGGTGCCGATTTTTACACCGAATACGCTGCGATGCTGAGCTATAACGGCCAGTATGAGCGCTGCATCGAAATATGCGAAGAGGCGCTGAAAGCCTATCCCGACTCGCCGGGGCCCTACCGCGTGCGCGCCAGCATGCACGGCGTAAAGGGAGAAAACGAACAGGCTCTGGCCTGCTGGGCAAAAGTGCTGGAACTGAAACCGGGAGATATCCAGGCGCGCATGCTGACCGGCCAGATCAAACTCCTCTTAAGCGATGGCAAGGACGGTTTCGAGGATTACGCCGCCGTGCGCGACCGCGTCTTTTACCAATGCATGTGCAACACTTCCATCCCCGAATGGAGCGGTCAGCCGCTCGCGGGCAAGCATCTGCTGCTATGGTGCAACGAAGGCATCGGCGATGCTTTCATGTTCGCCGGCCTACTTCCCTGGCTGTTTGCGCAAGGCGCGCAGGTGACGCTCGCACTTTATCCCAAGCTGATTCCGCTGTTCGCCCGCTCATTTCCCAACGTCTCCGTCGTTCCTCATACACCCGAAACGCCTCAGCTCGCGCAGCAATTATTCGACCGCTATACGAACAAATGCGATTTCCAGCTGGCCATGAGCCAGCTCATGCGCCTGGCACTGCCGCACTATACGCCGTCGCAGCATCCGCCTTATCTTAAAGCCGATAGCCCGCGCGTGCGAACGCTACGGGAAAAATATCTGGCGTTATCTCAGGGTCAACGCAAAAAGCTGGTGGGCATTTCCTGGCATTCCAAAAACAATGACAATTCCAGCCAGCGCAATATTCCGCTTTCGGACTGGGCGCCGCTTTTTTCGCTGCCGCATGTCCGGTATATATCGCTGCAATACAGCCCTCCGGCGGGAGAAATGGAAGCGGCGAACCGCGCCTTCCCCGGCGCGCTTTATGCCGACCCCGACATCGACGGTTTCCAGAATATCGACGGGCTGGCGGCGCAGATTGCAGCGTGCGACGAAGTAGTGTCCATCCAGAACACCACCGTGCACATGGCCGGCGCGCTCGGCGTCAAAACCACCATCATGCTTTCCGCCGCCTCGGATTGGCGCTGGGGACTGGTGCGCACCGACAGCCGCTGGTATACCAGCGTGACTGTAGAGCGCCAGGAAACATTGATGGATTGGCTGCCGGTGTTGCTGCGCGTTGCAAGGAGGTTATGATGACAGCCATTCTGCGTTCCCAACTGCTTTCAAAATTTTCCTGTCTCGGCGACAAGTGCGAAGATACCTGCTGCCAAGGCTGGTCGATGCAGATGGACGAGCCGACGCTGGCACGCTATAAAAAAGAAGCACCGGAACTGCTGGGCGCGGTCGAAGCCGAGCCGGACGGATCGCACATCATGCGCAAAGATCCGCAGACGAGTTTTTGCGTCAAGCTGGAAGGCGGCCTGTGCGGCATCCATAAAACACACGGTGAAAAATTTCTCGGCGACGCCTGTTATTTTTATCCGCGCGTGACGCGCGCGCTGGGTAACCAGGTTGTCATGACCGCCGCCATGTCCTGCCCCGAAATCGTCCGGCTCGCCCTGGCCGATGAGAATGCCTGCGCATGGGAAGAAGCGGCAGCCGAACGCCTGCCGCATTCGCTGAAAAATTATCTGCCGGAGGACACCGCAGCCGGGGATGCGCTGGCAGTGCACCAGGCATTTCTCAAAGCGACGGAAGACAAACAAGCAAGTGCCGAGCGTATTTTTTTGCGCATCGCCAATGTCAGCCGTTCCTTTGAGCGCATCGACCGCAAAGGCTGGCCGCAGGCTGCGCCGTTTTATCTCACCCATGCCGACGGGCGCCTGCCGCCCCCCGAGAGCGATGCCGCCGACCCGTTCAACCTGTTACATGCGCTATGCGGATTGATCGTCGCCTCGAAAAAACGACCATCGCCGCGCCTGAAACAAACCATCGGTGATATGGAAAAAGCATTGGCGGCCACGCTGGATTGGGACACGGTAAGAATCAACACCACCGTCCAAAGCGCCGCCGCCTATCAGAAGGTAAAAGCGCTGTGGCAAAAGGAAGCTGCGGCGAAATATGCGCCGCACTTGCGCCGCTGGCTGCAGATGCAACTGGCGCTGGCGCTCTTCCCCTATGCCGGGCTGGGGGATAAACTTTCGGAACGCATCACCGTCATCGGCGTGCGGCTAGCCACCATAAAACTTGCGCTGATGTGCAGTTACAATATATATGGAGCAACATTGCCGCAGGATGCGGCGGTTCGCATCATGCAAAGCATCTCACGGTTCATGGATCATCTGGGCGATCCGGCTTTTTCGATGCAAATTTATACGGAACCCGGCTGGACGCAGGAAAAACGGATGCGCGGGCTGCTTGAAATATAAATTAAAAAACAGCGGGTTGATAATAAACTCACAATATTTTCCTGGCATTAACTCAATATTAATTATTACCGCGTATTATCGAGGTAATGTGGCCTGAGTAGGCTGCAAAATTGGTGAAAGCATGTAGCTTTCGAAACTTAACCATCCATGTAGGAGACAGTCATGTCAAATTCAATCAACACCAATATCGCTGCCTATTACGCGCAAGGTAACATTGATACAGCGTCTAGAGCGGCAGCCCTCAACGTCGCCCGCCTCTCAAGCGGCAACGCCATCATTCAGGCCTCTGACAACGTGGCGGCGCTCGCTGTAGGTACTTCGCTGGCGACGCAGGTAAGCACGTTGCAAACGGCGCAAACCAACGCTTCGGCAGCCAACAGCCTCCTCCAGGTGGCCGACGGCGCAGTGGCGCAGATCCAGTCCATCCTGCAGACGATGGAATCCGTCGCCAACCAGGCGCAATCCGGTTCGTTGACCGATACTAACCGCGGCTTCCTCGACCAGGAATTCCAGGCGCTGACAAGCGAAATCAACTCTTTGGCCAAAGGCACGCAGTTCAACGGCGTGAATTTGATCGACGGCTCGATCGCCACCGGCGGCTCCAACAACCCGCTGCGCACCGCCAGCATCGCCACCGTTACCGCCAATGCCGCCCTTACGGTAACCGGTTTCACCGCAACGACTAACGTGGGTCAATTCAAGAGCTTCGTGCTCGATGTTGCGTCCGGCGCCACTCAAAACGACACCGCTTTCCAGGGCGATTTGTCCAAAGGCATCTTCCTCTCGACCGGCACCACGGACAATACCCAACATGCCTATACCGTATCCCTTGCACTCAACGGCTCGGTGTGGAACGGCACCCTGGCGGTGGATGCTACTACACTGGCACTCGATAACGGCACCAGCACCATTACATTTTCTGTTAATGCTCTTGCTGCCGGCGTGACTGCAACCCAGTTCGGGACGCAGCTCACGACTTCTCTTGCCAGCGCAAAGGGCTTTGCCATCCATACGGTTGCAACAACGCTTGCGACCGACAGTGCCGGCAATAACATCGCCGGTTCGGCCATTACCGCTTCTTCGACCGCCGGCACCTTGCTCGACAGCTTCAGCGGCAGCAATGTCACGATCCAGTCGCAGCTATTCACTACCGGAACGGCGCAGAAATTGCCGTCGATTTCCGACTGGTCGGCCACCGGCATCGGCAGCGGCGTGGTCTTTTCCGTCGTCGTTAACGGCACCACCTATTCTACCGCAGGAGCCGTCGCCGGAACCGATACCACGGTTAAAACCGCCACGTTCAACGGCGGCGCCGCTGGTCTGTTGCAATTATACGCACAAGGTAACACCTCCAGCAATGAAGTGCTGCAGGTAGCCCTTGGCGCTATCAGCACCAGCGCCAGAATCGATACGGCGTCCAACGTTACCAACCTCGTCAACGCGCTGAACACTGCCTTCGGCAGCGGCGGCAACCAGGGTGGTTTGACCTTCCAGCTCGGAAGCACGTCAGACGCCAACGTCACCGTCAACATCGCCAACACGCAAAGCAGCGCCCTGTTCAACGGCGCCACGCTCGACGTCAAAACGGCGGGCACGGCGGCGACGTCGGCAACGGCGGTCAGCACGGCCATCAACACCGCGACGGCCACGCGCTCCGGCATCGGTGCCCTGGAATCGCAGGTCGGCTTCGCCATCTCGGCATTGCAGAACAGCGTTCAGAACCAGGATGCCGCGCGCAGCCAGCTGTTGGATGTCAATATCGCGACCGAATCCGCGGCGTTTGCGACCAACCAGGTTAAGCTGCAAGCCGGTATCTCGGTGCTGGCGCAAGCTAACACGCAAGTACAAGCCTTGCTGAAGCTGATCGCTTAAGACTGTACGGACCACTACCCGGGATGGAGCAATCCATCCCGGGTAACCCCGTAAGGAGGATACCATGGATCCCATTGGAATCACGCCACCCATTGTTATATCGACACCGGTACAGGCGATTTCTGTGCCTGCCGGTCAAAGCATGCCGATTATTCCTTCACCCACTCCGGCGCCCGTTCAGGCAGATCCCGATGCCCAGGCGATGGAGCAGGCACACTATCAAGCCGTACAGCAAATGGCCCAGAGCGTCGCTAACGTATACGTCGTCAGCGACCAGAAATTCACTATTTTCAAGGACGCCACCGGCCAATATATCACCCGGTATACGAGCTTGCGCGACGGCAAGGTCACTTACGTCCCGGAGCCTGCGCTGTTCAAATTGAGCGGGGCATCCGGCAGCGCGCCCCTGCTTAAAATACAGGCGTAGGCACGTTTCTTGCTCTAATAATATTAATTATTATATGTTAGATGATAATTTTACTTATAGTTAATATAGGTGGGCTATTATAGTCTTTGAGGGGATGGTATGTCGATAACCTTAGGCAATTTTTCTTCCATTACTAATCCGGATGGCAGCAAAAAAAATGTGCTGTTCGGCGCCGGCGGTTCCGGGCTGGACACGCAAACCTTGATCGCTTCGCTGGTAGCCATCAGAAGCCAGCCCGCCACCAATGACCAGACCCAGATTACGGCCAACGGCAAGATCAGCGACGCACTGAACCAGTTCCAAAGCCTGCTCAGCAGCTTCCAGAGCTCCGCCGATGCCCTGCGCAATCCCCCCGGCGTCGGCAATGAAGCCAACAATGCCTTTGATTTTACCACCGGCAGCGTCGGCAACGGCGGCAGTACCTATGTTTCAGTCACGACGTCGCCCGGCGCGGCGCTTCAATCCTATAACATCAGCAATATCAGCAGTCTTGCCACGGCAGCAGCGCAAACAACGGGAATCTTCAACGTTGCCAGCGCCAATGCATCCGCCGTATCGGCTAATCCCATATCGGGTAGCCCCTACCAGTTCGCACCGGGCACCATCACTTTCTCCGACGGTCAAACCATCACACTCCATGAAGGCGACAGCCTTAATGCCGTGGCCAACGATTTCAACTCCATTTCCGGCATCACCGGCGTCGGTGCGACCGTTATCCAGATAGACGCCACGCATTACCAGCTATCGTTCAATGCCGCCAGCACCGGCACGGCCAACAACTTCAACTTAGCCAATAACACCACCATCACCAGCGATCCTTCCGGCGTGCTCGGCAATATCGGCCTGACCGAACAGCAGAGCACGGGCATTTTTACCATTGCCAGTCCCAGCGTGATTGTAGCATCGAACAGTAATATCACCGGAAGTACCGGCATTCAGTTCACCCCCGGCATGTATTCAGTAAACGGCCACACCGTCACCATCAGCGAAGGCGATACGCTCACCCAGGTGGCATCCGATTTCAACACCGTCGCCGGCACCGGCGTCACGGCGCATATTGTGAAGGCTGGCACCAACCAATATAAATTGACGTTCACCCAGAATCCCGGCGCGGGCGCCCTGGCTCCACTCAATCTTGCGGCCACACTCACCGGCGTCAGCATGGGATCGATAGTGGCAGCCACAACACCAACCGCCGGCACCGATGCGATTTTTAAAATAAACGGCATCTCAATTACACGCTCGACCAATAACATCAACGACGTCATCAGCGGCCTGACCTTCAACCTGCTGCAAACGACGCCCGGCGGCAGCAACACGGCGTATCCGGTAACGATTTCGCCGGACACCACCACGATCCAGAATTCGATCGTGGGTTACGTCAATGCCTATAACGCCCTCAAGACCTTTGCCGCCCAGCAGACCCAACTGAATAGCGACGGCACCTATGCCGCTACGGCCATCCTCGCCAACAACCCGACGTTCCGGCAAACCATGGACGACATCAATCAGAAAATCATCTCGCAGGTGTCGGGGCTTACCGGAACCATCACCAGCCTTAGCGATGTCGGCATCACCTTTACCAAGCAGGCCGCCACTAGCACCACGCCGGAGGTAGATAATATTCTTACCGTCAATGACGGCCAGCTAGCGTCGGCGCTCTCCAGTAATTTTCAGGCGGTCAATAATCTGTTCGGATTCCACCTGACCTCGAACAATGCCGCATTGACCGTATTCTCGGAGACCAACGCGCTGGCGGCAACGGCTTTCACCTTGAATAACACCGGCGGCGTCTTCACGGCGACCATCGGCAGCAATCCGCCGATTACCCTGACGGCCACGCTCCTGCCCGGCGGCGAAGGTTATTTTCTGAGCGGCCCGGCCGGATCGGCGCTGGACGGATTGGAGATGATCTATGCCAGCACCGCCGACGCCACCATCAGCGTGGGCGTAACGCAGGGAGTGGCCGATAAAACATTCAATACCAGCAATGCCGCCACCACCGCCAATACCGGCACGCTGGCCGTGGCCCTGAAGGGAATACAGACCAACAATACGACGCTGACTAACGACATCACGCGGGTCAATGCCCAGGTGACGCAATACCAGCAGCAGCTGCTCAATGAATTCGCGGCGCTGGAGCAGGCAATTTCAAATACCAATACGCTGATTAACGGCATCACGGCAAACCAGAATGCGGCGCTCACTGCTTCCGGCCACTAAACATGACCCAACCGACGCAGAAAAAATATCAGGCCTATGCCGCCGCCACGCAAACGGTGGCCAAGACGCGGCAGATCGTCATGCTCTATGACGGCGTCATCCGCCTCTTGCAGCAAGCCAAGGATGCCATCCGCGGCAAACGCATCGAGGAACGCTACCACCTGCTGATCAAAGCTACGGATATCATCAACGGCCTCCAGGCCTGCCTCGATTTTGAAAACGGCGGCGACATCGCGCCGATATTACATGGCTTTTACTCCAGCATCGACAGCCGCATCTTCTCCATCCATCGCACCAATAGCCTGGAAACCTGCGATGACGTCATTGCCGACCTGAAACAGATGCGCGATGCATGGCATGAGATCGATAAAAACAGTTCCGCGAGCGCACCGGTGGAAAATTCCCCCATGCCCGCCGATCCTTCCACCACCCCTCCCGCCAACGGCACGGATAACGTAGCACTTTCCGCGTAACGTTGGATACTCAGGGCAAAATCACCCCTCTTTCACCCACCGGCTTGGCACAGTCCTTGCTTATCTTATAAACAAAGATTGTTTGTGAGGATATGCCATGTTGACCTTGCCGCTATTGTCTACAGCCGTGCCGGACCTTTCCAACCTTGGGCAGGCCACCCCGGCGCAGAATGCGGCGGAGGGTTTTCTCGCCCTGCTGAACATTCAGGGGAACGGCGGCAACGACATATGGTCGGGAAACAATCAATCCGCACCGGGAAATAGCGGCCAGGATACCGCCGGTCAGTCCCTAACGGCGCCGGCACATGTCCCTGCGGCAGTTTTTGCCGCCAATAATTCCAGCCAGGATAACCATGCGCCCGCTCCGCCCGAAAAACCGGCGGCGCAGCAAAATTCTTCCCCCGCCAATCAGGCGCAGGACAATACCGCCAATCCATCGCATCCCGCGGCACCCACGCTGAAACCGTCAAAGCCTGACCAGGGCGCTGCAGCATCGTCATCCTCGCAGCCGGCCTCGACACCAACGACAGCGGATCAGACTGCGGGCGGTACTGACGGCCAGGCCTCCAGGCAATTACGTGCGCAGCTCCAGAACCAGCTCGGCGCTATCAGCGATATCCTGCTCAGCATGATACAGGCCTTGTCCGGCGGCGCTATGCCGGTACAGGCAGCCGCCGGCCCGGCGACGCAACTGGTGGCTTCCGCCACCGCAAACAGTGCAAGCGACCCTGCGCAATCGGCAGGAACCGGCGCGCAAACCGCGCAGGATCAGGAAATCGCCCTGCTCAAGGACATGCAGTCGCTGCTGCAGCAACTGCAACAATCATTGGCGACACCGGGCAACCGCAGCAATGTGCAGACGCTCAGCGATTCGCTGCTGTCCGATATGACCCGATTATCGCAGCTGGTCCATCCATCCGCCACTGCCGGCAGCAACGGCAATAGCACTGATCCGTTGCTTGGCAACGCACAGCCGTTTGGCGATCCGGGCAGCCTCCTTAAAAATTCCATCGAGCAGGTAAAAAATCAGTTGCAAACCCTGAAAACCAATAACGAAACTATCTTTGCGCAAGCCAAAGCCAGCCTGCAAACAACGATGGCGAACATATCCGACTCGCCCAAGACTGACGCGGGCAACAAAGATGCATCCGGCGTTGCGCCCCCCACCATCAACATCCCCACCGCGCCGATAGTGCAGGAAACGCCGGAAAAACCGACCTTGGTGAATCTGGCGGTAAATGCACAGGCCGTCCTGCAGACCAATGTCCCGCAGGATAGCGCCGGCAACTCCGGCAACGGCAACAATCAAGACCAGAGCCAGAACCAGGCGCCGCAACCGGTCATCGCCGCGGCTTCTTCCTCGCCCGCATCTTCCGCTGCCGGCAGCGCATCTTTTGCGAAGATATTGAACCAAGTGTCGCAAGGTGAAGTGCTGGAGCAGGTGCGGTTCCAGGTGAAAACGGCCTTAGGCGACGGCAGCAGTACCATTACCATTAAGCTCAGCCCGCCGGAACTGGGCACCGTCAATGTCAAGCTCGATGTCAGCGCCGACGGCAAGGCCAGCGGCATAACCATCACCGCCGACAATAAAAACACGCTCGACCTGTTGCAGCGCGACACGCAAGGGCTCACGCGCGCGCTGAACGATGCCGGTTTGACCACCGACAGCGGCAGCCTCAATTTCTCTTTAAGCGGCGGCGGGCAGCAGCAGGGACAACCCAGCCAGCAGGCGGCAGCCACCTATCAGCAGGCGCAGCCCGAGGAAGACAACCCCGCCATCGCCAGCCTATCCAGGAGCTATGTCGTGAACCTGGTCGAAGGCCTGGATATTACTATTTAAAAGAAGGAGAATGCCATGAGCACCAGCGTCAACAACATCATCAATACGGCAAGCAGCGCCGCGAGCACGAACAACAACATCACTCAGGCCCAACAGGGTCTCAACGCCAATTATCAGGAATTTTTGCGTATCTTGACCACCGAGTTGCAAAACCAGGATCCCACCTCGCCGATAGATCCTACGCAAATGGTCGGCCAGCTGGCACAACTCAGCCAGGTCGAACAGCAGGTCCAGACCAACGCTCTTCTTCAGCAGATGACTGCAGCGTTTAGCGCCAGCCAGACCAGTAACGCCGTCTCCTATATCGGCAAGCAGATCGATGCCGGCGGCAGCCCGGCCCAGACCGAACTTGCGGGCGGCCAGGCGACGCTGGTGTATACCCTGCCCGCCGGGGTGTCGAGCGCCAACGTCACCATCACCAACAGCGCTGGCCAGCCGGTATTCTCCGGCCCCGGCACGACCATTGCCGGACGCAACCAGGTCATATGGGACGGAACCAACAGCACAACGGGAGTGGCCGTGCCGAGCGGCACCTATAACTTTACCGTCGCCGCCGCCGATTCCAGCGGCAATGCGCTGACCGCGACGGCGGTGACAACCGGCGTCGTGACAGCGGTGGATACGCAGAACGGGACGACCAGCCTGTCGTTCGGCGGAACCATGTCGGTGCCGCTCGCCACTGTACAGGCGGTGTACAACCCCGGCACGAACCCGGGCAGCTGATCAAAACGTAATGTACCATTATTATAGAGAAGGAGACAATATATGAGCGGTGGTTTATTAGGCGCATTATTCGCAGGCGTATCGGGACTTGATGCTCAGGCCAGCAATCTCAGCATCGAGGCGAACAACATTTCCAACGCCAACACGCCCGGCTACAAGCAAACGGAAGTAGAGTTTCAAACGCTGGTCACCGGCGCTTCCAGCAGCACCAGCTTTTCGCCAGGCGGCGTCTTGGCAGGCAATCGCCAGCTGGTTGACCAGCAGGGGCTATTGCAATCCACCAGCTCATCGACCGACATCGCCATTCAGGGCAGCGGCCTGTTCGTCGTCAACCAAAATTCGACCGGCAGCGGACAGGTGCTCTATACGCGCGCCGGCTCCTTCACCCAGGATTCGTCGGGCAATTTCGTCAATGCCGCCGGCTATTTCCTGCAGGCCTGGCCGCTCGACCGCAACGGCCGGCTGCCGGGAGCGCCCGGCAACGCTAATACTACTTCCAGCGCCAACCTTAGCAGCTTGCGGACCGTCAACGTCCAGAGCGTCGCCGGCACCGCTTCGGCGACCAGCACCGTCGCTTTAAGCGCCAACCTCAATGCCGGAGAAACGGCCTTCCCGGGCGCATCGGGCGATGCCATCATGGACAGCCAGGATGCAACGAATTTCGGCATCACCGCCGATACTATCATCTTGCCGAGCAGCACCGATAATCTGACCAAAAACGACAAAATGACCGTAACCACTGGGTTGAACCCGACCGGCTTCACCTATACCTACGGCGGATTCGCTACCAGCCGCAGGGTCGATCAGGCGACAGGCGCCGGCGACTACGGCGATAGCGGTTCTGCTGTGCCGGTAGCCATTACGCTTGGCACCCATCCCTTTACCTTCACCCCAGGCAGCAATACCATTACTGTTAACCAGGCGCCCCCTGCAGGATTGCTGGCACATCAAGTCGTCAGCATATCAGGCAATACCACTGCTTTCGATGGCCTGTCGTCAAGCGCTCTTGACGGCAAATTTTATGTAAATTCGGTGAGCGGCGGCAGCTTCACCCTAACCCTTCCCACCGGCGTCACTGCACCGGCGGCAACAGCGCTGGCGGCCAATCCTTTTACCGTCACGTCCGGCAGCACTTCCGTCACCGTTGCCGGAACGCCGCCGACCGGCCTGGTGGCTGGCGATACCGTGACCATCGCCGGTTCGGGCGCCATTCTCGATTCAACCGGCGCCACGATGCTAACCGCTGGTCAGATGAACACCGTCCATACCGTGGTGTCGGTGGCCGGCGGCAGCTATGTCATCACCACCGCCGCAGCCGGCGGCACCGGCACCAACAGCGGCGGCAGCAGTACTCAAGGCGGCGCTTCGGTTACGCAATTTGTCACTACCGGCGGCACTCCCGGCGCAATCTTAACCCCACGCCTCTTTTCCGGCGACATACTGGACGCCACCAGCGCGACCACGGCACTCATTACCACACCTGCCAATTTTACCTCGGCAGCGCTCAGTTTCACCATCACGACGACGACCACCGGTACCTCGACCTTTACCTATACGGCGTCGGCGCCTAATGCAACGCTGGGACAGTTCAGCACGCTTGATAACCTTGCCACGGCTATCAGTGATGTAAGCGGGCTTTCGGCGCGGGTCGTCAATAATCGCCTCTATATCGCCGCCATCAACGGCAACGACGCCATTACCCTCGCCAATGGATCGGCGACCGGCATCAACGGAGCGCCACCGCTGGCAGGCATTGACTGGGTCGGCGAGCTGGGAGTGGCCAATGTCGCCAGTTCCGGCAGTGCCAGCCGTTTTTCAACCTTGCAGGGATTAGCCAATCTGGTCAACAATTCCGCTGGCTTGACCGCCACTGTCAACAACCCGCTGGGCGCTGCCGATGTCAAGATCAACGTCAACGACCCGCTGGATACAATCACATTTACCGACGGCGGCACTAATACCGGCAGTCTGCTGGCCGAACTGGGCTTGACGGCAACGCTCGGCAGTCAGACCGTGCCGCTCACTACTGGCGCACTCGGACCGGCCTACGGGGCCACCACTAGCAGCAAAAATATGGCATCGGGCAACATCACTCCGCAATTCAGCCGGCCCATAACCGTATTCGATTCGCTGGGCACGTCGCATAACCTGAACGTAGGCTTCATCAAGACGGGCAGCAATTCCTGGGCAGTGGAAATCTATGCCCAGCCCGGCACGGATGTCAGTTCCGCCTCCCTTGACGGCACCTCGGGCGCCTCGACCACCGGCTTGGTCGCCTACGGCACCATCAAGTTCAACGGCGACGGCAGCCTGCAAAGCGTAAGCTCATTGCTGTCGCAACCGATCACCATCGACTGGGCCGGCGGCGCTACCGCCAGCAGGATCACCATGAACTGGGGCACCGAGGGCGCTATCGGCACCGGCAAAACCGACGGCCTTAGCCAGTTTAACAGCGCGTTTGCCGTGAACTTCGTTAACCAGAACGGCGCGCCCGTCGGCGGTCTGACCGCGGTAAGCATTAGCTCGACCGGATTGATTACCGCCAGTTTCAGCAACGGCCAGACCCAGAATCTCTACCAGATTCCGCTGGCGAGTTTTTCCGATCCGGATCAATTGGAGTCAGTCTCCGGCAACGTCTTCGCCCAAACGTCAGGATCCGGCCAGGTCAACCTGAAACAAGCGGGCAACAGCGGCGTCGGCACCATATCATCTTCCTCGCTTGAACAATCCAACGTCGAATTGGCCGACCAGCTGACGCAGATGATCGTCGCGCAACGCGCCTACCAGGCCAACACCAAAGTGATTTCGACGGCGGATAACCTCCTGCAGGCCCTCAACCAGATCATTCAGTAATTTCCCTCTTGACGCGGGAATATGAAAGATGTTTTATGCGGGTGGCGCCGTTAATAACTTGGCGCTTAAGTGTAAATTCTTTGTTGATAGAGGTTGACAAACGGCCCTGATTTATCTACTACGGTAAGTGTAGGGTTAAATACGCTAACCTACCTATGGTATTTTTCCAATGATGTGAGAGAATCGCTCACATTTACATAAGGATCCGGTGATGAAAAAAAACGATCAGATGTCCAAGCGCATTATGTCTCAAACTCCTAAAAAAACGGTGGAGGGAGAACCGGAAATCACCAATATGATGTTGGACCCGCGCTATTTGCGGCAGTCCTCGTCGCTGATCCAGGACGCGTTGCAGAAAGGTTTCGACGTGCTGCAACTGGCCAACGGCGACATCGTCACCACCGGAACCAAGACGGTCGTCTACCAGTATGCGTGGGACGAAGCCAAAGGCAAACTGGTCAAAACCAAGCCCGAAGCTGGCCGCAAAGTTCGTTCGGCGCCTTCGGTTGAAGAAGAAGAGACCGAGAGCGAAGAGGCCTAGTTTATTCAATCCTGTGCGAGGCAACGCCGAGGCACAGGATCCCGGGGAATAAGAATGGACATGAAATCCTGTGCTGACGCTTCGCGTCCCACAGGATATATATTCAATGTATACTCAATTCGCCCTTGCAGAACGTAAACTGCGCCGGAACGACGAGCCGGGCACTGGCGACTTTGACCGAGTGCAACTTTCCCTCGATCTCATTTTCCCAGAAATTTAGAAAACGGTTTAGCACCGGGAATTTCGGGGCAATATCCAGATCCTGCCAGACATAACTTTGCAGCAGCGCCGGATGGTCGGGAAGATGATACAGGATTTCGGCAGTGGTCAGCCGGTAGTCGTGCAGCATGAGATGTAGCTCGCTCATACCCTTATTATAGCGCAAAAAACGCGCAAAATCAGCAACAATCTACCCCCACCGCCTCCTGCACATTCGCAAACCCATCCTTTTCCAGCAATTTCGCCAGCCCCGTTTGAATGTCACGCACGGCGGAAAACCCCCGGTAAACCAGTGCCGTATAGAGCTGCACCAGCGTCGCCCCGGCGCGGATTTTCGCATAGGCATCGGCAGCGGAAAACACGCCCCCTGCCCCGATCAGCGGCATCCTGCCGCCGACCAGCCGATAAAAATCTTTGAGGCGTTCAGTGGACAATGCGAACAACGGCCTGCCGCTTAATCCCCCCGTCTCGCCGCGATGAGAGTTGCGTAATCGTTCCGGCCTCGTAACGGTCGTATTACCGACGATCAACCCGTCGACACCATACGTCAGCGCCGCTTCCGCGATGTCCTCCATTTCTTTCCGGTCGAGATCGGGCGCGACCTTCAGCAGCACCGGCACGTTGCGAACATATGTTTGCGCGCATTCCCGTCGCGCCTGGCGCAACGCTTCCAGCAGAGAGCTCAGTTTCCCGCGCTGTTGCAGATCGCGCAAGCCCGGGGTATTGGGCGACGAAACATTGACCGTAATGTAATCGGCATGAACATAGGCTGCCTTGAGCCCCGCCACATAATCGGCATCGGCGTCGGCGGCATCTTTGTTTTTGCCGATATTGACTCCGGCGATGCCTTTGCTTTTATCCCGCCGGCTGAAATGTTCCATGAACAATTCCAGCCCGTCATTATTGAACCCGAGCCGGTTGATGACGGCCTCGTCTTCCGGCAGCCGGAACAGCCGCGGCGTAGGATTGCCCGCTTGCGGCCGCGGCGTCACCGTTCCTGCTTCGACGAAGCCGAATCCCATATCGAGCAAAGCATTAATGGCCACGGCGTTTTTATCGAACCCGGCGGCCAGCCCGATCGGGTTGGCGAACTCCAAACCAAACGCATTCACCTGCAGCAATGAAGAACGCGGCACCGGAGCCGGCGGCACCAGCCCGCAGCGCAGCGCCCATAAGCCCAGCGCATGTGCCGACTCCGGCGGCAGGCGATGGATCAGCGGGCGTAGCAGGGTAAAATAGTCGGTCATGCGCGACGATTCTACTCGCCATTACCGAAAAGGGAAAGTATTTGCCTGGCCTGCTCGGGCGTCATCGGCGTTGCGGCGGACGCATCATGCGGCAACGAGCTGGCCTGCAGCGTCGGTATGGCTTCCGCCTGTTGCGTCACATGCGTAAGGCGCAGCGGAAATTTCCCCATCTGCCGCGATTTCAGGGGGAAAAAATGCGGTGGCGAGGAAACACCCGGCACGACGTGATGTGCCGCCGCCAGCGGAATGAAATTCTTCGCCGCCGCCGCATCGTCCGTCTCGGCAAACGCATCGCCCGCCGCCAGCACCATGACCGCCCATGCTATCCAACAATAATACATCGCCTCTCCCTAAAAATGTCACACTTGGAAAGCAATTTACATGCCGACGATAAAATCTACCCATGATAACCTTTTCTTAATGCTATTTGTGGTGTATAGATGGTGAGTGGATCACAATATCATGTTTATTTTGGATAAAGTGGTGTAATATATCGGCATGACGTCCGCCTGCTTATCGAAACTCCGATGCTTACGGAATGCCTTGTGGGGCGGGCTGGTGTTTTATGCTCTCTATGCTTCCGCAGCGGCCGCAGCCGCGCCTTACGACGCGGATGTTTCCTCAACGATGAATCCCTACGAGCAACGCCGCCTCAAGGTGCGCGAGCAAAAAATAGAACGGATTTCCTCACACGCCGATGCCGATGAAGATTCCGCGCTGGATATCGTGGCGCTGCCGCTTCCGGAGAAAAAAATCTCCCGCCAGCCGCTGAAAGTCACCATCCCCAATATAAGCAACATCAGCCAGGCGCGGCACCCCGCCGCCACCCTGATCGCCAGAAGCGGCTCCGGCAATGGCCGCCCGCTCTATACGCCGCTGCCGGATAACCCGGCGCCGCTGGCATTGGCCGCCGCCGCGCCCTCGGACAACGTATTCGACCAGCTATTCGCCAAATTCTCCCCGTCGGAAAAACAGCAGGTTCCCGCCGCACCGCCCGCCAGAATACCGGTCGCTTCCACCAATGTGTATCAATCGCCGCCGGTCATCGTCAAAAAAGAAACGCTGCACATGGCGACTGAACAACCGGAAATGGCGCAGGCCGCGCCGCCGTCGATCATTCCTTCCCTGACGCCGGTGCAGTTGGCGGCACTGGCACCCGCCGCCGGCGAGGATGCACCCCTGATCCAGATTCCCGCGGAAGCGCCACCCCCACCGCCTCCGGCCATACCACCCGCTCCTCCTCCAGCCGTGCCGCCCGCGCCTCCTCCCACCGCTGAAAGTGTCCCGCCTGCCGCGCCCGCGGCGCCGCTATCGGACGTCAAGCCGTTGCTCGAAACCGCGCCGCAGCCGCTACCACCGGTAGCAGCAGCCCCGCCGCCACCACCCACTGCCGCGCCGCCGCCGGATGCCTCCATCGATACGTTGCTGCAATCAGCAGGCAAGCCCTCCGAACCGGCACCATTGCCGCCAGCCGCCGTACCGCCCGAGGTCGCCGCCGCCGTGAAAAATGAGCCGCCCCACCAGGATACTCCTGTTCCCGTTATGCAGGAGCCGGCGCCTTCTCTCTCTCCGGAAAGCAAGGCGATCGCCGCTAAAATCCCCACCAACCTCGATCATAAAAAAGAAAAGCTCAAAAAGATCGCCATCGATCATGCCAAGGATAAGAACGACCTGGGTAACGCCGAACCGGCAGTAAAATCGGTCAAGCATGACGGCATGAACATCAGTGTCGAGTCCAAGACGCCCAAGGTCGATTCGAACTACCAGCTCGAACAGGCCTATAACGCCATGAGCACCGGTCACACTTCCGAGGCCATCGACCTTTACAAAAATATATTGAGCAACGATCCGAAGAATAAAAGCGCGCTGTTCGGGCTGGCCACTGCCTATCACCGCGCCGGACAGATCGATATGGCGCGGCCTCTCTATGCCAAGTTGCTCGCCATCGACCCCAATAACCGCGACGGGCTCAATAATTTCCTCGTATTGCTGGCTGACGAGGCGCCAGAGGAAGCGCTGGCGCAGCTGGAGCAATTGGAAGGGCGCAACCCGCAGTTCAGTCCCATCCCGGCGCAAATGGCAGTTATCTATGAAAAACTTGGTAATTCCGACAAAGCCAGCGAAAAAATGTTCCGCGCCGTCGAGCTGGCACCGGAAAACCTGACCTACCGCTACAACCTTGCTATCATGCTGGATAAACAGAAAAAATATGAAGAAGCGGCCAAGCTGTACCGGCAGATCGTGGAAGCTTATAAACGCGGCGAAGTTATCCCCGGAAATATTCAAAAAATTCAGCAAAGGTTAACTTTTATCAGTTCTAATAGACAGTAAGCGCAGGGTTCCAGGGAGTTTCAATGGAAATCACCGACTTACTGATCTTCACGCAGAAAAACAATGCCTCGGACTTGCACCTGTCGACGAGCAACCCTCCGGTGTTGCGCGTCCACGGTGAGATGATGCCCTATAAAACCGACCCGCTGACGGCCGACAGCGTCAAGAATATGCTTTATTCGATCATGACCGAACAACAGCGGTCGGATTACGAGCGTGATTTCGAGCTGGATTTCGCCATTTCCTTCGGCGAGAATCTGCGTTTCCGCGTCAACGCTTTCAACACGTTCAACGGGCCAGCGGCCGTGCTGCGCGCCATTCCCAACTACATCCAATCGCTGGAAGAGCTGGGCGCGCCCGAAATACTCAAACATCTGTGCCAGCTGCATAAGGGGCTGATCCTGCTCACCGGCCCGACCGGCAGCGGCAAATCCACCACCCTGGCCGCCATGGTCAACCACATCAACAGCAATTTCGCCAAGCACATCATCACCATCGAAGACCCGATCGAGTTCATTCACGTATCGAAAAAATCGCTGATCAACCAGCGCGAAGTCGGCAGGAATACCAAATCCTTCGCCAAGGCGCTGAGATCCGCCCTGCGCGAAGACCCCGACGTGATCCTGGTCGGCGAGTTGCGCGACATCGAAACCATCCAGCTGGCGCTGACCGCCGCCGAAACCGGCCACTTGGTATTGGGCACCCTGCACACCAACTCGGCACCCAAAACCATCGACCGCGTCATCGACGTCTTTCCGGCCGACGATAAGGAAATGGTGCGCGCCATGCTGTCGGTATCGCTGGAAGCCGTCGTTACCCAGACGCTGCTCAAGCGCAAGGACAAGGGCCGCGTCGCCGCCCACGAAATCATGCTGGGTACGCCCGCCGTGCGTAACCTCATCCGCGAGGGCAAAGTGCCGCAGCTTTATTCGTTGATACAAATGGGCAGCAAGCTCGGCATGCGCACGATGAAGGAAAGCGTCTTCGAACTGGTCTCGCAGGATATTATTTCCGAGCAGACCGCGCGCGCCGTGCTTATCACCAGCGCAAGCGAGGACAGTGAAGATCAATTGCGCGATTCCCCTAAAAAAATGGCAGCGTCCGCCGTAAGGCCTGCTAACGGCGGATTCTAGGCAGCGTATGGTCATCAATGTCAACAATCTCATCCAGGAATTCATCGATAAAGGAGCTACCGACCTTTATCTGACGATGGGAACGCGGCCGTCCCTGCGTTTCGGCCACGACATCCAGCCCTATGGCTCTGAAATGCTTACGGAAAAAGACCTGCGGGATATACTGGGAGTCATCGTCAGCCCGGAGATCATCGAGGAATTCGACTCGACGCTGGAATACAACACCGCCATCGACTGGCAGGGCAAGGCGCGTTTCCGCGTCAACCTGTTCCGGCAGCGGCAGCATACCGGCATCGTCATGCGCCGCATCCGCACCGATATTCCTTCGCTCGAATCGCTCGCCCTGCCTAAAATCTACGGCGACCTTATCATGGAAAAACGGGGGCTGATTCTCGTCGTCGGCCCCACCGGCTCCGGCAAATCCACTTCGCTGGCGGCGATGCTGGAGTACCGCAACCTCAACGGCTCCGGCCACATCGTCACCATCGAAGACCCGGTGGAATTCATCCATAATCATCGCCGCTGCATCATCACCCAGCGCGACGTCGGCATCGACACCTACTCGTTCGGCATCGGCCTGAAAAACGCCTTGCGCCAGACGCCCGACGTCATCGTCATCGGCGAAATCCGTGACAAGGAAACCATGGAGCACGCCATCGTCTTCGCCGAAACCGGCCATTTATGCGTAGCGACGCTGCACGCCAACAACACCCACCAGACCATCGAGCGCGTCATCAATTTCTTCCCGGAAGAACGGCACCAGCAGATTCTACTCAACCTGTCGTTCAATCTCAAGGGCATCCTGTCGCAGCGCCTGGTGCGCAACAAGAAGGACAGCCGCTCCATCGCCATCGAAATCATGCTGAACCAGGGGCTGATCAAAAACCTGATCCGCGAAGGCCGCATCAAGGAAATCCGCGAATGCATCGAGAAAGGCCATGAGAGCGGGATGCAGACCTTCGACCAGGCCCTGATGGATCTATACGTGCACGACGTCATCGCCGAAGAGGCGGCGCTGGCCGAATCCGACAACCCGGCCAACTTGCTGCTGTCGATCAAGCAGCATAACATGGGCAAGAATGCCGGCCCGTTCCGGGAAGCCCCCGCCGGTTTCGGCACCCCCAAAAAACAGCAGTTTTAGGGCAGTGTTCGTCAATAAATTTCCTCCTTCCTGGCCACATTTTCCCATGTTTTACTGACCCTGAAGCCGAATTTATCGGTTGGGTAACGCCTGGGCGACTGACGCTGGCCGGAATAAATGTATTTCCCTCTTGTGATACTATGAAAACTTGCATCTAATATCCTGTGAACGCAACTGGAGGAGCGCGCATGAAAATACTATGCAAAACGCTTCCGGCCTTGCTCCTGCTGTTTTTTGCCGCCGCGGCAAACGGCGCCGATTCGTCCGATGAAACGGATAACGCAGCCCTTCCCTGCATCGCTTCCGTTGTGAACAGCCTGACCAATACAGGCCGCGATCATCCCATTATTGATGGCAAGATGGTATGGCAATACAGGGGGACATGCCTATGGGTCACGAGTCCCGTAACAACGGCGTCGAACTCAATGGTCGTGTGGGAGGACAGCAGCGTGGACGATACCACCGCGGCTAGGCTTTTCGTCCAGCGCTGCCAGACGGTATGTAACGATGCGGTGGATAACTATAACAGCAATCCGAAGCGCAACTGCGCCCATGTAACCTGTAACCTTCCCACGGTGGCAATCATAAAATTTCCCCCGCAGTAAATCAGCGGCTGATCCAGCGCGTAAGCGTACTCACCGGCACGGAATAGGTGGCCATAATGGTTTCTTCGCCCGGGTTATGGCTATAGATGCCGGCATTGGAAAGATGGTTGATGGCGACGCCGACCTGCTGGGCGTTACGGAACTGGTAATCCAACTCGATGCCCGAGCGGAATTCCAGCGTGCCGCCGAGATCCTTGCCGCTGCCCTCGCCATACGCGCCGACGGCGAAACTGGGAACGATATAAAGCTGCTGCGGCAGCAGCGCCACGTCCCAGTTAAACCCGGCATAGCCATAGGTGCTGCTTTTGGACGTCACGAAACCGCCGATAATCGGCCTTATGCCGTATTCGATGGTATCGAAACGATATTCGGCGCCGAATTGCCCGGCCTTCTGATTGCTGCGCAATGCATCGTAATAGCCCGCGTTCACGCTTAAATAATCAGCGGCCAGCGCCGGTGCAGAAAACAGCAGCGCGGCAAACGCCGCCGGAATGGCATAATTTAATTTTGGCATAACACACCCTTTCACTATTTTTTTCCTTATACCCGATTGCCGCCCGCAGGTAAACAGGAATAGCAGTCGCATAATTTACTCCACGCCAGATATAGCGCTCCCCGGTTAAATTCCGGTTAATGGCAGCGCCTCGTCCATTTTTATCAATCGCGCTTCCTTG
>JABDCD010000003.1:11465-58029 GCA_013288305.1 Alphaproteobacteria bacterium | reverse complement strand
ATGTGGAGATTGCTGCCGGTGATCTGCACCGGTGCCGCCGCCACAACGGTCGGAAGCAAAGCGATAGCTTCGGCGTCCGGTAAGGTAAACGGTGTCGGCATGGTGCTGCGCAGCCCGCCGTTATTGCTGCTGCCGGGCGTGATGATGAGCATGTTGCTGCCCAGCATGTTGATGGCGTCTTCGACCACGCGCCTGCTGCCGGCGCCTATCGCCAGCAACAGCACCACGGAGCCGACGCCGATAACGATGCCCAGCATGGCCAGAAACGTCCGCAGCCGATGGGTGCCGATCGAAATCCATGCTTCATGCAGCAGGGCGGGGAACATCATGCGCTCATCCTTTTTCTAATACATCGGCCCGTCATAGACGATCTTGCCATCCTTGAGCTGCACCAGCCGCTTGGCGCAACAGGCGATGTCCATCTCGTGGGTGACCAGCACGATGGTGATGCCTTCCTTGTTGAGTGCGGAAAAAATCTCCATGATTTCCTTGCTGGTGTGGCTGTCGAGATTGCCGGTCGGTTCGTCGGCGAGAATGAGCGTCGGCTCCCCGGCCAGCGCGCGCGCGATGGCGATGCGCTGCTGCTGCCCGCCCGACAATTGTCCCGGCAGGTAGTTGCGATGCGAGGACAGCCCGACCTGGTTCAGGTAATGCTCGGCGCGGCGGACGCGCTCCTTGCGCTCCTCGCCGCCGTAAAATAGCGGCAGCGCGATATTGTCGACGATCGACCGCCGCGGCAGCAGGTTGAATCCCTGGAAGACGAAGCCGATGGTCTGGTTGCGCAAGTGTGCCAGGGCGGCATCGTCATACTCGTTGATGTCTTCCCCGTCGAGCAGGTAGAGGCCGCTGGTCGGGCGGTCGAGCGTACCGAGCAGATTCATCAGCGTGCTTTTGCCCGAACCGGAAGACCCCATGATGGCGACGAACTCGCCCGGCTCGACGATCAGGTTGATCGATTTCAGCACCGGCGTCGTCACGCCGGAACCCAGCGTATAATCCTTGCAGATATCCTGCATGGCGATGACATCGGTCATAAGCTAACCTACACCCTAATGCCTTCCCGGCGGCATGATGCCGGTGACCACCGTGTCGCCTTCCGCTATGCCGGCGCCCTCTATTTCCACGTAGCTTTCATCCGTTTTTCCGACGGTGACCGTCACCGGCACCAACTCGTTATGGCGCAGGAGATAGATGGTCTTGCTGCCCGCCTCCGGCACGGCAGGCCTCTCCGGCTTCATCCCCGTGAACATGCGCAGCATACGTTGCAGCTCGCTGACCGGCTCGGGCGGCGGGACGAAGCGCAACGCCGTCGCCAGCACGCGCAGCACTCCTTTTTTCTCCGCCAGCGTCACGCTGACATAGGCGGTCATGCCTGGCAGCAAAACCTGATCCTGGTTATCGACGGTCACCGTCACGCCGTAGGTGACGCTACCCTGCTGGTTGGTGGGGTTAAGGTTGACCGATTGCACCATGCCGGTGAATACCCGGTCGGGAAAGGCATTGATGTTGAACGTCGCCGGCAGGTTCACCTTGACCTTGCCGATGTCGGCTTCGGAAAAATTGACTTCGATTTTCATTTTCGTCAGGTCGCCCGCGATCTTGAACATGGTCGGCGCCTGGAAGCTCGCCTGCAGCGTCTGCCCCTCGGTCACCTCCTGCGAGATGACGATGCCGTCGATGGGCGAAACGATCTTGGCGTAATTGAGGTTCACCTCGTCGCGCTCGATGACGGTTTTCGCCGAGTCATAGCTGTTTTTGGCCTGGAGTTCCGCCTGCTGGGCATGTTCGAGATCGACCTTGGCCACGTAATCTTTTTCCAGTAACATGCGCGTGCGGTTCAGGTCGCGCTCGGCCTGCTCGTACCCCACCTTGGCGGTTTCCAGCGACGACCGGTCCTGCTTGATCTGCGCCAGCAGCAGCGCCGGATCTATTTCCGCCAGCAGTTGCCCCATTTTAACATGATCGTTCACCTTGACGTAGAGCTTGTTGACCTGCCCCGACACCTGCGTGCCGACGGTCACCAGCTGCACCGGGTTGAGCGTGCCGGTGGCGGTCACCACTTCCTTGATGTCGCCGCGCGTGATCTTATCGGTGCGGTAGGCGGGCTGGCTGCCGCCGCTGTCGCCGGGCAAATGCCAGCTCATGGCGATCAGGGTCACGATCACGAAAAGCACGAGCAGGCGTTTAACTTTTTTATATTTGCTATATGGCATAATCCTATTCTTTCGCCTCCGGCGGGCTTAGGGGAGCATCCTGCGACACGACATCCGGGCGCATGGTATTAAGATCCAGTACACCGGCCGACCGCACCAGGTCAACCCGCGACGTCAGAAGGCTATAGCGCGTCTGCAGCTGGCTTTGCAGCGCGGAACTGTACTGCACCTGGGCGTTGAGCACGTCCAAGATGCTGCCCAGGCCCTCTTTGTAACGGCCCAGCGCGACGTCCTTGAGCTGGGTGGCGCTGGCAATCTGGTCCTGGCTGGTTTTCCACGACTGTTTTGCCGTTTCGTAATTATGCCAGGCGTTCCACACATCCTGCTCCACGCCCAGCTCGGTCTTGATGAGCGTCTCGCGCTGCGCTTCCAGCGATTTTTCCGCCGCGCGCTCGCTATAAGTCTGGCTGAAGCCGGTAAAGATAGGAATGCTGACCGAGAGGCCGATGCCCTGGCTGCGCGAGGCATCGCGGCTTAGAACATTAACACGATCATTGCTCGCATTCAAGTTCGCCGTCGCCGAAACGGTGGCCAGATCGCCGCGCTTGAGGGCTTGCAGCGATACTTCCGATGCTTTGAGCGACGTCCGGCTTGCCTGGAGATCGTTGCGCTTCTCTTTGGCTTTTTCCATCAGCGCCTGCACCTGGCCGCCGAAAGGATCCTGAGCCAGCGTGTTGTCGTCCACCTCCGCCACCTGGACCCCGGCATCGGCGGGAAGCCCCATCAGTATCGCCAATGCCGCCTGCTGGAGGGACAGCGCGTTTTGCGCCGATTGCGTTGCCAGTTGCGCCTGCGAATAGGAGCCTTTGGCCTGCAATTCATCCGCCAGCGGCACCTGCCCGATCTGGTGGCGCAATGCCGCCGCGTCGTAGCTGGCTTTGGCAAAACCCTCCGATTCGTTGGCGACACCGAGCGCATTTTGCGCGGTGAGCAAACCGTAATAGCCCTGCAAGGCCGAGGCGATGGCGCCCTGCAGGGTGGAATTATAACTTTGCCCCGCCGCCATGAGCGCGAGTTCGGCCGTCTCCAATTTGAATTCGCGCTGGCCGAAATCATACAGCGTCATGCCCAGCGATACGCCGTAAGAACTGTTGATGGACGTCGATTTGCTGTTTTCGCCGAAAGAAGTGGTGCGTCCATGGTCATAGCTTGCCGCCGCGTTGGGCAGGTATCCCGAATAATTGCTGACCATGCTCGCCGCCTGTCCGAGCAGATTGAGGTAAGCCGCCTTGGTGTCGGGATTGTTGCACAGCGCCGCGATCACGACATCGTTGAAATGCAGCTTATGCGTAACGTCGGGCAGCTGGCAGCTGTCGGGTTTCAGTTCGGGGGAAACCAGGCCGGCGGCTTTTTCTTCCGAAGCGAAGGGATCGGCTAGTATTCCCGCAAGCCAGGGCAGCGGCTCCGCCTGCGCCGCGCCGCTCATAATCAGGCAGAACAACAGCGCGTAACCGGATAGGTGCTTGTAACGATAGGACCAATCATTTGCTGCGTCCACAACCCATTCCTGTGTACAGATTTAAGAAAAACCATGGCTTCGTGGCCGGGAGTCACGGTTTCGACAATCGCCCCATTCTATCAGCAGAGTGTTACAGTTTGATGAACGTACGCTAATCCCTGGTTAATTCTCATCGGCAGGCAGGTTTTTAAGCGGCATAAATAGTTAATATATTGATTTTTATGTCTAGATTTACGTTTTTTTTATCCGTTATGCCAAAAAATGCTATTTGTAAAATTTTGCAGCGGAATCGGGCCTTGGTTTAATGAATAAATCATTCTTCTTACTGCGCAGCGTAACGGTTTTGCTCATAACCTTTTATTTTCATACGAGATTATTTATACAGTCTCTTATATAAAATGGGCATGGTGATGGCAATAAGCTTTATCCTCTCAGGATTAAGGAAGCTTTCCTTTATGAGTACCATTCTTCGGCTTCTTATAATAATTTGTTTTTATGTATTTTTACGTAATTTTAATGACTTTTGCCAGCCCCGCCATCGCGTTTATTTTCATATTAATTAATATGAATTTAATAGATGGCGTTTACAATAAACATGTAATCAACCTCTTTGGAATCAAGAAGCGGCATGCCCGGATACTTTCTCAAACGCTTTATCGATATCGTTCTCAGCGCCATACTTTTAGTGATGGCATCGCCCCTGCTGTTACTGGGACTGTTGCTGGCCATGATCGACGGGCACGGCAATCCTTTATTTTTACAACGCCGGCTGGGGCTGAACGGCAAGGAATTCACCATCTATAAATTCAGAACCATGCAAACGCCATCGCTGCATGCGCCTCCGGTAGATATAAAGCCGGATGCGCCGGGGCTTACGCCCATCGGGCGCTTCATGCGCAAAACCGCGCTGGATGAATGGCCGCAATTGTTCAATATATTAAAAGGAGACATGTCGCTGATAGGTCCACGTCCCTATGCTATAAGGCATGGACAGCGCTATGCTCATATTGATCCCAGGTACTATGAGCGCTACCGCGTGCGGCCTGGGCTGGCTTGTATCGTCGAGGTGACGGGACTGCATTATCTTACCGAAACGCGGCAGCATTTCCGGTCGCGGATAAAATGCGATCTTTATTATGTCAACCATGTATCGCTCGGGCTTGATGCCAAGATATTCTACAAAACGGCGCGTTACGTGCTTAAACGGGTGATATCTGAGCTATCGGGAGTCAAACGCAATCCTGCAAGGGCTCAAGTGAAAGCGCGGCCGCCCCGGGTTTTACACCCAAAAATGGCGAATATCCTCTAGACACAATATTAACGTCACTTAATTCTCCGTGCTGTTGCGCGTATAAACGACAATTCCCAGCGCCACGATCATGCCGATGATATGCGCGCCGGAATGAATATACGACGCAGTCACGGCGGTCAGATCGTTGTGAAACAGCAAGGTGAAGAGCGTAATGCACAGCACCAGCGTTCCCGAGTTCAGCATCAGCAGGCGTTCCTGGTGCTGGGACGCGATAATGGAATTCGCCACCCCGATCATCCCCGAAGCGATCATGCCGATGGCCAGGATGTGCAGGCAGGGGGCAGCGGGCATGAATGCCTCGCCGAACAGCAGGCGCGTGATGGTCGCCGGGAAGAAAAATAAAGGCAATGCCAGCACCAGCAGCATTGCCAGCGTGAGCATGAGGATATGCTCTTTTGCCCTTTTTTGGCCGGCCAGGGTTTTTTCTTTTGCCAGTTGCGGCAGGGTAAATGACGCCAGCGTTCCCGGCAGCATCAACGCCTGGTCGGTCACGAATTTGGCGATGGAAAAATAACCCAGCTCTTTGGAAGTAGCCATGATTCCCATCACGATGGTGAGCAAAATGCTACAGTAATACATCGTCAGGTTGGAGAAATAGGAACTGAAAATCAACTTGCGCATGATGCGGAAGGCTTCCCACAGTTCCTGGCGGGTCGGCGGCCGGCGAATGTAAGGCCGGATAAACCCTATGCCCACGACCAGGCGGAAAAATATCGCCGTCATATAAGTGGCGACGACGACCAGCGGATAGACCCATCCGAAGGCAAGCAGGCTGATATTCAGGGCCATATTGACGCATTTTTCGATGACATAGAGAAGATTGAAATGCAGGCTTTTCCCCAGCCCGATCAATATTTCATTGAGAATACCGGCGAATGCCAGGTAAGGAACGAGCAGCAACGCCAGCAGGAATATGACGGGATTATGCCGCGCGATCGGTGCCGAGATGCCATAATAATATAACAGCGGCAGGAAAAGAAGCAGGCTGATGGCCAGTATGATCAGGTCGACCGCAATAAAGGCCGGGGCGTGGTGCGGCAGTTTGGCGATGTATTTTTTCACCGCCTGTCCCATCCCCAGCGTCACGCAGATGGAACCGAATCCGCTATAGGCCAGCATCCATGACACTATTCCCCGGTTGTCGACTCCCAGCGCGCGGCTGATCAATACCGAGACGACGGTGGAAAACGCCAACATGCCGATCTGGATAACGATCGTGCGCGCGACCGCCTGATGGAACGACGCCATAGTCTCGCCGCCATAAAATCTGAACAGCCGCATAGTTCACCCGATACGCTGAAAATTCACTCGCACATCGTGCAAGCCTAAAGAATAATGTATAATGACGGAAGCAAATTATTCCGCTATAAAGTGTGAGAAGATTTCACTTTAATCCGTTTGTTTAATAAAAAATTCATAAAACCCTTATTAGTATGATTTTCTGCGCCTGTCCTGCCGGAAAGGAACTGAAAATTGCGATATAAACGCTACCCGAAGATTGCGATAGCTACTCTCACCGCCATTATGCTGGCGGCATGCAACTCCGCCAACCCTAAAGCGGCTGGCGGCGATGCGAACTTCCAGGTCACGCCGGTCACGCCCGCCGTCATCTCGCAGCTCCAGGATGAACGGTCTGTCAAATACCATCCACCTGCTGCCGCCGTCTGCCCGGTTGAGCCGGTCTATAGCTACCGCCTCGGTACCGGCGATATTTTGTATGCAAAGCTATACCTCCCGTCGAACCCGGGCTTCGACGGAAATAGCGCCGAAAAATACAGCCAGTACCTGTCCGTGGATAGTTGGCAGGAATATAACGAAGTGATCGTCAAGGATGACGGGAATGTATCTTTCCCCTATGTCGGGGAAGTGCAATTCGCGAATAAGACGCTGTCGGAAGCCAAGCAATCTCTGGATCGTGCGCTGGCCCGGTATTTTAAAAATCCGCAGTCGGTGCTGGAAGTCAAGGAATTCAAAAGCCGGAAAGTCCAGCTTACCGGCGAGCTGCATAAGCCGGGCGAGCAATATCTCCGCTTTGCGCCGCTGCGCGTCCTGGAAGCGGTAGATGCCGCCGGCGGCGTGCTCGACAGCGCCGACATCGCCGACGCCGCCATCACCCACAGGGACGGCAGCGTCGAAAAGATCGATCTCTTCGCCCTGATGAATAACGGCGATGCCAGCCAGAACCGCATTCTCTTCGACGGTGATACGCTGCATGTCCCGGCCAATTACGGCAACAAAATATTCGTGATGGGCGAAGTCAACAAGCCCGCCCTGCAATATATCAAGGCCGGGACCATGACGGTCATGGAGGCGTTGGACGCTTCGCAGGGCATGAATCCGGCCACGGCCTCCTATGCCAAAATTTACGTTATCCGCGGCGCCATCCATGACCATGCGAACGAAGTCGCGCCGGCGGATGCGCCTGCCGCTCCCCTGCAGACGAAAGTCTACCAGCTGGACAGCTCTACCGGCAGCGGTCTGGCGATGGCGGCGCAGTTTCCGCTGCAACCCAACGACGTGGTATATGTATCGCCCGCGGCGATCAGCGAATGGAATCTGTTCATCAGCCAGCTGTTGCCGTTTAACGCGGTATATCCAGTGGCAACCACAGCCGGCAACAGATAGCTATGACGCCAGATACCCCAATCCACGCTGTCCCGCTCTTCCGGTTCTCCGTCATCTGGAAACGCAAAAAATTCATTATCCGCTCGGGCGTTTACTTTGCCGTCATGGCCTTCGTCCTGTTCCTTCTCATGCCGTGGCAAACGCACTATGAAGCCATGGTGCGCATCGAACCGGAACTTTCGACCACCGGTGAAGTCACCTCGATCGAAGCGGAAATGGACGTCATCCAATCGTGGGCAACGGTATCGCAGGCGGTGCGGCAGATGGGGCGCACGGTGAACATCATGCCCATGGGATCGGCGCCCCTGCTGCATCTCGGCTATTATCTCGACTGGCTGGCCGGATTTTTTTCCGGCAATCCCATCGCCAATTTTTCCAGCTATCAACCCTCCATTCACCTCGATTATTTCGCCCTGCCGGAAAACGAGGCGCCCTATCTCAACCATAGCTTTCTGCTGGAGGCGGGAAAAGACGGCGCCTACACGTTATATGGCCCGTCCGGCAAGCCGTTGCTGGACGGCAAGGTGGGCGAGATCGCGAAGGCAAGCCTGGATAGCGAAGGGAAGCAGGAGCTTCGGATGCTGGTAAGTGCCATGACCGCCCGGCCTGGCAATAGCTTCAGCATTACGCCGGTGGCGTTCGATATCTACACTAAAAAACTCCAGAATGCCCTGAAGGTTGAGCGCAAGGGATTCCGGGAGCGCTCCGGGCTGATGGATATCGGCTTCAGCAGCATCGACCCGGTATTGGCGCAGCAATTTCTGAGTGTGCTGGTCAATGCCTATGTCCTGCAGGCCTACGACCGCAGTTCCCTGGGAAAAATAGAGGGGCTGGCCAAGCTCGAAGCGCAATCGCAGATATTGCAGCAGCAAATGGCCGACGCCGAAAAAACGCTGGCGGAATTCAAAGATAAAAACCAGATCGTCGATCTGCACCAGGAACAGGAATATGCCTATAAGCGTTCGCTGGAAGTGCAGGATGAATTGCAGAAAACAACCACCAAATATAAAGAGCTCAGCACCTCACTGACCGACAGCCATCCTTCGATGGTCGCCCTGCATCAGCGCATGGATTTTCTTCAGGGCGAAGCGGACCAGCTCAAAGCCAGCCTGGAAAGTATGCCGCAGAAAGAAAGGCAGGTTAATGATCTGCAGAGCAGCGTCACCATCGCCAAGGCCATGCTCGACCAGAATACCGCGCTGGCGGCGCAACTGCACGCCGAGGTCGAAACCATCACCGGCTATGCCCATCTGATCTCCCTGCATCTGGATGAAAAATTCTCGCCGGTGCTGCGCGGCCTGCTTGCCATTATCCTCGGCTTCGCCACCGGGGCGATGCTGGCGCTGTCCTGGCTCATCCGCAACACTTCTCCGGCGTTTGCCCGTGTCCGCTACGCCGAGGATCTGAGTGCCGTCGCGCCGCTGCCGGTGGTGGTCAGGCTGCCCTTCCAATGGAGCGGCTGGCGCTGGGTGTGGTATCGCTACCGCGATAAGAACACCGTCTCGACGGCGCAGGAATGGGTAAAAAAATCCATCGGGGAAATCGAACGGCTGGAACAGGAAATCCCCATTCTTTTACAGCCGCCGGCCAATAAAACGCTGCTCTTTACCAGCATCGAGGACCATCAGGGCGTAACCTTCTGCGCGCGGCAACTGGCCATCGCCAGCGCCAGGACACACCGGACGGCGCTCATCGACGCCAATGTCATGCAGCCCGGCCTGCATCATGAATTTTTATGCGCGCCGTCTCCCGGCCTGGCCGATATTTTAATTGGGCGGGCGATGCTCAAGGATGCGCTGCAGCCCACCGACACGCCGAATTTATCCGTCCTTCCCGCCGGAAACCCGACGCCCAATTTCCGGTTGCTGTCCAATGCAGAGCGTATGAAAGCGCTGCTGACGGAATTAGCGCCGATGTTCGAGCGCATCATCATTGAATTTCCTGTCCTGACGCCCAGCATATGCCAGGAAGGCGTCCTGGGTACGTTCGACGCCGTGTTCGTCGTGGTCAATCGCGACGCGCCGCTGCGCAAGCTTGCCGCCACCCTGGAATCCTGCAACGTCACCGCCCATAAGGCGGCGTTTTTTGTTTTGAATAAGAGGTGATGTACTTATGCTCACACTTCTCAACAAAACTTTCATATCTCTCAGGACAAAGGGATTAACAAAAACACTCATTAAGATAGCTAAGTATCCTACGCAAAAAAATTTTGAAAAGGATATTCTTAGATTAAACGGCATAGAAGATAAGTTCACAAAAATTTACAAAAAGAATTATTGGGAAAACGAAGAAAGCGTTAGCGGTCCGGGTTCTACTCTTGAATATACGATAAATTTAAGAAAAAAACTGCCGGAGCTTTTTAAAAAAAAATCAATTAAAACCATATTTGATGCTCCTTGCGGAGACTTTAATTGGATGAGACATGTACTAAAAGAAGATAATCTTGACTACACAGGAGGAGACATTGTTGCTCCTCTGATTGAATCTCATAACGTAAGGTATAAAAATTCGAATACACGATTTATTCACATTGACCTAACCAAACAAAAATTCCCAAGTGCCGATTTGATGATTTGTCGAGATTGTCTGTTCCATTTATCGTTCCATGATACCAGATTGGTTCTCCAGAATTTTGTCGATGCCCAAATACCCTACCTGCTAACAACAAATCACATTAATACTGGACAATTCAAGAACACAGACATTAGGACAGGCGATTTTCGTTTGATTGATTTATTTTCTGTACCTTACTCTTTCCCCAAAGAGGTTTTATTTAGAATAGAGGACTGGAAATTTCCTGACCCAAAGAGAGAAATGTGTCTTTGGACGAAAGAACAAATCATTCAGGCGCTCGAGCAATTTAATAAAATCTAGGACAATTTTACTGCGGCTCTAATCTGCAGAACTTCGGACGTGAAATAATCTTTTAATCCATTCTACATATTATCAAATTTATGAAAAGAATCTCCAGCTATTACCGCAAAAACGGCAGCGAAACAGGTTCAATGTAGCACAGATGAGATACATACTCTTCCTCCTGACGGCAATTGCATTACCGATGAGCGCGTCTGCCAATGACCAGGAAACGTGCGGCGACAGCGCACAATTGAAACTGCAGGACGTAATCGTGTCGAGCGGCGTATGGAATCGGGATGTCATCAAGGATGGCAATCAATGTATTACATCAACGCCCGGGTGGAACTGGGATTGGCCAAGCAATGAGCAAACGCTGAACCGCTGCGAGCATGTGGTTTCCTATCCCAGCATTATTTACGGGCGCAGACCTTGGGATAGTAACTCCACTACACCGGAACTCCCGCGGCAGATCAGCAATATAAAAAACATGCTGATCGATGTGGAGGTGGAAACAAAAGCGGAAGGAAAGTATAATACGGCCTTCGATATCTGGATCGTCAAAGGTCAATCTTCCAGCCTCATGACGACGGAACTGATGATCTGGTTGAACCATGAAGGGGTAGAACCAGCGGACTGGGGCCTGGTCGTCGTCGATGACGCGATATATGAGCTTTGGACACAGCGAATAAACACATGGCATTACGTCGGCCTGGCGTTTAAGGCTCCCGTCCAGAAAGCGCGGATACCTTTGGGAGATATACTGAGAGATTTGGAAAAGCGTGGCCTGGTTAATGCGTCGGACTGGGTCGCAGATATAGAATTCGGGAATGAAGTGATGTGCGGCAAAGGACAGACGGTTATTAAAAATTTCAGGGTGGAACCGTGACCGCCGAATTCATGAGGAGCTTATGCCGCGCGTATCGGTAATCATGCCGATGTATAATGGCCTGCCTTATGTAGGCGAGGGTATTGAGAGCATTATAAATCAGACATTCCAGGATTGGGAATTGCTGGTGATCGATGATGCTTCGACCGACGGCAGCCCCGATGTGGTGCGCCAATACGCTGCAAAAGACAGCCGCATAAAACTTATCAGAAATGATTCAGATCTGCATGGCGCAGGGCCAGCCCGCAATATCGGCATAGAAGCCGCCACAGGAGAATATGTGGCGATGATGGATGCGGACGATATCAGCCTGCCCAGGCGGTTGGAGCTGCAAGTGGCGTTTATGGATAAGCTCCCGAAGATAATAATGTCAGGGTGTTTTGCCAAAGCCTTTGGCAAGAGCAATAAAATTTTTATCGCCTCTACTCAGGATTGGATGATTAAAGCGTTATTGTTTTTTCGCAGGGAATTCTGGCATCCTTCCCTTATTTTTCGTAGAATGGTTGTAAAAGAAAAATACCCGGCAATGCCAACATGGGAAGATGTTCATTTCGGTGTCAGGGTTAGTCTTCACCATCCTGTAGCCAATCTGCCAAAAATTTTATATCGCTATCGTGTACATGATAATTCAACTACATTCCAGTCTTTTAACCTACAAAATGTTATAGATTTATATAGTGCATTACTTTCATTGCGCCTTGGATTTATACCTACATCAACTCAGATCCATACCCATGTTGCATGGACCATGAATTTAAAAACAGTCAGTATTATAACTAAGTTACGCTGGCTTGCCTACGTGCTTATGCATGGAAAATACACATGGTATGAACGCTTTATATTGGCGACGTGGTGCAGCGTGCGTACATGCTTGATAAACATGTATCGTGCCTGGTGATACAAATGATGGGCATAAACAATAGGGCCAGGATGAAAATATTATTTATTATTCATGACAATGGGTTGGGCGGCATATGGGCTGTCACTGAAAGACTTGCAAAAGGATTTATCACACGAGGCATAGACGCAACTATTTTGATACTTGCGCCTGAATTGACAGGCAAGAGAGTGATTCACTCCGGCATTCCGTTTATCCATTATCAAATGGATGTCACTCACTTCAAAGACATGCTTAAAGGAAAATTTCTCAAAACAGTGCCGAAAATCAGGAAAATAATTAAAGAAGGCAGTTATGATATAGTTATTTCTTCCTATTTCAATGTCAATTTTATTGCTTTGCTAGCAGTAAAAAATACCCGGACAAAAATAATAGTCTGCGATCATGGTTTATATCATTCGAGACATTTCCCAATCAAAAAGCATTGGCTGAACAGAAAGATAAAGGATATCTGTTATTTCTTGATGTCACTTTCTTATAGAAAAGCAGATAAGATAGTTGCGGCGTCTGAGGGTATTCGAAAAGAACTCACATCATTTTTTAAGCTTCCAGATGAGAAAGTTTTATGTATTTATAACCCTCTTCCTTCAAACATACAGGAAGCGGCAAATATTGCTCCTCCTCATCCCTGGTTTGAAGATGGGGGCAAACCAATAATTCTTGCAGCAGCAAGATTGGAGGATTACGGAAAAAATCTATCTCTTTTGCTTCGTGCGGTCGCAAAGGTTCATCAGAATTTTCCTTGCCGTTTAATCATTCTGGGAGATGGCGAAGACCGTCAAAAACTTGAGAAGTTAGCCAAAGATCTTGGAGTCGCAGAGGATGTTTCCATGCCTGGGATTACAGAAAATCCTTACGCTTATATGGCTCACGCTGACGTATTGGTGCTTTCCTCTAATTTTGAAGGATGGGGATTAGCGCTCATTGAGGCATTGGCTTGCGGCTGTCCGGTTATATCAACGGATTGTCCGTGTGGCCCAAGAGAGATTCTTGAAAATGGAAAGTACGGCAAACTGGTTCCCGTTAATGATGTTAACGCCATGGCACAGGCGATTACAGAAGTGATTGTAGAAGGCAAAGTGTCCTGTAGTAGAGAAGAGCGTATAGCTCGTGGGCAGGATTTTATAGAATACGATGCAGTTAAACAATATGCCGATTTATGCGACAGCACATTACAAAAACAGGCATAATACGCAAACCATTGCTGATTATCATCGGCACATTATTTTGCCTGTTCTATTTTTCGGAAGCCATCTTTCCGCTATTAGCAATGTCGTCTATCGAGACCATGGATATTAGCAAAACAGGCGCTGCAATTACCAGTATATCAGGAAATACAACAACCCCATTATGGCTTAAGCTATATACGGATTTATTTTTAGCAGCCTCTTTGTTGTTAATATTTTTCAGAATTAATGAGGTTATTTTTTTTATTAAAACCAATAAGATATATGTGCTTTTGCTGGTATATATTTTATTTTCGAGTGTGTGGGCGCTTGATTTTTTAGCAAGTCTGCGTGAAGCAATTAAAATTTTCGTTGCCTCCTTATTCGGATTCTTTCTCGCCGCGCGTTTTTCCGGGAAAGAATTGCTATTGCTCTTGTCCATTACCATGGCCGTTATTGTCATCAGCAGCTTTGTCTTTGCGCTGGGTTTTCCTGAATATGGTGTGCATTCTTCAGGTGAGCATCTGGGAGAATGGCGCGGCGCTTTCATGCATAAAAATTCTTTGGCGGTCGTAATGAATATTGCCTTCATTACATTTGCATTGAGTACCATGCATTTTAAGAAATTCAGATGGATCTATGCAGGCTTCGCTGTTTTGGCCGCAATCTTAGTATTGTTATCACAATCCGGTACAGGCATTGTTATCTTATCATTGATAATAATTTCACCTTTATTCCTACCATTCTTTCGTTTACCTGGCGCTTTGGCTGTAAGTTGTATTCTAACACTAATATGTTTAGGAAGCTTGATATTCGTTCTCGTCGAAGGGACGACATTAATGGATATGCTTCTAAAGGCGTTAGGCAAAGATCCGACACTTACCGGTAGAACAGACATATGGGAAGGATTTCTATATTCACTATCCGATTACAGAAGCGGTCGCGTATTTGAAGGGTATGGCGCACAGACTATTGCAATCACCGATCAAGGTAACCTCGTAACGCAGATATTTGAGGATAAGAATTTTTCATCGTATGATCCTAATAATGCATATATGAGCATCTTGCTTAAGTTTGTTTTAATAGGCTCCTTGCTTTTAGCGTTGACGCTCTTTAAAGCGGCCTATTCTGCCATCAATCAACTTCATACTGATACATCAGTAATGAGTAGGTGGTATATACAATTTATGATGCTGCTATTCATTAATAGTATTACAGAGGCTACCGATAAGTTCCCTATCCTATGGATGTTTCTTGCCCTGACGCTGGCCAGTCCCTATATCCGTGATGAAGATACACCCGCCTTCAAGCAGTCGTATGCCTGAAGTCTCCATTATCATGCCCAATTACGATTGCGCCGATTTTATCGGTGAAGCCATTGAATCGATTCTGGCGCAAACCTGGCAGGATTGGGAATTGATTATCTATGACAACTCCACCGATCGCAGCATGGAGGTTATTGCACGGTATGCCGCGCAGGATGCCCGCATTCAAGTCTATCATAATGCCCAGAGGGAAGGCGTTGCGATCGCCCGCAATAAAGCGGTGCGCATGGCAACGGGAAATTACGTTGCCTTCCTCGATAGCGATGACCTGTGGTACCCGCAAAAACTGGAGGTGCAGATGCAGTATGTGCATGCACAGTCGATAGATATATGCCATTCCACGTATGATGTGATGACTGAGGAGGGGAACAGGATTCATACCGTCGTCCCCCCCCTGGTAACCACCTATGAGGATATGCTGAAAGGGGAGCGCCTCAGCACGGCGACGGCCGTCATCAGGCGATCCATTCTTCGGGATTGTCCTGTGCTGCCGGTGTTGGAAGACACCGCCATGTGGCTGCGCCTTTTAAAATCCGGCTATGTGGCGCATGCGATTCTGACGTCGCTGGCATGTTACCGCCTGCGCCGGGAATCCCTTTCCTCGCATAAATTATACATGGCACGTGCCTTCTGGCGGCTTCTGCGCGATCAGGAAAAAATAAACCTTCCGCAGCGGATATTTTATTTTACCTGTTATGGCATGACCATGCTTAAAAAATACGCGCATATTCTTCCTGATATATTCAGGTGGCGCTGATCACCCCTGGCTTGCCCATTTGAGCACAGGGTTCCTGGCCGCTCTTACTTCGTCCAGCCGTTTGCGCGGGCTGCTGATAGGATTGTTTTTCAGCTCGGCGCTGTCGCCCGCCGCCGCCTTTTGCGCGATCATTTTCATCACTGCGATGAAATGATCGAGCGAGGCCTTGGTTTCGGTTTCGGTCGGCTCGATCAGCATCGCGCCCTGCACCACCAGCGGGAAATACACCGTCATCGGATGGATGCCGTATTCGATCAGCGTCTTGGCGATGTCGCCCGTGGTGACGTCTTTATCTTTCTGCAGTTTATCGGTGAGCAGGCATTCATGCATACAGGTGCCGGGGAAAGGGACGTGATACAGTTCGCGCAACTGGCTTAAGATGTAATTGGCGCCCAGCACCGCGTCTTCCGCCACCTGCCTGAGGCCGTCCGCGCCGTGCGACATCATGTAGCTGAGCGCGCGCACCGCCATGCCGAACTGGCCGTTGAAACCTTTGAGGCGGCCGATGCTGTTTTTATCTTCCGTCACCAGATGATAATGATCGCCGTGTTTCACGATTTTGGGCACGGGCAAATAAGGTGCAAGTTCTTCGGTAACGGCAATTGGCCCGCAGCCGGGACCGCCGCCGCCATGCGGCGTCGAGAAGGTTTTGTGCAGGTTGAAATGCATGACGTCGACGCCGAAATCCGCCGGGCGCACGCGGCCGACCAGCGCGTTGAAATTGGCGCCGTCGCAATAAAAATACGCCCCCGCTTTGTGCAGGACATCGGCGATTTCCTTGGCGCGCGGCTCGAACAGGCCGCAGGTATTGGGGTTGGTCAGCATCAGCGCCGCAACGTCGTCGTTCAACATATTCTTGAACGCATCGACATCGACGGTGCCTTCTTTGGTCGATGGGATGGTTCTGGTTTCATAGCCGCAAGCCGCCGCGGTGGCCGGATTGGTGCCGTGCGCGCTGTCGGGAATGAGCACGGTTTTGCGGACTTTACCGCGCGCTTCGTGCGCCTTATGGATCACCATGATACCGGCGAATTCGCCGTGTGCGCCCGCGGCGGGATTGAGCGTCACATGCGGCAGGCCGGAGAGTTTGGCCAGCCATTGCTGCACGGTGTAAATCACTTCCAGCGCGCCCTGTATGGTGCCCTCAGGCTGTAACGGATGGATCTGCGCGAAGCCGGGATGCCGCGCCACTTTTTCGTTGAGGCGCGGATTGTGTTTCATCGTGCAGGAACCGAGCGGATACAGCCCGGTATCGATAGCATAGTTGAGCTTGGACAGGCGCACGAAATGGCGCATCACCTGCGGCTCGCTGACTTCGGGCAGCCCGATTTTTTCGCGTGCCGGGAAGCCGGTGCGCAGCGCAGTGTTTTTGGGCTCGGGCAGATCGACACCGCAGGCGCCGTTGGTGCCTTTCTCGAACAAAAGATTTTCTTCGACGTTCAATCCTCTGTCGCGGTCGAAGCTCATGCGACCTCCTTCCGCTTCGCGTGCTGGCAGAGTTCTTCCAGCGCAACGGCGAGAACGTCAATATCGGTATCGCTCGTCAGTTCGGTCGCCGCTACCAGCAGCTTGCCGCCGTCGAGCGCCAGACCGGCGATGATGCCGTGCGAGCTAAGTTTTTGTACCACCTCGGAAGCGGCAACCGGCAACTCGACGACAAATTCATTGAAGAAACTTTTGTTCGGCAACTTGATGTTTTTGATTTTGGCCAGCCGGTCGGCAAGCTGGCAGGCCTTCTCGTGATTGAGCCGCGCCAGTTTTTTGAATCCGATCTCGCCGAGCAGGCTCATATGGATGGTAAAAGCGAGCGCGAACAGCCCCTGGTTGGTGCAGATGTTGGAGGTAGCTTTTTCGCGGCGGATATGCTGCTCGCGGGTGTTGAGGGTGAGTACGAAGGAACGCCGCCCGTCCTTATCCACCGTTTCGCCGCAGAGTCTTCCCGGCATTTGCCGCAGATAGTCCTTGCGGCAGGCGAAGAAGCCCAGATGCGGCCCGCCGAAACTCATCGGCACGCCGATCGATTGCGCTTCGCCCACCACGATGTCCGCTTCCACTGGCGGCGGCAGCAGGCCCAGCGATAATATTTCATTGACGGCGACTACCAGAAGCGCGCCGGCGTCGCTGCATTGCTTGCGCAGGTCGGCAAGCTTCTGCGGTCGCCCAAGAAAATCGGGCGTCTGCACGATGACGCAAGCAGCCTCCGTATCCGGCGCTGTATTTTTTACCGCCACGCCGGAATAATTGCGGATGTAGGTCTCGATGACTTCACGATACTGCGGGTGCAGCTGGCCATGGATATGGATGTTGGGCTTGCCCGTCACGCGCTTGGCCATCAGCGCCGCTTCGGCCGTGGCCGTCGCGCCGTCATACATCGAGGCGTTGGCGACATCCATGCCGGTCAGGTTGGCGATCATCGTCTGAAATTCAAAAATAGCGATGAGCGTCCCTTGAGAAATTTCCGGCTGGTAGGGCGTGTACGACGTCAGGAATTCCGAGCGCTGGATGAGGTGATCGACAGTGGCGGGAATATGATGATTATAGCAGCCCGCGCCGAGAAAAAACGGCCCGTTGCCCGCCGGATGATTTTTGGCCGCCAGGCGCGACAGCGCGCGTTCCACCTCGATTTCACCCTGATGCAGCGGCAAATCGATAAGCCCGGTAAGCCGCGCCGCTGGCGGCACCGAAGCATAGAATTCGTCCATCGACTTGACGCCGGCGGCTGCCAGCATCTCAGCGCGGTCTTTGGGAGTAAGCGGAAGATAGCGCATCAGGCCGCCAATTGCTGGTAGTTGGCGGCATCGAGTAATTTGGCCAGCTCGGCCTTGTCGGAGCTAAGGATCTTGCATATCCATCCCCCATCGTACGGCGCGCTGTTGATAAGCTCCGGCGTTTTGGACAACGCTTCATTGACCTCGATAACCTCGCCCGAGATCGGCGCATAGACTTCGCTGGCGGCCTTCACCGATTCGACGACGACGAAGGCATCGCCCGCGTTGACCTTTTTGCCTTTCGCGGGCAGCTCGACAAAGACGAGGTCGCCCAGCGCGCCTTGCGCATAGTCGGTGATGCCGATGGTGGCAATGTCGCCGTCGAGCTTCAGCCATTCATGTTGTTCGGTGTATTTCAGGTCGGCGGGGACGTTGGACATATCAGCTGGCTTTCTTTAGTGAAGAGGATGATTTGGTGTGCGCTTGCATGAAGGAAAGGCCGTGAATCACGGCGGCGATTTTTTTGCCGCGCACTTCGACCTCGACCTTCTGGCCTTCATGGGCGAACTCGCTTTTAACATAACCCTGGCCGATGGCAACCTTAAGCGATGGGGAAAAACCGCCGCTGGTGAGCGCGCCGATTTTTTCGCCCCCGGCATAAATCGCTGCGCCCTCGCGCGCAATGCCGCTTTCGGTGAGTTTGACGCCGACTCTTTTTTTCGCCGCGCCGGAAGCCAGTTGCGGCAGGATATGCGCCGCGCCCAGGAATGCTCCGTGGTCTTTGCCGATCACCCACGCCAGCGCCGCTTCCACCGGCGTCGTTTCCTCGTTCAGGTCGTGCCCGTACAGCGGATAGCCCATCTCCAGCCGAAGCGAATCGCGTGCTGCCAGCCCGATGGCCTTGACCTCCGGATTGGCCAGCAGCGCGTCCCAGAATTTGGGTGCCATTTCCTGCGGAATGCTGATTTCAAAACCGTCCTCGCCGGTATAGCCGAGGCGGCTGATAAAGATGGGAGTGCCTTTCCCGCCTTCGCTTCGCTTCGGCGCGGCAGGCCAGCTGGCTTCCTTCATCATCATATAGGGCAGGGCGGCCAGCCCGGCATCGGGCAGTTCCTTCGCCAGCGCCGCTTCCGCTTTCGGCCCCTGGATGGCGATAAGCGCGTTACCGGCCAGTTCTTCAAATGTCACGTCTGGCGGCAGGTTTTTTGTCATCCAGGCGATGTCCACCTCTTTGCGCCCCGCGTTGAACACCACGAAGAATTTATTTTCATCCATGCGCGTGATGATGAGGTCGTCGATGATGCCCCCGCCCATATTGGTCAAGACGGTATATTTAGCGCGCCCGGGAGGGGTTTTGCGAAAAGAGGAAGGGGTGATGCGTGAAAAGAATCCTGCGGCGTTTTCGCCGCTGACGATGGCCTGTCCCATATGCGACACGTCGAACAGCCCGGCCTGCGAGCGCGTCCATTCATGCTCCTTGATCACGCCCGGCGCGTAATTGATCGGCATGTCGTAGCCGGCAAACGGGCACATCTTCGCGCCCAAGGCGACATGTTCCTGATAAAGCGGGGTTTTCTTGTTCATAGGGTTTTTATATTAAAAATGAATGCGACATAATAGAGGGACTTTGGCCTAAATCAAGGGATGAGGAATTAAGTGCCGTCATAGGGCTGCCGGCTGGTAGGCGATAAACTTGATATTTATTCGCGATCGCGCATATAGGCGTGCATTTCCGCTTTGATGCGTCCGCGCAGGAAATACAGCACGATGATGTTGGGCAGCGACATGCCGAGAATCAGCAAATCCGAGAAATTGAGAATAATGCCGAAATGCATGATGCCGCCGAGGAATGTCGCCGTGCAAAATATCAGGTAATAGAGTTTCAGGCCCTTGCGTCCGAACAGATAGCACCAGGCGATTTCGCCGTAATAGCTCCAGCCGATGGTGGTAGAATAGGCGAAGACGAACACATTGATCGCCAGCATCACCGAAAACCACGGCGCGACGCTCTCAAACGCCTTGCTGGCGATGAGCACCCCGTCTTCCGCCGATGCGCCCACATAAGCGCCGGTGATGATGACCATGAGGCCGGTCAGCAGCGCGATGATGGCGGCGAAAAACGGCTCCAGCAATGCCACCGCCGCTTCGCTTACCGGCTCATGCACCTTGGCGGCGGCGTGGGCGATGGGGGCGGAGCCGAGTCCGGCTTCGTTGGCGAAGCTGGCGCGTTTGAAGGCGACGGCGATCATGCCGATGAAGCCGCCGGTCGCGGCCTGGCCGCTGAATGCATCGTGAAAAATCATCGAAAGCGTATCGGGCAAATGGCCGATATGCGCCCCCACCACGACCAATGCGCACAGTAGATAGAGAATGCCTTTCAGCGGCACGATGCCTTCGGCGACTTTGGCGATGCGCTTGATGCTGCCCAGCAGCACGACGAATACCAGCGCAGCGAACGCCAGCGACAGCAGCCAGCCATATTCATGCAGCGGCGCGAAGGTCTGCGTCATGATTTTGACCGCCTGGTTGGACTGGAACATATTGCCGCCGCCCAGCGCGCCGCCCAGGCAGAATACGGCAAATAATAATGACAACGCCTTGCCGAGTCCCGGCTTATTCAAATCGCGCATCCCGCCTTCGATATATTGGAACGGCCCGCCATAAACTTTCCCGTCGGCGTCGATGCGGCGGTAGCACATGGAGAGCGTCACCTCGGCGAATTTGGTCGCCATGCCGAGCAATCCCGCCAGCACGATCCAGAATATCGCCCCCGGCCCGCCGATGGCGATGCCGACCGAAATTCCGGCGATGGAACCTAATCCCACCGTTGCCGATAATGCCGAAAGTAATGCCTGCAGGTGACTCACTTCCCCGGCATCTTCCTTGCGGTCGTAACGTCCCGTGACAATTTTCAACGCGCGCCCGAACAGCCGGAAATTCACGCCGCGCAGATAAATGGTGAAAAACACGGCGGCAACAATCAGCCACAGCACAATAAACGGAAAGCCGCCGATATTGAAAAACAGCACGGCGGCAAGCCCATTTACTAACGTTTCGAAACCCTCTTGCCCCATAATTCCTCGCTAACCCATTGTTTTATCTAAGGCGATAACCGACATTAAACTGTAACAATAAATCTGTATAGTATAAAATAACAAAAATTGGATTCAGGCATGGCTATTCCTCCCACCATTGGTGATGACGACGACAAGACCGGCGACAGCGTATTTGACAGCTTGAAAGACAGCAGTCTCAAGGCGGCCGGTTATGCTTACCTGGTCGGCGATGCGGCATTATTCGCCTCGGGTATGATGGCTGGACGTTACAAGGAAGCAGCCACCGGCCTGATTTGGGGATTAGGCGGCTTGGCTCCGGCGCGTTACGGCAATCCCAGTGCGGAAAAACAACTGCAGCTTTTAAGCACTCGCCTAGGCCAATATTTGCGCAAAGAGGGCGTGGAAATTCCCAGAACGCCGGATACCAAATGGCTGACGCAGGAAGGCGGCATCATCGATCATGTCGAATCCTTTCTCTATAAATACCCATCGCAGATGCTCAATGCCATCTATGCTGGCGGAGCGGCACAGCTTCTGCGTTCCGGCATTCAGCACGGCAAGCATTGGGATACCGCCTCCGGCGCGCTGGTCGCTGCCGGCGGATTGGCAGGGTTGCTGGTGCCGGAAAGGAAACCCGATCCCGATCATCCGCCGGAGAGCATGATCGGCAAAGCCTGGGCATGGTTGCAGGAAAAGCCTTTGCGCATTTCCGGCACACTGTATGCGCTCAATAATGTCACATTGACCCTGAGTGCGATCAAGGAAATGCGCACCAATCCGGCGCAAAAAAGCTATCTGTTTAAATTCCTGACGGCGGGTAGTTACATCTTCGCCAATGCCATGCTGGCTATGTCGTCCAAGGGTCATGGCGGCGGCAATGAAGATCACAAAATGGAAGCCATGGAAAAACTGGCCGATGTTTCGGCGCGCGTCATTGCCGCGCAGGCGCCGGAGGTACAGGAAGCGCTGGTGCAGCATATATCCGGCTTTCTTTCCTCGCAGCCGGAGGTGCATCTCAGGGCGGAACAAATTACCGACATGCTGCATCAGAAGCTCACGCAATCCATCCCATCTCCTGCCGTCATGGCCGGATGGCAGCAACGCCTGCAAAATAAAAACGGCATCCAGCTAACGCCTTCCTTTTAATTTCTCTCCCTGCTAGCATTCCCGCATGGACACCATAGAATCACTCAGTGCCCGCGCTTTCATGGACGAAGCGGAAGCGGTGCGCGCGTTGCTGACGCATGTCGAAAAGCTGGCGGCACTGGAAGTGCCGATCATGGCGCGTGCCGCGAGCTGGACGCGCGACATCCGCGAGCGCGGCATCGGCCACGGCGTCGAAGCGTTTCTTCATGCTTACGGTCTCGATACCACCGAAGGCGTGGCGCTGATGTGCCTGGCCGAGGCGCTGCTGCGCATTCCCGATAGCGAGACCGCCGATGCGCTGATCCGTGATACATTCGAAGGCCGCGACTGGCAAAATTACACCGGCAGCAATGATTCCTGGCTGGTCAACCTGTCGAGCTGGGGATTGCTGCTGACCGGCAAGGTCGTCGATTTCGGGCAGGACGCCCGCGCCGGTATTCTGCGCGCAGTGAAAAACCTCGTGGGTAAAATGGGCGAACCGATCATCCGCGAGGCGCTCAAAAAAGCGATGACGCTGATCGGCGGCCAGTTCGTGCTTGGCGAAACGATGGAAGAAGCGCTGCGCCATAGCCAATCCTATGGCAAACATGGCTACCGTTTCTCTTACGATATTCTGGGCGAGGGCGCGCGCAGCGACCGCCAAGCGAAATTCTATGTGGATTCCTACCGCGACGGCATCGCGCTGATTGGAAAAACCATTGCGCCGGATACGCCTTTGTTTGCAGCGCCCGGCATTTCGGTCAAGCTGTCGGCGCTGCATCCGCGCTACCAGTTGACGCAAAAAGAGCGCGTGATGAGCGAATTGCTGCCGCGCCTGAAAGACATTCTGTCGGCTGCGAAACAGGCCGGCATTGCCGTTGCCATCGACGCCGAGGAAGCCTCGCGGCTCGATATCGAATTATTATTATTCGAGCAATTGCTGGCTGATCCCGCCTTCGCCGGGTGGAACGGCATCGGCTTCGTCGTGCAGGCCTATCAGAAACGCGCATTTTACGTCCTCGACTGGCTGGCCGAATTAGCGCGCAAACATAAACGTATCATCCCGGTCAGGCTGGTCAAGGGCGCATACTGGGATTCGGAAATCAAATGGGCGCAGTTGCAGGGATTGCCGGGCTATCCGGTATTCACGCGCAAGGAGCATACCGATGTGTCGTACCTCGCCTGCGCCGACAAATTACTGGCGCACAAGGGCGCCTTTTATCCGCAATTCGCCACGCATAACGCGCGCACCATCGCCAGCATCGTGATTATAGCCGAGCGTCAGGGCTGGCCATCCGGCGGCTATGAATTCCAACGGCTGCACGGCATGGGCGAAGCGCTGCACGACCTGGTCATCAAGGATGCGCCGTCGCGCATTTATGCTCCCGTCGGCGCGCATAAGGATTTACTCGCGTATTTAATCCGCCGCCTGCTGGAAAACGGCGCCAACAGTTCCTTTGTGCATCTGCTGATGGACCCGAGCAAGACGCCGGAGGAAATTCTCGCCGATCCGGTAGCCGCCGCAAAAACCTATGCCAAGCTTTATAATCCGGCCATTCCATTACCGGTGCAACTCTATGGTGACCGCAAAAATTCCGCCGGGATGGATTTCGGCAACCTCGCCCAATTACAGGCGTTGCGGCAGGAAATGTTGCCTCATGCCGACAAGCCGTTGCTGCCCGTGACGCCCCTGTCGTCCGAAGCGCTGAGCGATGCTATCGCCGCAGCGCAAAAAGCGTTTCCTGCATGGGCGGAAACCGCGGTGGAAAATCGTGCGAAAATTCTAGAACGTGCGGCCGACCTTATGGAAAAAAACGGCGCGGAATTAATCGCGCTCCTCGCCCGCGAAGGCGGAAAAACCTTAAGCGACGGTGTGGCGGAAGTGCGCGAAGCCGCCGATTTCTGCCGCTATTATGCGGCGCAGGCGCGAAAGATTTTTGTACCACTTTCGCTCGCCGGGCCTGCCGGGGAGAGCAACATGCTGTCGCTGCATCCGCGCGGGATATTCGCCTGCATCAGCCCGTGGAATTTCCCGCTGGCGATTTTCACCGGCCAGGTTGCTGCGGCGCTGGCGACTGGAAACTGCGTCATCGCCAAGCCTGCCGAACAGACGCCGCGCATCGCCGCCCGCGCCGTCGAATTACTGCATCAGGCGGGCATTCCGAAACATGTCCTGCGTCTTGCATCCGGCCGGGGCAGCGTCATCGGCGCAGCGACGGTGGCTGACGAGCGCATCGCCGGCGTCGTGTTCACCGGCGGAACCGATACGGCGCAACGCATTCAGAAATCGCTGGCCGGGCGCAGTGGGCCTATCGTACCGTTGATCGCCGAAACCGGCGGCCAGAATTGCATGGTGGTCGATTCTTCCGCGCTGCCGGAGCAGGCGGTCGACGATATTATTTTATCCGCGTTCGGCAGCGCCGGGCAACGCTGTTCGGCACTTCGCATATTGTTCGTGCAGGAGGATATCGCCGATGATTTATTGAAATTACTGGCCGGCGCGATGCAGGAATTGAAGCTCGGCGATCCGCTGAATCCCGCCACCGACGTCGGCCCCGTCATCGACGCGGAGGCCCAAAAAGCGCTGCTTGCCCATATCGAAAACATGAAAGCGTCGGCGCGGCTGATCGCTCACGCGCCGCTGCCGAATGGTGCGGGACATTTTGTCGCGCCGCACGCGTTCGAGATTCAAAGCATCGAGACGCTGACACGCGAAAACTTCGGCCCGGTATTGCATGTGATTCGCTTTAAAGCCGGAACATTGCCGCAGGTCATAGACGCAATCAACAGCACCGGCTATGGCCTGACATTCGGCATCCACAGCCGCGTCGACGAACATATCCGCCTGCTGGCCTCGCGGGTGCGCGCCGGGAATATCTACATCAACCGCAGCATGATCGGCGCGACGGTCGGCGTGCAGCCTTTCGGCGGCGAAGGCTTGTCCGGCACCGGCCCCAAGGCGGGCGGGCCGCATTATCTCTTGCGCTTCGTCACCGAACGCACCACGACCGTCAACACCGCCGCCATCGGCGGCAATGTGACGCTGCTGGCTTCTGCCTGAGATCCTCAAGAAACCGGTGCTGCGTAGTTGCAGTGTTTTGCGCCTGTTGCACCGCACGCGCAGGACCGGGGACTAGGATTCACATTTAAGAGATAATATATTGAATATTATTGATATATTGAAATGTGGATTTCGTGTCTACCGTCAAATCTACCGCCAGAACCGGTACCTGATGGCCAAAATATCGTCATTTGTTTTCTGCTTGAGCCTAGCTTCAAGATTATCAGGCGATGGTCATTTTGGCATCAAAAATTTTCAAAGGCGGGGGTGGGTGCCGGGGTACCCCTTGGATTTTTCTCTCTGCGATTATCGCAGGTGCCTTCTCTCACACGCGCCGGATCAGAAAATTCGAGTTACTTCGCAGCAAGAGTGCTGATTGTTGGTGTATCTTCTAATGTCCTCTGCACTGGGCATTTGGCCGCAATCTCGATGAGCTTTTTACGTTGCTCTTCGCTTAAGGTGCTTCCGTGCAGCGTAATCTCCTTGGTGAAGATATCCTGTTTGTTTTCTTTATGATGCGTCAGTTTGACCTCAACTTTATCAAGCGGCCATTTTTGCTGGCGCGCGTACCAACGTACGGTCATTACCGTACATTCACCTAATGCTGCCAGCAATGTATCATACGGTGCGAGGCCAAGATTTTTGCCACCGGATTCGATAGGTTCATCGCCCTTGATATGGTGTCCCGACACTTCAATATCCACAGCGAAAACGCTTTCACCGGTTTCGGCGACATAGGCGTGTATCATTTGTTCGCCGGCCATATCTCTCTCCTATAAAATCGTTCCTGGCTTGGTCTGCTCCGGCAGGGGTATAAACTCCTTATCATCGCCCGGTATTTTATCAAAGCGCTGTTCCAGCCAGTCCTGTTTGGCCTGCTCCAGCCGTTCTTTTGAACTGGATACGAAATTCCAGTCGATATAGCGCGGCTCGGATAATGGATCGCCGCCCAGCAGCATAAACGTTGAGGGCGCACTGGCCTGCACGATAATGCGTTCGTCCGCTGCGAATACTGGCATGGTGCGCGGTAGAATACGCGCATTGCCAATGCGCAGATCGCCCTCGATCAGGTATAAGGCACGCTCACGGTACTCCTGGGTAATTTCCAGGATATCACCGGCGTTCATGGTTATAGCAGCATAAAAAAGCGGACTATAGGTCTTTACCGGCGCCTTATAACCATAGGCAGCCCCAGCGATCAGGCACACTGCAACGCCTTTGATGTCAAACACAGGCAGCGTATTTTCCGGATGGTGAAAAAATTCCGGCAGGCATTCTTCATATTCCTTGGGCAAAGCCACCCAGCTTTGCAGGCCATGTGCATGATGCGGCTTTTCTTTCTCCTTAGTTGGCGTACGCTCGGAATGTGCAATACCCCGGCCTGCCGTCATCCAGTTGACGTCACCGGGAGTGATGGCCTGTGCCGAGCCGATGCTATCCCGGTGAAACATCTCGCCTTCGAATAAATAGGTGACTGTCGCAAGGCCAATATGTGGGTGCGGCCTTACGTCGATCCCGTGGTTCACTGCAAACTCCACAGGCCCGAAATGATCGAGAAAGATAAACGGGCCAACCATGCGGCGCTGAGCATAGGGTAAAATGCGCCTGACATAAAAGCCGCCTAAGTCCTTATCGCGCGGAGTAATGGTGAGATCAATCGTTCCCATACGTTTTACCTAGACTGCTACGTCAATTGCTTAGACAGGCTATCAAGGACCAAGGTAATGGCAACATATTTACGCTGCATCTGTCATGGGCGCAGCAAACTGCTTCTCCACCGCCTTGGGATTCTGTTCCCACAGCGCGCCCATCTGCTGTGACATCGGATCGGGGAAGATATAATCCTTTCCTTCGATGATGCCTGCGACAATAGCTTGTGCGGTCACGGCAGGAGATGTTTTCGCAATGGGGAAATCACGCGCCATTTCGGTATCGATAGGGCCGGGATATATGCCAATGACATGAATATTGCGAGCCGCTAATTCTGTGCGAGCAGACTGCGTGGCGGAATGAAGTGCGGCTTTGGAAGCGGAATAGCCGCCAACCGATACCATGGGCGCCAGTCCAATAATACTGATAACGTTGGCAATCATGCCTTGACCATTCTTCTGCAGCACCGGCGCAAAGGCCTGCATCATGCCGATCGTGCCAAAATAATTGACCTTCATATCAGCGGCGATCTGGTCCAGCTGGCCTTCGATGATGGAAGCAAAAGCTATCGTACCCGCATTATTGATCAGTATGTTGATGTCTTTTGCCTGCTTAGCTAAGTCGGCGACTTGCTTAGAATCCGTGATATCGAGTGCCAGCGGTATAACACGCTTGTCGCCAAAATCAGGAAGGTTTTTAACATTGCGCGCGGCGGCGTAGACCTTGCCGACTTTATGTTTCAGCAATTCACGGACAATGGCAGCGCCAATGCCGCGATTTGCACCAGTAACCAGAATATTTTTATTATCGATCTTCATAAGATTTCTCCTTTTTGTTAAGCGTTGTTTTTGATATGGCCACCGATGACGCCGACTAGACCGCTGGCCAGCGACGACCAGAATACGCCTGCGCCCAGCGTAGATGTAGCATAGGTAACTGTGGCGACAAGCAGCAAGGACGCAAGCGTGATAGTTATTTTCTTGCCTTTAGTTTTCATATTAACGTCCTCCTTCCGATAACATGCGCTCCCTCAATTGATCCGCTAGGGGATCAATTACACTTCCCCCATCCGCCAGCCGTTTGATCTCTTTTCTGATGTCCTGCGTGCTGACGCCTTCATCGATGGCTTCCATCACGTATTTAATAATCTCTTGATCGTTGTTGTACATATAAGCCTCCATAATAAAGTTACATACGATGTTGAAGAACGTAGCCGGCAACTTTCTGATCACGCATCCGCATGATCCTGGCCATTTCCGCGCGCGAATGAGCAACGGCAAATACCTGGTTCCCTATGGTGATAAATTGTCGGTTGAGAGGAGCATGTCTCTCTGAACCGCAAACAACTTCACCGATATTTTGAAAAAGTTTTGGCATAATATTTCTCCTTTCAGTGGGATGATGTATTGGAAATAACTTGTATTGCGTGCGGATGCGTGTCACTGGCGGATGACAGGCTGTAAATAACAAGGCTTGCGCCGGGCAGAGAAAGTATGGCTATGGCACCGAGCACAATGATTTCGTTTCTGATATTGTATAAAAATTGTGTCATGGTAGTTCTCCTTCTATGATTTGACCGGTCAGTTTAATTCCTATTCTAAAAAAAGCCGCATGTTTGCGACTGTATCGCTGGCTAATGCCTTAAAAGTACGGATGCTTGTTATGCAGCCTCGTTTGCCTTTTTGGTTACTCCTAAAATTCTCAATAATCCTGGCTTGAAATCGCGTTTTATTATATTGATATCATTCTGGATACGGGCGAACATCAGTTGTCCCAGCAGATAAGTAAACACTTCCTGTGCCTTGGCCTTGATGTCCGTATCCGCAGGCAGAACGCCATCGGCGATCAGATCACGTATGCCGCTCTCGTAATAGCGTTCAGACCGTTTGGTAATATCATCGAGTTTCTGGCGGATGGCATCTTCCTGCCCGGCCATTTCAGAGCCAAGAGCAGCGTGTGGACAACCACATACCCTACCGTGCCTGGCGGCAGCCTGTTCCTGAAGTTCGACTACAAAATCAGCCATTTGCTCAAAGCGCTTAATTGATGGCGTCTGTGGAGAGAATATCCGATCATACGCCTCTTTTTTGCTTTGATAAAACTCTTCTAATGCCGCAATGGCCAGATCAACTTTCGACGGAAAGAAGTGATAGAAGCTACCCTTCTTTACATTAGCAGCCTTGCAAATATCATCGACACTGACTGCGCCGTAGCTATTTTTCCAGATCAAATCAGATGCTGTATCGATCAGAATCTGTTTGGTATCCTGTGTGGCTTTCTGTTTAATCGTGCTCATATAATACCTCTTATCAGCTTGAAGTTATTATCTCATAAATTGACCGGTCAGTCAAGAGGAAAATTGATGATCTATCCTATTGATAATGCTGCATTCATATAATTATGCCGTCATTTGAGTGGCTTGATGCTCTATATCGCTTATGGTGATCGCCTGTGCCGCAGCATTAATAACAGCGGCAATACGGATGGCCGACTGTACACCGGTTTTAGAAACGCCCACTTTTACCACCTCATGCACATGCGCGTCCATGCACATGCCGCAGCCGTTGATGGCTGACACAGCCAGGCTCATCAGCTCGAAATCCGCCTTGGCTATGCCGGGTGCGCCGATGATGTTCATGCGTAATTTCGCCGGCATCTTGCTGAACTCTTTATCGCTGACCAGATGGTTGAAGCGGTAATAGATGTTGTTCATCGCCATGATGGTCGCGGCGGCTTTGGCGGCGTGGATCTCCTCCGCCGAAAGTGTCGATGCTTCATGAAGCACTGCAGAGACGACCGCCGCGCTTTTCGTGGCGTAGGCCGAGGCCAGCGCAATGCCTAAAATCTGGTTCTGCTTTAAATCCGGCGCGCCTTCCTCGGTCAGCACGCTGCCGAGGTTCAGCTTGATGTCCTTGGCATGTTCGCCAAAGTTATCTTTCAATTTCTGGATAGACATAATCCCTCCTTATGCGGCTTTGTGAAGATCGATGGTTTCGTCGCCCTTTTTCCAGTTGCAGGGGCAGAGTTCGTCGGTCTGTAGCGCATCGAGCACGCGCAGCACTTCCTTCGGGTTGCGGCCTACGTTCAGGTCAGTCACCATCGCAAAGCGGATAATGCCGTCCGGATCGACAATATAAGTCGCGCGCTGTGCCACGCCTTCATTTTTGTCAAGGATGCCTAGCGCACCGGTCAGCTCGCGCTTAACGTCCGCCAGGAGGGGGAACGGCAGATCACGCAGCTCATCCTGGTGCTTGCGCCATGCCCAATGCACGAATTCACTGTCGGTCGAGCCGCCGAGCAGCTGCGCATCCCGGTCTTTGAATTCGCCGTTCAATTCACCAAATGCAGCGATTTCGGTCGGGCAGACGAAGGTGAAATCCTTCGGGTAGAAAAATACAACAAGCCATTTATTCTTATAGCTTTGGTTATTCACATCGATGAATACATTATCGATGGTAATGTCCTTGAGCAGCAAGGAAGCCGTTGCCTTGACATTAAATGTGGGAAATTTGTCGCCTACGCCTAACATAACATTACTCCTTTGGTTTGGGGTTATGGGTTTCTTCTTGCAATGGCTGGCCGAGACGACAGGCACATTCTTCCTTTATTTCCTGCGCCTTTATGCCTTCTTCCAACGCATCCATAGCGCATTTGATGAATTCTGGGTCGTTGCTGGTCATAAGTCCCTCCATTGCGTTGCCCTTATTAGCGTATGCCTCCCACATCGATATGTACAATCGAATGATTTTATGATATTAATAGATAATATCTATTATAGGAAACGCTATGAATTTACGCGATTTACAATATCTGGCAGCGGTGGCAGATCACCGGCATTTCGGGAAGGCAGCACGAGCGTGTAATACGAGCCAGCCTACACTTTCTATGCAGCTTAAGAAGCTAGAGGAAACGCTCGGCGTTCAGTTATTCGAGCGCACCAACAAGCACGTGATGGTTACGCCGGTGGGTGAGGAAATCGTACAGCGCGCTCGGCGTATCTTGCACGAATCTGGGGAAATAAAGGCTGTAGCGAAAACCGCTCAAGACCCTTATGCAGGCAATTTCCGGCTAGGTGCATTTCCGACGCTTGCTCCTTATTTTCTGCCGCTGGCCGTGCCAGCTATCCGTAAAAAACTGCCTAAATTGAAACTGCTATTGATAGAGGAAAAAACCAAATCATTGCTGGAAAGGATAATAGCCGGGCCGCTTGATGCGGCGCTGCTGGCCTTGCCTATCGATGAGGATGAACTCGAAACCATGCCGCTGTTCGATGATTCGTTTCTTCTGGCCGTACCGCCCAATCATCCCTTGGCAAAACGCAAAAGCATCCGGCAATCTGATATCGCCCATGAGCAATTATTATTACTCGAAGACGGACATTGCCTGCGCGCCCAGGCGCTGGAAGTATGCAGTATGACCGGTGCGACGGAAAATCAGGAGTTTCGTGCTACTAGCCTTGAAACGTTGCGCCACATGGTAGCCTCCGGCGTTGGTATCACGTTGATTCCTAAAATGGCCATGCAAAAGAGCGATGGTATTGTTTATATTCCCTTTGCCAAACCTGCACCTTCGCGCAGCATCGGTCTCGTCTGGCGCAAAACCAGCGCACGCAAACCCTGCATTGATGCATTGGTAAACAGCCTCTCATCTCTTTGACAGCTAGGTTACTGCGCGATGATGTTAAACAATCTTACAGGCTTGTTCGAAGGTAAGGCGTGGGCCGCGCGGATGAAGTTTAGTATTATCGCCGTGGCCGATATTGCATAGGAAATTCGACTTCCATGATGTGCCTTGGAAGAACGCCTGATCGACCGTGGCATTATTGAATCCAGACATCGGGCCGACATCAAGGCCAAGTGACCGCGCGGCGAGCATGAAATATGCGCCCTGCAACGAGCCATTGCGCATCTCGGTTTCTTTAATCAATGGCTCATTCCCTACAAACATGGATTTGGCATCGAAGGCAGGGAATAATCTTGGCAGCTCTTCATAAAATTTTTCATCGTAGGCGATGATAGCGGTGACTGGCGCCGCCTTTACCTGATCTACGTTACTGCCCAGCAAGGCTGGACGTAGTTTTTCCTTCGCGGCTGGCGATTTGACGAATAACATACGCATCGGCGTGGAGTTCGCGCTCGTCGGCCCCCATTTGGCCAGATCATAAACCTCTTTTAGCAAGGCATCGGAAACCGGCTCATCCAACCATGCGTGATGCGTGCGGGCTTCTGTAAAAAGTTGTTGAAGGTCGGCTTTGGCAAGAGCGGTATGCATATTTTTCTCCTTTTTGTGAGGTTGGATTAATAGTTGGTTACTTTTTATAATCTGATATACTATCGTTATAAGGTATATTATAGTAACTATAGAAAACTCCACAAGAAGGCACAATTATGTCAGGTACTAACAAGCGTGTTACCACTAAAGAATCAGTCAAACACACTGAGCAAAGCTGTCGCCCTATCCGGGAAGTATTGAACCTGGTAGGGGATAAATGGAGTATTCTCATTGTCGCTATTCTCGACGGCGGCACCAAGCGCTTCAGCGAAATACAGCACAGTATCGAGGGCATCTCGCAGCGTATGCTTACGCGCACATTACGCGAACTGGAACGTTACGGATTACTGACGCGCCGCGTCGAGCCAACCGTGCCACCCAGCGTGTACTATACACTTACACCGCTCGGAAAAACTCTCCTGGTACCAATCAAAGGATTGGCAGAATGGGCGCGGATGAATTACCCAAAGATTCACGAAGCGCAGGAGAAGTTTGATAAAAAATTATGACAGAAGCCAGCCTAGCTAATGTAGGATTAGCGCTATTTACTTCCCTGCGGTAACGGTGATTTTACCTACCATCGCCGGGTGTAGAGTGCAGAAATAAGTATAAGTTCCTGGCGTGGTGAAGGTGTAGGAATAGCTGTCATTGGTATCGAGCGCGCTGGAATGGAAACCGGATGGCGCACCGCGCTGTACAACGGTATGCGGGTCTTGGTCGTGATTTGTCCAGGTTACTTTTGTACCGGTGCTGATTGTGAGTTCAGCTGGTGTGAAGGCGTGATCCTTGATGCCAACCTGCATGTCCTCTGCCCAAGCAGCTGATGCCGATAAAACACCGATGAGTGCCATCGCGAGTAATTTTTTCATAAATGCCTCCTCTAAACTAAAGTTGTATCGATCAGCGCCAGCGCGTGATCGCCTTGCACGGTCTTGACATCGGTAATGCCCAGATAGCTGCGTAGCTGTTCTGCGGGTACTTTCATGGGGCCTGGTGCTGGCGCAGAGCCAGGTGCGGGCTGCGGATAGGCTGTTCCGCGAGCGGTATGGAAAGTAATGTTACCTTCCACCTTTTGAATCACCTGATGGATATGGCCGTTGAGTACCGTCACTGAACCATAATCGCGTAAGAGCGCAATCGCTTGTGCGCCATCGGCAGTACCCCAGCCCCAGGGTTCATAGATCGTCCACAGCGGAATATGCGCGAAGACTACAATCGGCGTGCTCTTACTGACGCTACGCAAATCATCGGCCAGCCATTTGAGTTGTTCATCGCCGAGGCTGGTCATGCTGCCGTCTTTGAAGTTAAGCACATTGATGAGTGCGATAAAATGCACGCCATGATCGTCGAAACTATACCAACCGCTCCCTTTGGTGCCTTTGCCATAGCGTTCAAGGAATAGCTTGCCCATGCCTTCGTCGAGCGTGTCGTGCTCACCCGGCACATAATGCACCTGTGCGGGCAGGCTTTGGAAAATCTCCGCCGCCGTATCGAATTGCTCCGGTTTGGAAAGGTGCGTGATATCGCCGGTATGCAGGATCAATGACGGTTTAGGCAGCGCATTGACCCTGTCGATGGCTTCGTGCAGTGTTTTTATTGGATCGGGATTGGCTTCTTTATTAAAGCCGATATGGCTGTCGCTGATCTGCACGAAATGGAAGCTCTGAGCCAACGTCTCGGCATCCGGTATCTTGCTGGTGCCATCAAGCGCAAAAGCTTTGGGGATTCCTCCAGACAGCATCCACAGCACGCCCGCACCTGCCCAGGCCGAGCATTTAAGGAAATCCCGGCGGCTTTGATTTCCTAGGTCAATAACCTTCTGATCAGACTTATTTTCCATAAATTCCTCCATTTACTTGTTACGCGACTCACGGTATATAACCGGCGAGTTAGAGGTTTTATTCCCGGGCAAACAAAAATATTTTTAAGCGGGAATAAATCGAGGCGGAGAGCGGTTTAGAGTAATGAAGGCACATAATGAGGATACAAGGCGCTTCGAGCAGCTTATTCTGCCGCATTTGAATGCCGCCCATAACCTTGCCCGCTGGCTGACCAGAAGTGACAGTGCAGCGCAGGATATTGTGCAGGAAAGCTGTGAGCGCGCCTTTAAATCGCTGCATCGCTTCTTGGATGGCAATGCGCGCGCGTGGCTATTAACCATCGTGCGCAACCAGAGCTACACATGGCTCAAAGAATCGGCAGGCGAGCGTTATTATGTGGATATTGATGACGAAGCTGCAATGAGCGAAAAGGATAAAACGACATTGGCACATACGGATACGCCGGAAAAATGGACAGAGCGGATGCAGGACAGACAGGCATTGCAAAATGGGCTGGAAGCCCTGCCAGCGATATTTCGTGAGGTTATCGTGCTTAAAGAATTGGAAGAGATGTCTTACAAAGAAATCGCGGGTGTGACGGAAGTGCCGATTGGTACGGTGATGTCGCGGTTGGCGCGCGGGCGCGAAATGCTGAAGAAGGAATTGCTGAAAAATGACCAGTGAAATGAACTGTAACGACTGCGCCGATTGGTTACATCCCTATCTCGACAACGAACTCGAGATGGAGATGGCATTGCGCGTGAGCCAGCATTTAGTACAGTGCCCGGCTTGCAAATCAAAGCTGGCTGAGCTTCAGACGCTCCGTGATGGCCTCCGCCAGAATGCGCCTTATTATCCCGCATCGGAATTATTACAACGGCGCATTATGCCTCAGGCAAAACAAAAAACACCGAGCCGTTGGATCGCTCCGGCAATTTCCGCTGCCGCGCTTGCGGCTTCGGTGATGCTGTATATCGCTACACCATCATCGCAGGATATGCTGACCGAGGAAGTCGTATCAAGCCATGTACGCTCGCTGATGGAGCAGCATCTGACTGATGTGGCGTCTTCCGATAAGCATACGGTCAAGCCATGGTTTGCCGGCAAGATCGACTTCTCGCCGCCGGTAATTGATCTAAGCGATAAAGGCTATCCGCTGATCGGCGGGCGGCTTGATTATATCCGGCATCAGAACGCTGCGGCACTCGCTTATCATCGCAATAAACACATCATCAATCTGTTCATCATCCCGGACACGGCAGCGGATTCCCCAATACGCACCATCTCCCGGCGCGGGTTTAACATCGTCTCGTGGCACAAAAATAATATGGCATTCGAAGCGGTATCCGACCTGAATCAGCAGGAACTGGAAGCCTTCGCGCAGATGGTCAATCAGCCGTGACATCTCCCTCAGGCATGATGCAGAACACATGACACAGTGTATCAAAAAAGACTTGCTTACTCCTACGGAGACCAGCTTTTTTCTTAAGCTAAGAAAAGCGTTGCCGAACCATTATATATTTCCTCAAGTTTCATTTAATGCGCTTCTTGATGTATCCAACAAAAAAGAGTGGGCTGAAAGGAACCGGTTTAATCGGAAAGTCGCAGATTTTGTTATCTACAACAGTGTGACCATGAAGGTTGCCGCTATAATAGAATTGGATGATTACACCCACAATTATCACGACCAGGACGACAGCCGCGACGAATTATTAAAGGGTGCTGGGTATCACATAATCCGGTTTAATGTAAAAGACGGCGTATCGCTCGAAGAAATCAAGCAAGCAATACCGGATTAAATATTCACATATGGCCGCCGATTCGCTTAGGCCACTTTTTTTGCTGTACTTTGGACAGAATTAAACTTTGCACTCAAGAAAGACAATATTGCATCAAAATTCTTAATTGTTTCAGCAGAGAGGTTTGCTTTTTGATTACTAGCCAATAGTTCCTGAATTTTTCCAGCCAAAGCCTTCTTGTATCTTTTTATATCCTTTTTTATTTCCTTTGGTTCCGTTTCAACCAACGTTGCAATATCGCTTGGAGCAAATAGGCGCTCGATGGCAAACCCATCAAATTTGCCATCAATATCCTTGAGGGCAAAAATTATCTTTTCATTCAGTAAAACGATATTCATACCGCCACCACTTACCGCCATTTGGCTGCACTCCTAAATACAACCCGCCACCATCATAGAGCTTATAGGCTTTATCCCTGGGTTTGGCGGTACGGATGGCAATATCGGTAAGGGACATGGCGGTAACTCCAATCTAATGGTTTTAGCTACCGTCAGAATGACCGTCATTTGGCGGTAGATTTAACTGGACATGATTGGAGCATACCGGATAACACTCGCGCTGTAAACTCTGATTTTGCTAGGTATTTTGGACGTTACTGGACGGTGTTGGACTATAAACTGGCTGGGGGACTAGGATTCGAACCTAGGTTGACGGAGTCAGAGTCCGTAGTCCTACCGCTAGACGATCCCCCAATGTGGCGGCTAAGTGATAAGGGCAAAAAGCATTACAAAGCTTTGCCGGCAAGCGCAATAGGTAAAATAGCAGGCGAAGCGGCAAACCGCATGGCCAGAAAGGGGAAAGCGGTACTCTTCACGCCGCTTTTTTCTGGCCGTCGAGCGTGGTCTTAAGCCAGGCGCGGCCGCTCTGGTTTTCCACGTAATTGATCAGCGTGATGACGACGCGGCGGTCGAAATGGCTGCCGGACTGGTCGAGCAGGAATTTATTGGCCGCCTCGACGGTGAGCGCCGTGCGCCACGAGCGCGGGCTGATCATGCCGACGAAAGTGTTGGCGACGGCGATGATGCGCGCCGGCATCAGGATGGTTTCGCCTTTCAATCCCAGCGGGCCGGTGCCGTCCCATTTTTCCTGCCACTGGCGGATGGCATCGGCGACCGGCCCGTCGAAGCGAATGCCGGCCAGCAACTCGGCGGCGGCGTTCATGGAATCGTGGATGGTGCGTTTTTCGTCGGCGCTTAAGCTTTTCGTCTTGGTCAGCAATTCGGCCGGCACGACGATTTTGCCTATATTCATGAGGCTGGCAGCGGTTTTTGCCGTCTCGGCCGTCACCTCGTCCAGCCCCATGCCCACAGCGATTTCCTGCGCGATGTCTGCCACCAGCTGCGAATGGTTGGCGGCGAACGGGTCGCGCTTATCGACCAGTCGGATCAGCATCTCGACCAGCTGCCGCTGGATTTCCAGCCGCCGCTCGCGCTGCTGCACCACCTCGCTGATATCCTGTTCGACGACCAGCACGCCCGGCGTCGGCTCGGGCAGCGTCGCCAGCGGAATATGGGCGAGCGGCACATAGGCGCTGCGGACGATTTTTTCCTCATTATTTTTTTGCCGGATACGCTGCACGTCATACGTAATCCGGCCGTCTTTGCGCGCCTGGTCGCATTGCTGGGCGATGTGGTCGGCGCGCGCATAGCCGCGCACGTCGGCCAGCGTTTTGCCCGCCATGCTGTCCTCCGCCATGTTTGCCTCCGCCGCCGCCTGCCGGTTGGCAAAGCGGAAACTGTGTCCGGCATCGACGATATAGATCGGCTCCGGCTGGTGATCGGCAACCAGCCTGAGCAGCCGCTCCTGCGCCTTGGCCTGCGCCGCCAGCGCGCGGAAATAGCCCGACAGCATCAGCGAGCGCCGCGAATGGGCGTGCCACCACACGGCGACGACGATCAGCACGATGCTGGCGATGATCAGGAAGAAAAACACCGCCATGCCGGCGCGGCGTTCCCCGCTTTGTGCCAAGGCTTCCTCGCGGTCGATCTTCACTATCAACGTCCACGGCGTCCCGGCGATGGCGCGCGACGTCGCCAGCACCGTCCGCTCGCGGTAATCTTTCTGATCCGATACGAAATTGCCTATGGTTTGCACGAGCGCCGCTTCGGCGGATGCTGCCGGATCGAGCGGCGTTTGCTTGCCCAGGGTGGCGGTGCCGTCCTCCAACGGAGAAATATATTCGAGCTTGCCGTCATTGGTGCGCACCAGGACGGACTCCAGCGTTTTTTCCGTAGCGCCGGGATATTTGAGCAGCCCGAATAAATTATCGCCGACGGTTTTCATGGCGATGATGCGGCCGATCTGCCCGCCGGCCGTGCGGTCGCCCTGGATGGAAAATACCGGTGCGATAAAGCCGATCATCGGCGTGCCGTCATTATCCTTGCTGATGTCGATCAGGGCAGGCTCAGCCGAGGCCGGTTGCTTGGCGTATTCAAGCAGCCGGTCGCGCACCGCGGCCAGCATAGGGGTTGAGACGATGGGCTGCCCGCCGGCATCGATGATGGCCAGGCCGCTTTTGCTTTCCGGCTGCACGTCGGCCGGGATGGACGCCGCATTGCCGCCGCTGCCGAAACCGGCGCGCTGGGCGGTGAACAGCAGCAGGTTGCGCAGGTAAGTTTTTTGCGCCGGTTCGTCACCGGCATCGGGCGCTTTTTGCATCTGCAATTCGGTCATGTATAGCTGCAGCGAGGGATTATCAGACAGCGTCTGCAACTCCTTGACATTGCCTTCCACCCAGCCGTTGATTTCAGCGGCGCGGCTTTCGGCGATCAGGTTCAGCTTTTCCTGCCAGGCCTGCACGTCGCGGGCGAGATCGGCGGCAGTAAAGCGCAGGATGAGCCACAGCCCGACCAGCACGATGGCGGCGACCAAAGCGGCAATGCCATAAAGCCGCGGGGCGACGCCAGGCATTTCGGGAATGGCAGTTTCAAATTCGCCGGACATATCAATATCCACTGCCCGGTTTACGGCCGGGGGCGACCGTATCGCTGGCATTAGCCGGTTTGTTGAAGCGGCCGATATTGCCCAGAATCTGTTCGAAGAAGCCCAGCGTATGGCCTTCGGTCGGGGTGGTCTGCGTGGCGATGGCGAATTCTTTGCCGTCATTCTTGTTATAGGTTTCGACCTTGCTGACCACACCGGCCATGTCGAACTCAATGCGCACCACGTCTTCCTGCACGGTTTCGGGTTTCAGGAAGGCGACGGTTTCGTGGCGGTCGGTGATGTAATACCACGCCTCATCGCCGAAACTCGATTGCGCCGACGGCGAGCCCAGCTTTTCCTTGACCTGATCCTTCGTGGTCTGCCCGATGATAACCTGGTCCTTGATGTCGCCGTCATGGACATAGCCCCCGGTCGCCACCTTGGGCGAACAGGCCGACAGCGCCAGGAGCATGGCGGCGGAAAACAGTGTAATAAGCTGAATTCGCTTCATAAACCCTGCATATGGATAAAGACGATGTCAGGTTAGCGCATAACAAGGGCAAAGGCAAATGGGTTGCAAAACCCGCTTTTTCCTTTGATTTTTGGCGTATTGCCTATAAAAACGTCAGGATTACATATGGACAAAATTCGCATCATAGGCGGCGCGCCGCTTCAGGGAACTATTCCCATCAGCGGGGCGAAGAACGCCGCCCTGCCGCTGATGTGCGCGTCGCTGCTGACGGATGAGACGCTGCATCTTTCCAACATGCCGTACCTGGCCGACATCGTGACCATGGCCAACCTGCTGGCGCAGCACGGCGTGGCGCTTTCCTTCTCCCCGCAGGCGAAGGGACGGTCGATGTCGCTTGCCGCCGCCAATGTCCATAACCTCACCGCGCCTTACGAACTGGTGCGCACCATGCGCGCCTCGGTGCTGGTGCTGGGGCCGCTCCTGGCGCGCTTCGGCGCCGCCAAAGTATCGCTGCCGGGCGGCTGCGCCATCGGCGCACGCCCGATCGACATGCACTTGAAAGCGCTGGCCGACATGGGCGCGCAGATCGATTTGCGCGACGGCTACATTCACGCCAAAGTGGCGGGAAGGCTCAAAGGCGCTGCCATCCAGTTCGAAAAAGTCTCGGTGGGCGCGACGGAAAACCTCCTCATGGCGGCCAGCCTCGCCGAAGGCGTTACCGTCATCGGCAACGCCGCGCGCGAGCCGGAAGTGTGCGACCTGGCGCATTGCCTGCAAAAAATGGGCGCGCGCATCGAAGGCATCGGCACCGGCGAAATCCGCGTCACCGGCGTCGACACATTGCACGGCTGCGATTACGCCGTGATCGCCGATCGCATCGAGACCGGAACCTTCGCCGCCGCCGCCGCCATCACCGGCGGCGATGTCGAATTATTGGGCGCGCGCGCCGATTTGATGCAGGCGACCATCGCCGCCTTCGCCGAAGCCGGCGTCGAGATCAGCGAAACGCCGCGCGGTCTGCGCGTGTGCCGCGACGGGCGTATCAGCGGCACCGACATCATGACGCAGCCTTACCCAGGCTTTCCCACCGACATGCAGGCGCAGATGATGGCGCTTTTAAGTTTGGCCGACGGCGCGTCGATGGTGACCGAAACCATTTTCGAGAACCGCTACATGCACGTGCCGGAGCTGATGCGCATGGGCACGAAAATCGTGCTGCACGGCGCATCGGCGATGATCCGCGGCGTGCCGGAACTGCGCGGCGCCGAAGTGATGGCGACCGATCTGCGCGCCTCGGTATCGCTGGTCATCGCCGCGCTGGCCGCCAAGGGCGAAACCATCATCCACCGCATCTACCACCTCGATCGCGGCTACGAACGCCTGGAAGAAAAACTGGCCGGCTGCGGCGCCAATATCGAACGCATTACCTCGCGCCAATCGGTAAAGGTCGAGGCGGCGTAACATGGCAACCATCCAGGATGTGATTGACGAAGAAGAATCCAAAGGCGGACATGCGTTCTGTGAAACGTTCGAACTCTTAAAAGATTGTCCCAGCTATGTCACAACACTTTCTGCACCTCTCACCAATGCAGGATTTCACGACTTTAAATGGGTAGGAAAAGGAACCAATGCATTTTTTGTTGCGCCGACAGATAATGACAAAATCGTTTTCAGGATAAGCTCTGAAGAACAGAACAGAAGGAATGATCTCCCTTTTTTTCTTGCTAGTGGATATGAAACATTTACTCGGTCTTCCCTAGCTACCATGAAGCTTGAAGTATTGCTGGCGGGAAATAAAAATCTTACGGAAAGCGACAAGGAATTTTTATTAGAGCAAATGCAGCTGGCTGGTTGGCAGCCGAAAAAAATAGAGAATATGAAACATTTCTGGAAAGACGTAGTGATGATTTCGTTGAGAGATGATCATGGGCGTTTGAGAACCATTCCCATTATCTCCGACCCATCGGCATTGTCGAATCACTTATATAGCTCACAGCCTTCTGAATCGGCTAAATTGCATATGTGTAGCAGCAATTATATTACTCTTGAGAATCAGGCCGCAGCCTATAATGCTTTAAGAGAAAGCGATTCTAGGTTAAAAAAGCTTATACCCGAACCCGTGCAGTTTCGTGAAACTGAGGTGATACCCACGGAAACCATTGCCGAAAGGCGAGGCGGCATAAAATAACAGTCTATTTTACGATTGAATTTTCTAAGATATTGCTATAGGATAGTTTTATGGAAAATCAGGTGCATATCCCCGTGGACGCCAGCTTACATGCCCGGATGGTGGCGGCAAGCGAGCGTTACCATACCGATGAACAGGAATTATTCCGGCGCGCGGCGGAGGAATTTTTGGCGAAGGGTGACGCCTATGAGATTGAAAAACATGAGGATGAACAGCGCCTTCGCCGCTATCGCGAAACCGGGGAACATGTTAGCCATGAAGCAATGAAGCTATGGGTGGACGGCTTACGTGCAAGGTCCCCTGAATAATGCGCCAAATTATCTGGCTTTCGGAAGCGGAGAGCGATTTACGGCGTTTTCATGATTTTCTATCCCCCGTTGATCTCCACCTTGCCGATCGCGCCATCATCCGAATTTATGACGCAAGTGAGCAGTTGATAGATTTTCCTTACATGGGTAGGGCGCTGGAAGATGGCACGGGGCGGCGCGAACTTGCGATTGCATTTGGAAGAAATGCCTATATTTTACGCTATATTGTAGAAGAAGACACCGTTATCATCCTGCGCGCATGGCATTCCCGTGAAGACCGATAATTCCCTCACCATTGCCGTGCCCAAGGGGCGCATTCAGGAAGAGCTCGCTCCGCTGCTGCAACGCGTCGGTATTTACCCGGAGCAGGCGTTTTTCGACGACGGCGAGCGCCAGCTGCAATTTTCCTGCAAGGATTCCGCCATCAGCCTGATCCGCGTGCGCAGCTTCGACGTGGCGACGTTCGTGGCGTTCGGCGCGGCGCAGATCGGCGTATGCGGCAGCGACGTATTGATGGAATTCGATTATGGCGACCTCTACACGCCGCTCGACCTGAAAATCGGTCGCTGCCGCCTATGCATCGCCGAGCCGCAGGACATGACCGAAAAAGAAGACCTCGCGCGCGTCAGCCACCTGCGCATCGCCACCAAATATCCGAACGTGACGCGTAAATATTTCGCCGAGCGCGGCATCCAGGCCGAATGCATCAAGCTCTCCGGCGCGATGGAGCTGGCGCCCAAACTGGGGCTGGCCACGCGCATCGTCGACCTCGTATCCACCGGCCGCACGCTGGGAGCTAACGGCCTGCGCGAAGCGGCTACCATTGCCGAGGTATCGTCGCGCCTGATCGTCAACCGCGCTGCCTTCAAAACCCGCAGCGCCGAAATCAGCGAACTGATCGAACGGTTCCGTGGGGTGGTTGTATGAATCCTGTGAGACGCGAAGCGGCTGCACAGGATCTCTGCCAATGGTATAGGATCCTGCGCTCGCACTTCATGCGCCGCAGGATTATGGCGAGGAGGGGTAATGCCAATTAAACTGACCACAAAGCAGAAGGATTTCGCCAAAGCCTTCGCGGATTTTCTGCGCTTGCGCGAGTCCGAAGAAAAACAGGTCGCGGGTATGGTTGCGGAGATTATCGCCCGCATCCGCGCCGAGGGCGATAAGGCGCTGTTGGCCTATACCAAACAGTTCGACCGTTTCGGGGCGATGCCGGAAAATATCAAAGTCACGCCGCACGACATCGCCGATGCCTTGAGTTTATGCCAGCCGGAACTGATGACCTCGTTGAAGTTTGCCGCCAAGCGCATCCGCGATTATAGCCAGCGCCAGATGCCTGCCGATCTCGATTATACCGACGATCAGGGCGTCCGCCTCGGCCATCGCTGGAACGCGATAGACGCCGTTGGCCTCTATGTTCCCGGCGGAACGGCGGCATATCCCAGCTCGGTATTGATGAATGCAATTCCGGCCAAGGTGGCGGGCGTTGATCGCCTGGTCATGGTTGTTCCGGCGCCGGATGGAAAATTGAATCCGTCGCTGCTGGCGGCGGCGCATGTGGCGGGTATCGAGGAGATTTATAAAATCGGCGGCGCGCAGGCGATCGCAGCGCTGGCCTATGGCACGAAAACCGTCGCGCCGGTCGATAAAATCGTCGGCCCCGGCAATGCCTATGTCGCCGAGGCCAAGCGGCAGGTGTTCGGGCGCGTTGGCATCGATATGATCGCCGGTCCTTCGGAAATCCTGGTCATCGCCGATAATAAAAATAACCCGGCCTGGATCGCCGCCGATTTATTATCGCAGGCCGAGCACGATGTTATGGCGCAGTCGGTATTGATTTGCGACGATGCCAAGTTTGCCGACGCGGTGGAAGCGCAAATTAAAAAGATTCTGGCTACCCTGCCGCGCCGCGAGATTGCCGCGGCGTCATGGGAAAAATACGGCGCGATTTTTTTGATTCAAGATTGGCAGGAAGCCGCGGCACTCGTGAATGAACTCGCGCCGGAGCATGTCGAACTCGCCGTCGAAAATCCCGATGCGCTCTTGCCCAACATCCGCCATGCCGGGGCGATTTTCCTCGGACGCCACACGCCCGAAGCCATCGGCGATTATGTCGCGGGGCCGTCGCACGTGCTGCCGACGTCGCGCACCGCCCGCTTTTCCTCCGGCCTGTCGGTGTTTGATTTTATCAAACGTACCTCGCTGATCGCCGCTACGGCCGAATCGCTGGCCAAGCTCAGCCAATACGCCGAAGTGCTGGCCACCACCGAAGGGCTGGAGGCCCATGCGCTGTCGGTGACGGTTAGGCGCACATGACCAACCGCATCATCGCCATCACCCTCGACGAAGGCAGCATTGGGCATCGCTCGATGGAAGCCGAGCATGAGAAAACCGTCGCCATCACCGACCTGCTGCATGAGAACAGCTTCCAGCCGCACTGCATGAAGGGCGGGCCGTATACGCTGCACTTAAGCGTCTCCGAGGGCAGGCTGATTTTCGACATCGCTTCCGACACCGGCGAAAAAGCCAAGGCGGTGCTGCCGATTGCGCCGTTGCGCGGCGTCATCCGCGATTATTTCATGATCTGCGAGAGCTATTACGCGGCGCTCAAGGACTCCAAATCGCACAAGCTGGAAGCCATCGACATGGGGCGGCGCGGCATCCACAACGAAGGCTCGGAGGAATTGCAAACCCTCCTCAAAGGCCGCATCACGGTCGATTTCCCGACCTCGCGGCGGCTGTTTACCCTGATTTGCGTGTTGCATATTAGATAGCGGTTAGCAGTTGGCAGTTGGCAGTTAGCAAAATAAGGGTTGGCTAAATGTAATTTTGTGTTAAACCGCTAACTGCCAACTGCCAACTGTTTAGCCTATGCCCAAAGAAGAACTGCTCGAATTTCCCGGCCTGGTGACCGAACTGCTGCCCAACGCCACCTTCCGCGTCAAGCTGGAGAACGGGCACATCGTTATCGCCCATACCTCCGGGCGTATGCGCAAAAACCGCATCCGCGTGCTGGCCGGCGATAAGGTGATCGTCGAAATGACGCCGTATGACCTCACCAAAGGCCGCATCAAATTCCGCGAGAAATAATTCCGTCATTGCGAGGAGCGTAAGCGACGTGGCAATCCAGTTCATCCTCGCCTCCGCTTCGCCGCGCCGGTTGCAGTTATTGCAACAGATCGGCATCGCTCCCGATCAAACCATTTCCGCCGACATCGACGAAACGTCGCGCATGGCCGAGCTTCCCGATAAATATGCGCTGCGTATGGCCGAGGCCAAGGCATCAGTGATTGCCAAAAAATATCCCGATGCCATCGTACTTGCCGCCGATACGGTGGTAGCCGCCGGGCGGCGCATACTCCCCAAAGCCGAAGACGAAGCCACGGCCAGAAAATGCCTGAAGCTGCTTTCCGGGCGGCGGCACCGCGTCTATACGGCGGTGTGCGTCAATAAAAAAAGCAGAGTGGTCATGACGGCAGTGCGCTTCAACCGGCTCGATGACAAAACCATCGACCGTTACATTGCATCGGGTGAATGGCGCGGCAAGGCCGGAGGCTATGCCATTCAGGGGCTGGCCGAAAGTTTTATCCCGTGGATAAGCGGTTCCTATTCCAACGTCGTCGGCCTGCCGCTGGCCGAGACGGCGCATTTGCTTAAGGTTTCGGGGTTCGCATGGTAGCGCACGTTTCAACCGTCGCCTTCGAGGGCATCGAGGTGATTCCCATCGATGTGCAGGTGCAGACCGTCTCCGGCCTGCCGCGCTTTATCATCGTCGGGCTGCCGGACAAGGCGGTCGGCGAATCACAGGAACGCGTGCGCGCCGCCATCCATGCGCTGGGACTGTCGCTTCCGGCGCGGCGCATTATCGTCAACCTCTCGCCTGCCGATATTGTCAAGGAAGGCAGCCATTTTGACCTGCCGATCGCGATTGCCCTGCTTATCAGCATGGGCGTGCTGCCGCAGGATGAAATCGACGGCTATGTCACCATGGGCGAATTGTCGCTCGACGGCGGGCTGCTGCCGGTGGCCGGCGTTCTCCCGGCGGCGGTACATGCGTCATCAGAAGACAAGGGGCTGATCTGCCCGCAAATCTGCGGCGGCGAGGCGGCGTGGTCGGGATTGGAGAATGTGCTGGCGCCGTCGTCGCTCCTGGCGCTGATCAATCATTTCAAAGGCACGCAAGTGCTGTCGCCGCCGGTATGCGAAACGCGAAGCGATAACGCCCGCTTCACCGACATGCGCGAAATCCGCGGCCAGCATACGGCGCGCCGCGCCTTGGAAGTCGCCGCCGCTGGCGGACACAACCTGTTGATGGTCGGGCCGCCCGGCGCCGGAAAATCCATGCTTGCCTCATGCCTGCCCGGCATCCTGCCGCCGCTTGACGCGCGCGAGATTCTCGAAGTCAGCATGGTCGCCTCCATCGCCGGAAAGCTCGAAGGCGGTAAACTCAGCCACCGCCGCCCGTTCCGCGACCCGCATCATTCGACGTCGATGGCGGCGATGGTCGGCGGCGGCAAACGCGCCGTGCCCGGCGAAATTTCGCTGGCGCATCACGGCGTGTTGTTCTTGGACGAATTGCCGGAGTTCCCGCGCGTCGTGCTCGAATCATTGCGCCAGCCGCTGGAAAGCGGCAAAATCTCCGTGGCGCGCGTGCAGGCGCACGTCACCTATCCGGCGCGGTTTCAAC
>JABDCD010000003.1:0-11455 GCA_013288305.1 Alphaproteobacteria bacterium | reverse complement strand
TCAACTGGTGGCGGCGATGAACCCCTGCCGCTGCGGTTATCTGGACGATGCCGCCCGCGCCTGCAACAAAGCGCCGCGTTGCGCGGTCGAATACCAGTCGAAAATTTCCGGGCCGCTGTTCGACCGATTCGACATGGCGGTCGACGTGCCGGACGTGCCGACGCTCGATATGCTGACGCAGGATCTGGGTGAGCCGAGCGAGCGCATTGGCGCGCGTGTCGGTGCAGCGCGGGAGTTACAGAAAGCGCGATTTTCGGCGCTGGGCTTGCCTTATCGGCTCAATACCGAACTTTATGGCGATGCGCTGCATACGTTGGTTGCGCCCGACGAAAAGGGCAAAAAATTGCTCGAACAGGCGACGGAACAATTGCGGCTTTCCATGCGCGGTTACACGCGCGTGCTGCGCGTGGCGCGTACCATCGCCGATCTCGATGGAAGCGAAACGGTGACGCAGCAACATGTCGGCGAGGCGCTGTCCTACCGCCAGATGCAGTTTGGACGGGCGATGGAGGAGGCGTGAGGAGTCTGCGATACTAAGTTATCTTCGATGAGCTATATTGCACTTGTCCCCTATCCCGGCCATCCCCCCTGGAGGAGGGGATGGTTGGGTGGGTCGGAAAATACAAGATAGAAGGCGAATTGGCTATTAGGAAGCGGGGCAAGACGCCGGTAACGATCCCGTTAAATCATACGCTGGTGTTGGTGACAGCCACGCATGATAGGAACATGATAACTGTGGTGGCTTCACACAATCATTTTCAATCCCCCCTCCGATGGCATTCACAAACAACCTTTGATGATGTGCCATTGCATTTTTCAATTGGCCATCTACATAGGTCATTCCACCTAAGGAATTTATCGTCGCAGTATTACTGGGATTCGCCAGAAACGCTAAAGTAATCTCTCGGCTGCCCTGCGCGTTTCCAACATTTGTTCCACAAATCTCAGAAACTACTCCGTTGGTGTTGAGTATGTGCTCCTCTATTGTATACATTGTCGCCTGTGCCGCCGGGGCGTTTAGCGCCATGGCGATGCCCACCAGCCCGATATATTTGACTATTGAAACCCGGTTTTTCATACTGTCACCTCCAAAAATAAAAATAATAAATCAAATCAACCAGATAAAACGATCCTGAGGATCCATTTATTGCTAATTATTAATTCATTATGGCATATTTTTGTGACAGTTTTGTGACGGATTGATGACGTTTTGGTGACGATTGTTGAATTTTTTGAAAATCCCTAACGGAAAACAGTATATAATCCATTAAAAAATAGGAAGAATGCTAAGAAAAATGCTTAAATCCCCTGCCGGTAATGACAAGCGGTTTGCCCGTTTCATCCAGCAGCGTTATGCCGTCGTCCCCGGTGATTTTTCCAATGGCGGTTAGCGGCAATTTCAAATCTTCCGCCAGCGCTTTGATTGTGGGTTCTTTTTCGGGTGGTGCGGTGAACAGCAACTCATAATCATCGCCGCCGCTTAAGGCACAGTCCCAAAACTCTTCATCGCCCTCGATGCATTTTCTCACAGATTTCGAAAGCGGAAGTTTATCGCGGTTAATCGTAGCGCCGACGCCAGAGATCTTGCATATATGCCCCAAATCCTGCACCAGCCCGTCGGAAATATCCATGCAAGCATGGGCAATGCTGATGAGCTTTTGTCCAAGTGAGATGCGTGGCTGGGGTAAGTAGTAGCGATTGATGAGATATGGATCCCGGCCAACGCCCGGATGACGAAGTAGTTGCAACCCCAGCGCGCTATCGCCCAATGTCCCCGATACATAAATCGTATCGCCCATTTTTGCACCGCTGCGCCTGAGTGCTTTGCCCGCCGGAACCGTGCCGATCGCCGTTACGGAGAATGATAATGTGCCTTGCGTGGAAATCGTATCGCCGCCGGCGAGGTGAATGTGGAATTCATTCTGATCTTCGGCCAGTCCTTCGGCGAAGCGCTTGAGCCAGTCCTCAGTTGTTCCTTTGGGTAGCATCATCGCCAAAAAATAACACAGCGGCGTTGCGCCCATCGCCGCGAGGTCGGAAAGGTTGACGCGCAATGATTTTTTTGCGATCAGCCTCGCATCTTCATTGCCAATGAAATGCACGCCAACGCTCACGGCATCCTTGGTAACGACCAGTTCTGAGCCCGCCGGGACGCTGATGATGGCTGCATCGTCGCCAAGGTTCAGGCTGCCGGGAAAGCCGCGCGCCAGCGGCTTGAAATAGGTTGAGATAAGAGAGAATTCATCCATTGGCCAGTTTGCTCAATACCCCATGCACGAAACCCGCTTCGCTGTCGGTAAAAAAGCTGCGGGCGAGGCGCGTGTATTCGTCGATGACGATCTTGGGACTGATGGCTTTGAAGAATAGCATTTCGAAAATGCCGCATTGTAAGATGGCGATCAGCAGCGGCCCGGTGCGGGCGCGTTTCCAGTCTTTGCTAAGTGCGCCATCGAGCCGCGCATCGATGTCGGCGCGCCATTGTTCGACGCCTTCCAGCAGCGTTTCGACCAGCTTGTAATTCGGTTCGATCGGCGCACCCACCAGCAGTTTTTGCTCGTCACGATTATTTTCGAGTTGTTTTTTAAGCGCCGTCACCAGCTGCAGCGGCGTACGCGTTTCACCGGTGACCGCCAGCGTATAGAGGCTCTGCACGGCGGCCAGCCGCGCCGCGCTTTTTTTCTGTAGCGAAAGATTAGGTTTCATGACGTGGCATCGAATCGGCGCTCGAGTTCGATCATGCGCAGGCACGCCGCTGCCGCATCGGCGCCCTTGTCCAGCCGCGCCGTTGCCTGTGCCTCGTTTTCCACCGTCAAAATCCCGTAGCCGATGGCAGCGCCCCCCAGCGCCAGATCCATCAACCCGCGCGCGCTCTCGCCGCAGACATAATCGTAATGCGATGTTTCGCCGCGGATGACGCAGCCCAGCGCGATGAAGCCGTCATATTTTTCATTATGCAGCGCGAAGCCTATCGCCGCCGGAATCTCGAACGCGCCGGGGACGCTGATTTCCTCAAACGTCGCACCCGCCTTCGCCAGCGCCGCCGCCGCGCCCTTGACCAGCGCAGCGCCGATGTCGGGATAAAAATCGGCAACGACAATCAATACATGCGTCATACATCAATTTCCTGATAGCTCTTGATCGTCAGCCCATAACCTTCGAGCCCAATCACGGCACGCTTGGAATTGGACAAAAGTATCATGTCGCGCACGCCGAGGTCGAGCAGGATTTGCGCGCCGATGCCGTAATCGCGCAGATCCATCGGCGCGTGCGGCTCCTCGCCGAGCTTGAGGCGCAGCCGGTCGGAGACGGAGGTTCTAATCGGCTCGCGGATCAGCACGACGACACCGCTTTCATAGCTCCCGATCTGCTGCATGGCCGCCTGCAACAGGCTGCTGCCGTGCGGCATCTCGCCCAGTAAATCCTGCAGCAAATTCAGCGAATGCATCCGCACACGCACCGGCGGCGCGCCGTCGATTTTGCCCTTCACCAGTGCGATATGCTCGGCATATTCATGCGTGGCGGTATAGACGATCATGCGGAATTTGCCGCCGAAGCGGCTCAAGAAATCGCTCTCGATGACGCGCCGCACCAGCTTTTCCGAGCGCCTGCGGTAAGAAATCAAATCGGCGATGGCGCCGATTTTAAGCCCGTGTTTTTCCGCGAAGGTCACGAGATCGGGCAGCCGCGCCATGGTGCCGTCGTCGTTCATGATTTCGCAGATGACGCCCGATGGGTTCAAGCCCGCGAGGCGTGCGATATCCACCGCTGCTTCGGTATGCCCGGCGCGCACCAGCACGCCGCCGTCCTTGGCCACCAGCGGAAACACATGCCCCGGCGAGGCGAGGTCGCGCGCGGTTTTCGACGGGTCGATGGCGACCTGGATGGTATGCGCCCGGTCGGCGGCGGAGATGCCGGTGGTCACGCCTTCGCGCGCTTCGATGGAGACGGTGAACGCCGTCTGGTGGCGTGAATTATTTTCGTGCGACATCAGGTTCAGCTCCAGCTGCGACACGCGCTCGCGCGGCAGCGCCAGGCAGATGAGTCCCCGCCCGTGCTTGGCCATGAAATTGACCGCTTCCGGCGTGGCGAATTGCGCCGGGATGACGAGATCGCCCTCGTTCTCACGGTCTTCGTCATCGACCAAAATAAACATCCGCCCGCTTTTGGCGTCTTCGATGATGTCAGCAATGGGGGAGAGATGTGTGTGGGGCATAATTATTTTTGTAGCAAACGCGCCGCGTAACGCGCAATTAAATCAATTTCCAGATTAAGCGCGTCGCCGGGGCGGCGCTCGCCAAGCGTGGTATTCTGCCATGTATGGGGGATGATGTTAACCCAAAAACGCGTATTTTCCACTTTATTTACCGTCAGTGCCACGCCATCGAGCGTGACCGAGCCTTTTTCGGCGATGAAACGGGAAAGCGGCGGTAGGACTTCGAGACAGAGGATATACGAATCGCCGGAAGGCCTGATTTCCTTGATAATCGCCAGCCCATCGACATGTCCCGTGACCATATGCCCGTCCAGCGCATCGCCAAGTTTCAGCGTCCGTTCGAGATTGACGCGCTGGCCGGGATTCCATCGCGGCGCGGTGCGGGCAAGCGTTTCGGCGGAGAGATCGACGATGAAGCTGCCATTTTTTTTCTCCACCACGGTAAGGCACGCGCCGTTCATTGCCACCGATTCGCCGGGTTTAAGCGCCGCCGCAAAATCGCAAGCAACCGTGACGCACAGATCGCCGCGCTGCTGCGCGCTTTCAATGGTACCTATGCTGGTGATTATGCCGGTGAACATTCAAGTATATCCAATGTATCGGGTTGCAGTGTTATATGGTCGATACGTTGCCAATGCGCAAGATCGATGGCTTCGCTTGTTGCCGATAATCCGCCCTCGCCAATCTCGATCGGCGCGCGGAACCAGTAAATGCGGTCGATCAGGCCGTTCAGCAAAAATGCCGTCGAAAGTTTCTGCCCGGCCTCGACCAGCAACCGCGTAATGCCTTTTTGCGCCAGCGCCGCCAGCGCCTCCGGCAATGGCTGCGCCATGACCCACACCGGAATTGTATCCGCGGTTTTTGCCAGCTGCGAATCCCTGGGCAGCCGCTCCTGCCGGTCGAACACCACGCGCACCGGCGAGCGATCCTCCAGCCCCGGCAGGCGGCATGTCAGCAGCGGGTCGTCGGCCAGCACCGTGCCGATGCCGGTGGCGATGGCATCGTGCCGGCTGCGTAACAAATGTCCGTAAGCCCGCGCCTGCTCGCCGGTGATCCACCGTTTTTCGCCACCCGCAATCTTCCCATCCCTCGACGTCGCCAGTTTAAGTGCCACATACGGCCGTTTTTTTTCGATGACGAAAAAAAATCCGCAGTTGATGGCCGCCGCTTCGTTTTTACAGACATCTTCGATCACTTCGATTCCGGCGTTTCGCAATTGCTCTATGCCTTTGCCATTCACTAATGGATTCGGATCGCGGCAGGCGATGACGCAGCGCGCGATGCCCGCCTTGATGATGGCATCGGTGCAGGGCGGCGTTTTGCCGTGATGGGTGCAGGGTTCGAGCGTAACATACAATGTCGCACCTTTGGCTAAATCGCCCGCATCGCCCAGTGCCTCCGTTTCGGCGTGAGGCCGGCCGCCGCGCGCCGTCCAGCCCTGGGCAATAATCTGCCCGTCTTTTACCAGCAAAGCGCCGACGGCGGGATTGGGCCAGGTCTGGCCGAGGTTGCGGCGGGCAAGGGAAAGCGCGATGCGCATATAGCGATCAAATGTCAAAGGACAAATGGCAATAAGCGTATCGTTAGTTTGCCCTTTGATATTTGACATTTGACATCTTACTCGCCGAGTTCCTCGACGATGTCCTCGAAATCCTTGGCCTCGCGGAAGTCGCGGTAGACCGAGGCGAAGCGGATATAGGCGACGCTGTCGATTTTCTTGAGTTCCTCCATAATGATCTTGCCGATCATAGAGGTCGGGATTTCGCTCTCGCCGAGGCTTTCGAGCTTTTGCGTGATGCGCGTGACCAGCTGCTCGATCTGCTCGGGCATTACCGGCCGCTTGCGCAGCGCGATGCCGACCGAGCGCGCCAGCTTGTCGCGGTCGAACATGCGCCGCTCGCCGTTTTTCTTGAGCACGGTCAGCTCGCGCAGCTGCACGCGCTCGAACGTCGTAAACCGCGAATTGCATTCCGGGCAATAGCGACGACGACGGATGGTCAGCCCGTCCTCGCTCGGGCGGGAGTCTTTGACTTGTGTGTCGGGGTGGCCGCAGAAGGGGCATTTCATAGATTATCCATAAATCGGAAACTGCTTACACAACTCCAACACCTGCGCCTGTACCTTCTTTTCAACGGCGGAATTGTCTCCGCCCGCCGCCAATCCATCCAGCACGTCGCCGATCATCTCGCCGATCTGTTTGAATTCCGCCACACCGAAGCCGCGCGTCGTTCCGGCGGGGGTGCCGAGGCGGATGCCGGAGGTGACGAAGGGTTTTTCGGGGTCGAAGGGGATGGCGTTTTTGTTGCAGGTGAGGCCGGCGCGCTCGAGCGATTCTTCGGCGGCTTTGCCGGTGAGTTTTTTCGGGCGCAGATCGACCAGCATCAAATGCGTGTCGGTGCCGCCGGTGGTGATGTTGACGCCGCGCTTCACCAGAGTTGCTGCCAGTGCCTGCGCGTTTTCAACCACATTTTTTCCGTACGTTTTGAACGACGGCTGCAATGCCTCGCCGAAGGCCACAGCCTTGGCGGCGATGATGTGCATCAGCGGGCCGCCCTGCAGGCCGGGGAATAAGGCCGAATTGAATTTCTTGCCCAGTTCTTCGTCGTTGGAAAGTACCAAACCCGAGCGCGGGCCGCGCAAGGTTTTGTGCGTGGTGGTGGTGACGACATGCGCGTGGGGCAGGGGGGTGGGATGAACGCCGGCGGCGACCAAGCCCGCGAAATGCGCCATATCGACCATCAAATATGCGCCGACGGAATCGGCGATGGTGCGGAAGCGCGCGAAATCGATGATGCGCGGATAGGCCGAGCCGCCCGCGAGGATGAGTTTGGGTTTATGTTCTTTGGCCAGCTTTTCCACTTCATCATAGTCGATTAAATGATCTTCCTTGCGCACGCCATATTGCACGGCATTGAACCATTTGCCCGATTCGTTGGGCGCCGCGCCATGCGTCAAATGCCCGCCCGCGGCGAGGGACATGCCGAGGAAGGTATCGCCGGGTTTCAGCAAGGCGAGAAACACGGTTTGATTTGCCTGCGAGCCGGAATGCGGCTGCACGTTGGCGTATTTGCAATTAAAGAGTTGCTTGGCGCGGTCGATGGCGAGCACTTCCGCCTTGTCCACCCATTCGCAGCCGCCGTAATAACGCTTGCCGGGATAGCCCTCGGCATATTTGTTGGTCAACACCGTCCCCGCCGCCTCCAGCACCGCGCGGCTTACGATATTCTCGCTGGCGATGAGCTCGATCTGTGTCTGTTGCCGGTGAAGTTCGCCTTCGACGGCGGCGAAGATTTCGGGATCGGCGGAGGGGAGGGGGGTGGAGAAAAAGGGGTTCATGTTCACAGTTTCCAGCTTACGCAAAGGTTGAGTCATATAGATAGACCTTAAATTTGTATGATTATCTGGCTAAAGGGGGCTTGTTTTCATCGTTACGCCTTCTGATAGATTTAAATTTATCATCAAGATTTTTAAAATATTCCTTATAGTATTCTTGTTGAGGGGATGGAAGACTGCTAAGCACCTTATTCAACGCAACTTTCGTATCTTCTATAAACCAATCCACTAAAATTACGCCTCTTGAAGTATCTTTTACAGCTTGAGCGTATAGAGTGCACAACTCTTCTTTCTCTTTCTTAAACGTATCAATATATTGTTGGGTTTCTTCTATATGCGGGTTATTCATTGCTTGAAAGAGCATTTCAGTTATTTTTGCTTGCGGATACATTAAGTTAAAAGCAATTTCATTTGTGTCCACCCAACGGAGATTGGGATCGAATCGTTCGAGTTCCTCCTGTACGCGACGGGGTCTTTTATCGCTCACTTCTAACAAAATGCTTCTAATAGCAGCTTTATCTCGCATAAACCATTTTCCTTGAAGTAATCACCCCAACTTCTCCACTCTCTTTTCATGTCGCCCGCCCTCGAACGGCGTTTCTAAAAAAACCTTCAACGCATCCTTCGCTGCTTCAACACCGGTCGTCCGCGCGCCCAAGCACAGCACGTTGGCGTTATTATGTTTCCTCGCCAGCGCCGCTTCCGCGCCGTCATGCACCAGCGCGGCGCGGATGAACTTATGCCGGTTGGCGGCGATGCTCATGCCGATGCCGGAGCCGCAAATTAAAATGCCCTTGCTGCCCTCATGCGCTTTCATCCACTCCGCCAGCGCCTCGGCGTAATCGGGATAATCGACCGACTGCGTACCCTGCGTTCCCAAATCGCTCACCTTAAATCCAAGCGCCGCGATGTCCGCTTTTAATTTTTCCTTCAGTTCGAACCCGGCGTGATCGGATGCGATGGCTACCATATGTTCTTTCATAGTGACATTTCCCGCCCGCCCATACTACATATAGGCTAGCCTTTCTGCCATGAGTTTATTCCGGATGCAATAGAAATATGTGATAACTCAATGACTTTACTGGGAATATCCTTGCTTTTCGCCGCATCGGCGGCCGGCGGCGCCATCAACTCGGTGGCGGGCGGCGGAACTTTCCTTACCTTTCCGATGCTTATATGGAGCGGCGAGAGCGCGCTGCAGGCCAACATCATGAGCACCATCGCCCTGTGGCCGGGCAGCCTGTCCAGCGTTTACGCCTACCGCCGCGAGCTTATCGTCGACCGGAGGCGCCTCGGCGAATTCATGATCATAAGCATTATCGGCAGCATCATCGGCACTTCCATCCTGCTGCTGATGCCGGAGGCGACGTTCGAGCGCCTGGTACCGTGGCTATTGCTGGGGGCGACGTTGATTTTTACGTTCGGGAATCGGGTATCGGGAATCAGGTATCGGGCATCGGGTATTAGCAATTTATTCCGATACCTGATTCCCGATACCCGATACCTGCAATTCGCCATCGCCATCTATGGCGGCTATTTCGGCGCGGGCGCGGGCATATTGATGCTGGCCATGCTGAACATGATGGGCTTTGCCAGCATTCACCGCATGAACGCGCTCAAGACTTTGCTCGGCAGCACCATCAACGCCGTCGCCGTGGTGATATTCATCGCCTCGGGGCGCGTGATATGGCCGTTGGCGGTGGTGATGATCGGCGGCGCAATGATCGGCGGCTATGTCGGCGCGCGGCTGGCGCTTAAAGTCTCCCCGGAAAAAATTCGCGCGTTGGTAAGCATCATCGGGTTTGCCATGACAGTGTATTTTTTCTTAAAATAGGCGTTGAGTCATTAACAATGCCGGTTATAATAAACGCGTAGGAAAAACCTTCTGGAGATGGAACGTCATGAATCAGCCCGTGCTATCGTCCACGCCGCCCGCCGCCGAACCGGCCGCCAAGGCGCATGTCATCGTGCTCGGCAACGAAAAAGGCGGCTCCGGCAAGACCACCACCTGTATGCACATCATCGTCTCGCTGCTGCGCCTGGGGTTCACCGTCGGCAGCATCGACATCGATTCGCGCCAGCGCTCGCTGTCGCGCTATCTCGAAAACCGGCGGCAGACCATGCTCAAGGAAGGCGTCGCCCTGCCGCAGCCGCAGCACATGGTCATCCAGAAAAGCCCGTTCAACATCGTGCAGGAAGCCGAGGAAGACGAGCGCGACCGCTTCACCAAGGCGCTGGCGCGCGCCGTGAGCGCCAACGATTTCGTCATTATCGACTCGCCCGGCAGCGATACGCATTTGTCGCGCGTCGCCCATGCCTATGCCGACCTCGTCATCACGCCGATCAACGACAGCTTCGTCGATCTCGACGTGCTGGCCACCGTCGACGGCCAGACCATGAAAATCATCAAGCCCAGCATCTACAGCGAAATGGTGTGGGAACAGAAACTCCAGCGCGCCAAGCGCGACGGCGGCTCGATCGAATGGATCGTCATGAGGAACCGCTTGAGCAATATCGACGCCAAAAATAAGCGCTTCATGACGCAGGTAACGGGCGATTTGTCGCGCCGCATCGGCTTTCGCGTCGCGCCCGGTTTTTCCGAGCGCGTCATCTTCCGCGAGATGTTCCTGCAAGGACTGACCGTGCTCGACATCATGGAAACCGGCGGCAACGCCAGCCTGTCGCTGTCGCACATCGCGGCGCGTCAGGAAGTGCGCGACCTGCTCAAGATGCTGAAAATCCCCGCCCTCGACGAACGCATCTATAAATCCCGCACCGACGCCGAAAAAGCGGCGGAAGAAGAGAAAGCCGCCGAGGTCGCGGAATCGGCCAAATCCGCCGCGCCGCCGCTGGAAAGCCCGGTTGTTCAGTCCGCCGTCGCCAATGCCAACAACCCAGTTACCGCACCCGTACTACCGGAAAAAGAACTGGCCGAGGCGGCGTCGTAACGCGCATTATTGCCCCTGTTTGACACCCATAAATTCGCACGTTTCCGTTCGTTTTGTGCATGTTTCAACCCTTTTTTGACGTGTTTGGAACCGTTTGACGCCGCTTTTCTCGGCTATAGATTGTTAGATTGATGAATAATCAATAACTTGTCCTCTTGTTCTTCCTTATTTTTTCCATTTTTATTGACATTTTTTGACTTTTTTAACTATTTATTTACTCTATCAAAACCGCTAACGTAAGTTCATTATAAGATCAACCCCAATGGTCGGGAAGAGGGAATTTTAATCAGATGGCACAGGATTCCGCAGAAGAGAAATTATTCAAAGAATTGACTTTTTATAGCGTTAGACACGGGGGAAAGCAGGATGAAATTTTACGCCGCGCCGATGCCCAGACAGTGATTGGGCTCTATAAATCGCTTGTAAAAAATCAGTTTCATCTTGGAATAAAAATGGCAACACCGCCTGACGGGAAAGCTGTCGATAAATCTTTTGCCGTCAAAGCCATTATTCCAGTCCTCGATAAATTCGAGAAAATTCTGCAAGACGCACATGAAGATAAGCTGGCTGATAATGATGCTAAGCTCGCCGACGCGACGGGATATGAAGACGGTAAAGGCAGATATAGAAGTGCAAATATACTGCACAAAGGTTCCATGGGTGCCAGGTTTCCATGCCACGATAGGGAATATGTAGGAACTCAAGAAATATTACGGCGGCTGCATTGGACTGTTGTTGGCGATCACATCAGGCGACTTGTTTTCACCATAGTACAGGCATTGCTGCACGGCGAGGAAATTCAATTGGATGATAGGCCCCAGGGCCAAACAAGCCCTGCCGCTGAAGTATTTTGTTTAGCAAGATGTGGTTCAAAGGGCCAAGGCATGCTCACTTATTTTTCCGATGTCCATGCCACAGGCTGGCTGGCGCAAAAGCTTCGCCTTCTGCCTATGATGAGAAA
>JABDCD010000002.1:57776-58153 GCA_013288305.1 Alphaproteobacteria bacterium | reverse complement strand
GGCTGACGCCGTATCGCCTGACTGCCGAAAATTTTCCGCCGCTTGCAGGGGGTGCGCGTCCGGCGCCGAGAGTTTCGCGGCCGGCAACAGATCGCAGGCGGCGAGGAAGGCCAGAGAGAGGGCGGTGAGAAATGAGCGTGGCATGGTTTCTCAGTCGATAGTCGTTAGTCTATAGTCAATAGTCGATAGCGGAATATACACTATCGACTATTGACTATAGACTAACGACTCTACTGGCTTATGCGCAAATTCGCAAGCGAATCGCCGATCTGCTGGAAGGCGGCAGTCAGCTGGGCATTGGTCGGCGCCAGGAAGAAATAGCTCGGGTTCGAGGCGCAGTTGGTGAGCAGGGTGGTGTCGACGTCACTCGATGTGCC
>JABDCD010000002.1:30985-57766 GCA_013288305.1 Alphaproteobacteria bacterium | reverse complement strand
CAGCTGGGCATTGGTCGGCGTCAGCCGTCCGCGTGTTGCGCGAAGCAGAGGCCAAACAGCCGAATGATCCGCTTATCCTCGGCCAGCTCGGGTTCGAGGCGCAGTTGGTGAGCAGGGTGGTGTCGACGTCACTCGATGTGCCGAAGCCGATGGTGTAGATGATGATGCCGTTGGCTTTCATGGCGCTGCATACCGCCAGCGTTCGTGTGTCCAGCGTGCTGTTGGCGGTAGCGACGTTGTTGGTGGTCCCGAGATTGCCGTTGCTCAGCCATCCGTAGGCGGTGAAATTGCTGGGATCCACGCTGTTCTGGCCGTCGGTCATCAGGATCACCACTTTGTTCATCAGTGGCGTATGATAGGCCATCGGTAAGTTGTTGGTGTTCATCTCGCCGCCCCATAATTTCTGCCAGTTGGGCGACAACATGCGATAACCCCAGGCCATGCCGACATCGATCAGCGTCGAGCCGCCCGCCGTCATGGCGTTGATCTCGGTGATGACCTTGTCTTTTTCCGCCACCATCGGCAAGACCGTCTGTGGGCAGAAAAGGTTGGGGCCATAATAACCAGGGTAGGAAGACTGGTAAGAGTAGTCATAGGTCGTGGCAGTGGTATAGACGGTGATTCCTCCGACGTTTTGGGGGGTCGTAGTTATTGTGACCCACGGATCGATCGTGCTGCTGCCATTTACTTGAGGCGGGTAGTCGTAAGCCTGGAAAAAGGATGTTGACGGCGGGTCGTCTGACGTGTCGTAAGGAGCCGAGCGCGCCATGACGCAGCCTCCCCAGTTGCTCATCTGCACAAAGCGGGCCGCCGCGCCGTTGCCGTTTAGCGTATAAGAACAGTTCGGGGCGTTAGAGTAGGTGCCGGCGCTGTTGGGAACGGTGACCGCGGCATTGGCGGTGCCGGAAGACAACGTATAGGTGTTGCCCGCCGCACCGACGGTCTTGTAGGTGATGTCGAGCGCGGTTGCGGTTCTATAATATTTTGCCACTTTGATGCCGGCAGTGTTGGAGGCGTTGAGATTGGCGGCCAGTGACGTCATCGTGGCGCTTAAACTGGCGCCGATCTTGGTCTGGTTACCTGCTGCGGCGCCGCTTACGAACGTCCAGGTGACGCCATTCAAGATAATCGTTTTCCCGTTGGCCGGGTTAGCATTAAAGGTGATCACCCCGGTCGCCGCCGCGCCGGTAAAGTCGCTGCCGCCCGACAGCGTCGTCGCGCTGCCGGTATAGCTTTGGCATGTCGTGCCGCTTATCGTCGGCCCGAATTCGAGCGTCGAATCATAGGCGCTGTCCATCCATCCCGGATAGCCGGTGCCGATATTGACCGTCTGCGAGAAGGGCACGACGCCTACCCATAGATTAGACACGGTGTTGGAACTGCTTCCGTATAATATGGTCAACAGCGTGTTCGCTGCGCTCTTCAAGGCGACGATTTTGGAAGAGGCACCACCGCCGCATGAATTGGGATTGGTGACGCTGCAGTTCATCGACCCGGTATTGTCGAGCACCAGCACCAGCTCCATGCCGCTGGACTGCCGCGTGATCTGCGTCGAGGAGCCGACGGTGACGCTGTTGGTGCCGAACAGTTTCATGAAAGTGGTGGGCACGTCGGCTTTGACGCTCAGGTTGATCGTCATATTATCGGGGGCGACTACCACCGACCAGTCATGCACTACGGCGCCGAGATAATTGGCCGGGAAATTGACATTGAAATAATTAAGCGCCTGAGCGGGGGCGTTGATGGTGTTGACGGTGGCGCCGGCGGCCAGCCCGGCGCCGTCGAGCGCCGTCTGCAGGCGTGACTGCACGATCTGGATGCGCCCCATGTCGATGGCGGCGCCGGTGGCGCCGGCCAGTGCGAATATGCCAAGCGCGACGATGGGCATGGCCGAGCCACGCTGCGATCGGGCGAATTTTTTTATCCATTGCATAACATCGCTCCCCTATATAAATCCTGCGAATCGCGCCAGCGATTGCGCAGGATCACATTCAATGCAACTTCCTCGTATGATCCTGTGCAGCCGCCTATATGGCTCATAGGATTTGGGCATAGCCAGCCTAATACCCCCAGGGCGCCGAGGCGTGGCTTGTAAATTCCCAGCTTGTAAATCAATGCGCCGTTCATCACGCCGTTACCCGCGATCAGCGGCGTATAATTATAAAATACTTCGGTGACGATGATGTTATCCTTATCGGCCATGGTGAAGCCGGCGGGCAGGCTGGCGTTATTGTTCGGCGCGCCGATATGGCTGCCCGGGGCGGGATTCATCGTGCCGCCGCCGGTATACTGCCAGTTGACCTTGGGCAGGTTGCCGGGGCCGGGCGCGCCGGTTTGCGTCACTGAGGTAATGATGACGTAGCCGCTGGCGCCGAAGCTGTAAGGTTGCATCACCTGGCTGGCGGCGTCGATGATGTTGGCGAGATCGGCGTTGGTAATGGTGGTGGCCTGGGCGACGACGTCGGCAATCGTCACCGCTACTTTTTCCACTTTCTGCTGAATGAGAATATAACGGGTAAGCTCGATCGCTCCCATCAGCAGCGCCAGCAGGAAAGGGATGCTGATGGCGAATTCGACGAAGGCGATGCCCTCCTCGGAACGCTTGAAACGCAGTATATCGCGAAGCCATCGTGACATCTTGGTGCATCCTCAATTAATTATAGGGTTCGTTCCTGACCACCGTGCGCGCCGTAAGCGTAAGCGTGTTGCCGATGACGGCGCTGACGATGGGCGTCATGATGCTCCACGGATAGCTTACCGTGTAGACGACGACGTCGCCGGCATTGCCGAGTCCCGCCGCTCCCATGTCCTGATCCCAGTGGCCGTTGCCGTTGACGTCGACATAGTCGGTGCCGGCCACGCCGCCGCCGCATTTTTGCGTGAGGCAAGGCTCGGGCTGGCCGATATTGTTGAAATTGGCATAGACCTCGGTGCTGACGGTGATCTTGTTGGGATCGAGCAGGCCGGTGGTGTGACTGATGACGTTATTGATGATTTCCTGCTGGCGCGTGCTGCCGGGCGCGATGTAACCGGTCTTGCCGAGACGTGATGTTTCATTGGTGGCGCTCTCTAAGACGACGGCGGTGAACATGATCATGGCGAATTCGATGATGCCCATGACCATCAGCAAAAATACCGGCGCGATCAGCGCGAATTCAAGGGTAGTGACACCGGAATCGCAGCGCACAAGAGATGAGGTTAAGCGGCGTTTTCGCAGCATGGGTTTTCATCCGGGATGGAGCGTTTATACGGAATACCGTAATATAACCCTAGCACCAACCGGTTAAAGATGGGTAAATGTTAGATGGCAATTGATTGATAATTAAGATGGTTTTGATGCAATTTTCGCGCTATATATATGCCATGCGCAACACCCATATTCCATGGCTGGACAAGCTGGACGAGATCAACTGGTTTATCGTTATCGTGATGAGCCTGATTGCCGGACTGGGTTTCGCCATGATGATATCGGCCGGCGGCGGCGGGCTGTCGCCGTTCGCCGCGCCGCAGATGGCGCGCTTCGCCGTCGCCTTCGCGCTGATGCTGATGCTGGCCCTGATGCCGATGCACCTGCTGCTCGACTATGCTTATTTTATTTATTTCGCCTGCGTAATGGTTTTGCTGGGCGTCGACATCATCGGCCATACCGGCATGGGCGCCAAGCGCTGGCTCAATCTGGGCGGGCTCAACATCCAGCCGTCGGAATTCATGAAGCTGGCCGTCATCCTCGTGCTGGCGCGCTATTTCCACCGGATACAGCCGGAGGACATCAGGCGGTTTCCTTTCCTGATTCCGCCGGTGCTGCTTATCCTCGTTCCGGCGGCGCTGATCCTGCGCGAGCCCAATCTCGGCACGACCACCATCCTCGTTTCGGTCGGCGGCATCATGTGTTTTCTGGCCGGGGTGCAGTGGCGTTATTTCATCGGGCTGGTGGCGGCGGGCGTATCCGCGGCGCCGGTGGCGTGGCATTTCATGCATGATTACCAGAAGCGGCGCGTGCTGACCTTTCTCGATCCGCAGGCCGACCCGCTGGGCGCCGGGTACAACATCCTGCAATCGATGATCGCCATCGGCTCGGGCGGGCTGATCGGCAAGGGTTATCTGCACGGCTCGCAAAACCAGCTCAATTTCCTACCTGAAAAACATACCGATTTTATTTTCACCATGCTGGCCGAGGAATTCGGATTTTTAGGCAGTATGCTGCTGCTGGGGCTGTATGTGCTGCTGCTGATGGCGGGACTGACAGTGGCGATGAAAAGCCGCAGCACCTTCGGCGCCATGCTCGCCGCCGGGGTGACGGCGCTGATCTTCATGCACATCCTCATCAACTGCGCCATGGTGATGGGGATGCTGCCGGTGGTCGGCGTGCCGCTGCCGCTGATGTCCTACGGTGGCAGTATTATGGTGTCGACGGTGCTGGCCGTTGGCCTGCTGCTCAACGCCTATGTCAACCGCGATGAGCTTCCGGTAAGGATGACGCCGAGGCTGTAGTATTAGCCTAAACCAGTTTCTAGTTCAGGGGGCACGGAGGCTTTAGCGTCTTCTTTTTCGCCCCAGGTGAGGAATTGGCCTGTCGCTTTCACTGCTTCTGCGCCCGCTGCGAGCGACGATAGTTTTTTCTTCCATCCCGATCGCCTTGAACTATCAGGTCCGTAATATTCGTCAAATTGGATCCCCATTTGACAGTCAATCCGCTTGGCAACGTTTTTAAGGTCGTATTTCTTGGCAAACTCGTAGCCGGGTGATTCAGGCTCGCAATGTTGAAAAAACATTTCCCATGCATCTCTAAAGCAGCGGTAAGCCTCTGCCGGATCTTTGAATGTTTTATTGCCTATGGGGAAAACAAAACCCATTAAATCTATCTGATTGGTGTGATGATCGCGTATCTTTTTCAATTCTTCCTGAATCTGTTCATATGACGTAGGTAGCAATACTGCCTCATACTCATCCAAAGTTCCGCTGGATACGCGCATTTTGAGTAAAGGATTGGGATAATTTATTATCTGCCTAGGGCCGCCTTGTATTTGGTATTTTCTAGCGAATTCAGCCGCCTCGGAACCAGGGACGCAGTTTTTGAATAGCTCCTTCCATAGCCGGCTAAACAGTCGATGGGCCTCCTCGGCGCCGGAGAAGGTTGGACGGTTGAGCTTTTCCAGGTCGGCGAGAATGTTAGCGGCCAAGGAATTTTTATCCCGTAATGGAGTGACGCCCATCAATTCGCCCAGAAAACTCTTTTCGTGTGCGCTGCGAATTCCCTTCCAGGTTATTCTATAACTGTTCGGACGGTCATGTTTTGCAAGTTTTCCCTGCTCCACCAGAACCGAAATTGCTTGTTCGATGTCTTTCAGCGGCATGGATACCCAAAGATGAAAATCCGCTATGTCAGCCGCGCCCATTCTTGCAAAAAATCTCAAAACACGGCGCTCGCGTATTTGTTCGGGAGTCAGGCCTTGATTGTAAATAGCCTCCACCTCATCGCTTACTTTCTGCAAATCCTCTCGAAGCTGATTGGGTGGAGTCCCATCGTTAAGTAAGGGATTCGGGTAATTATCCATAATTCTTTCCAATCTATTGAGGTTCCATTGCGTTAATCTGCATTAATTATAATGAAAGTCCAGTAAATTTTTGATTCCCCTTGTCCGCTCCGGCAATCTGCTTTATGTTGAAACGGTATCGTTCAACCAGATAAGATTTCGCCGGCGGCGACGCGGGTGGTGAAGAGTAGAAATATGCTGCAATCTTCGCAGGATATCCGCGCTGGCGCGGATTCGGGCGGGCGCGCCGACGAGCGCCAACCTAAGGAATTAATTTATGCGGCGCTCGATCTCGGCACCAATAATTGCCGTCTGCTGATTGCCGCGGCGGGCGAGGGCGGCGGCATCCGGGTGTTCGACAGTTTTTCGCGCATCGTGCGGCTGGGCGAGGGCGTCAGCGCCACCGGCATGTTATCCGAAGACGCCATGGAGCGCACGCTGCTGGCGCTCAAGGCCTGCCAGAAAAAGCTCAATAAATACCGCCTCACCGACGCCCGTTTCGTGGCGACCGAGGCCTGCCGCCGCGCCGCCAACGGCGAAGCATTCCTGCGCCGCGTGCAGGAGCAGACCGGACTTACCATCGACATCATTTCCAGCGAAGAGGAAGCGCGGCTGGCGTTCATGGGCTGCTCGTCGCTGCTGACTGGAGCGTCGAAACGCGCCATCGTCTTCGACATCGGCGGCGGCAGTACCGAAATGATGTGGATCGACATCGGCGGCGACACCCACCATATCAGCGACTGGCTGTCCATCGGCTTCGGTGTGATGAACCTGGGCGACAAGTTCGGCGGCTCCAGCTTCGCCGAGATGGCGTTCGACGACATGGTGAGTTTTCTGGTCGGGCGGATGCGCCCGTTCGACGAAGCCAACCGCATCAGCGAAACCATCGGCGACTCGACGGTGCAATTGCTCTCGACCTCGGGCACGGTGACGACGCTGGCGGCCATCTATCTCGACCTGCCGCGCTACGACCGCTCGCGTATCGACGGCATCCGCCTTAAAATCGCCGATTTGCGCGGGGTCATTCAAAAACTGCTCGCCATGCGCCCGTCGGAGCGCTTCCACCACCCGTGCATCGGCCCCGACCGCGCCGATTTCATCATCTCCGGCTGCGCCATCTTCGAGGCCATCAGCACCCTGTGGCCCACCGGCGAAATCACCATCGCCGATCGCGGCGTCCGCGAGGGGATTATTTTGAGCTTGATGCGGGGGAAGTAGGGACGTTATTGACCGGGGCCGCGTCCTTTGATTTGCTGCGGTTGAACGCCTGCTGGTGTTTGAGCTGGCCCTTGATTCTGTTCTTTTGTGGTTTTTGGAAATCGGATATCGTTTATGATAGTAAAAACAAGATCTGTAGCCGTTTGGTTACCACCTAATTTATGGGCAGAAAATACTTTCGTTATAGCGTCATCTATGGGTTTAAAGGTTTCCATCGCCGTTTCGGATAATGCCTTATGATTATCTACATCCGATTTTTCCATTAAAAAATATGACCTAGGATATTCCGATTCTTCCAAACGAAGTTCGCCAGGCTTTGCTTTCATAAGGGTTTCTATCTTCTTTTTTTGTATTTCTTGCTTAGGTAGTTCACGTAATAGTTCTTGCGTCCCACCTAGCGTACGCAAGTGCTCATACACAGATAGTTTACCTTCCGCCTTTCCAAGCTGATAGGCCACAAGTGCATTATGATATTTGATGAGTATTTTTTTCTCGGCATCTCTAAGTTCTCCGGCGGCCTTTTGATAGGCTGGTATATGTTGGTTAGCCGCCGCCAAGACCTCCGTGCGGATTTGTTTTGTCTCTTCTGCCGATAGTTTAATATCGTCCATAAGAATCTCCATTATGAGAGGTTGCCAATGCATCACTCTTCTTACATACTAACATGATATTATGGATGATTGTGTTAAGCTTTTATTACAATTAACAACCCATTGTTTATTTTAGCATAATGATCTCAAAACCCCCACTCTCCGGCAACCGCACCCTCAAGACGCGCGTGAAAACCGCCAAGCAGCGCAAGCTTTCCTCGACGCGGTGGCTGCAGCGGCAGTTGAACGATCCGTATGTCAGTCGCGCCAAGAAGGAGGGCTACCGTTCGCGCGCGGCGTATAAATTGATCGAGCTGGACGATAAATATAAATGGCTGCGGCCGGGGAAAACCGTGCTCGATCTGGGCGCGGCGCCGGGCGGCTGGACGCAGGTGGCGGCGATTCGCACCGGTTCGAATCCGCAGCATCCGAGCGTCATCGCCGTCGATATATTGCCCATGCCGCTGGTGGCGGGCGCGCTGATTCTGCAACTCGATTTCATGGACGACGATGCGCCGCGAAAAATACGCGAGCAACTTCCGCGTGGTGTTGACATCGTGCTGTCCGACATGGCACCCAACACCACGGGACACGCCGCCACCGACCATATCCGCATCGTGGCGTTGCTCGAAGCCGCTTATCCGTTTGCCTGCGAGGTGCTGAAAAAGGGTGGCGTGTTCGTCGCCAAAGTGTTCCAGGGCGGGGCCGAGCGTGAATTGCTGGCGCTGATGAAAAAGGATTTCGCGCGGGTCTTGCACGCCAAGCCCAAAGCCAGCCGGTCTGATTCGTCGGAGATGTATGTGGTGGCGAGCGGGTTCAAAAAGAAAATTCCCTCCCCTCTTGTGGGGGAGGGTTAGGGAGAGGGGGTATCTTGAAAATAGGTCTATTAATAAGAAACCCCCTCCCCCTGCCCCCTCCCACATTTGTCCGCCGAAGCTCCGCCTGCAAACAGCGAAAACAATTGGCACGATGGAGCGAAGGCGGAAGGGGAGGGGGGATTTTAGGAATATTGTTTCTTCTGCTCGCTGCTTGTACTCCGCAGCAGCAAGCCTATCATCCGTTGGCCGCCGCCGAAACGATGTTACCGCTGAAAAGCTGGCTGCCGAAAAGCAAACCCAAGGCCGTCATCGTCGCGCTGCACGGTTTCAACGATTATAGTAACGCGTTTCAAAGCACCGGCACGTTTTTCGCGGCGCATGGCGTTGCCGTCATCGCCTATGACCAGCGCGGCTTCGGGCGCGCGCCAAATACCGGCATCTGGGGCAATGCGGAAAACCTCACCTCAGATCTGGCCGAGTGCGTGAAGCAGGCGTCGCGGCGCTGGCCGCATGTGCCGGTATATATATTGGGCGAGAGCATGGGCGGCGCGGTAGCGATCGTGGCGCTGGCCAACCCGGCGTTCCCGCATGTACGCGGTGTGATATTACTGGCGCCGGCGCTATGGGGAGCACAGACGATGAATCCGCTCTACCGCGGCACGCTGTGGCTGGCGGCGCATACCGTGCCTGCTTATAGATTGAGCGGCCGCGAGCTTCACATCATGGCGTCGAATAATATTCCCATGCTGAGGGCGCTCTCAGCCGACCCGCTGGTTATCAAGCAAACGCGCATCGATGCGGTCTATGGGCTGGTGCAACTGATGGGCGATGCCTATGAGAAAATCCCCGAGGTCGGCACGCCGGTGCTGTTGCTTTATGGCGGCAACGACCAGGTGATACCGCGCCGCCCGATCGACGCGGCGTTGGCGCGCTTTTCCGCGCCGGTGCGATTCTCCTATTACCCGGACGGCTACCACATGCTCACCCGCGACCTCCAAGGCGAGAGCGTGATGCGGGATATATTGGGCTGGATGCAATGCCAAAAATCGAAGGACAAATGTCAAAATTAAAATCCCTTTGACATTTGTCCTTTGATATTTGATAGTCGCTTCCAAGCGGTTCTCATAATGTGAGATGAAAAGGGAATGGAGTAAAAACTCCGCTGTCCCCCCAACTGTAGGCGGTGAGCTGTTTTCGCCAAAGTCACTGGATAACACCGGGAAGACGAGAAACCAGCAACGACCCGTTAGTCAGGAGACCTGCCGCTTGTGTGTCACGCGCTTCTTGAAGACGGGTGAGTCTTCTGGTTGTGGTTCTTCTGCGGCTTTGGTCGTGGGCGTTCTTCTTACGTGGTGACACTGTTTAAGACGGAGTTCCGTCTTGGGCAGTTTGTCACCAACCAACCGTAAGGAGCATTTATGCCTAAGCTTACCCGCGCGCTGCTTGCCAGCGCCTCTTTTGTTGCTCTCTCCACTTCCGTTTCCTATGCCGACGACGCGGTCACCGTGCCGGCCATCGTCATTTCCGCCACGCGCAACCCGACGCCGATTAATCAGATCGGCAGCAGCATGACGCTGATTACCAGTGATGACATCGAGGCCAGGCAGGACCAATCGCTGCCGGACGTGCTGCGCGACGTACCCGGGCTTAATATGGTGCAGAGCGGCGGGGAGGGGGGACAGACTTCGATATTCATGCGCGGCGCCAATTCAAACCATACCAAGGTGCTGATCGACGGCATCGACGTGAGCGATCCCACCACCCCGAGCGGTGCATTTAATTTCGCCCCCATCCTCGCTTCGGACATCGAACGGGTCGAAGTGCTGCGCGGGCCGCAAAGCAGCCTCTATGGCTCGGATGCCATCGGCGGCGTCATTAACATCATCACCAAAAAAGGCAGCGGCCCGGCGCAGTTTACCGCCAGTGCCGAAGCCGGTTCGTTCCATACCTTCAACCAGTCGGCCGGGGTCAGCGGCTCGCTGGAGCGCTTCAATTACGCATTTGATGTCACCCATCTCCAGGCCGGGGCGACGCCGGTGACGCCGATCAATCTGCTGGTGAACGAGCCGCATCATGATGACTATTTCAATGATCTGACGTTCTCGAGCAAACTCGGTGCCAATCTCACCGATACTATCGATGTCGGGCTGGTAACGCGCTATATCGAAACCGATGCCCTTGTTACCTCTGATGATGATTTTTCTGTTTTCCCCGCTCATTTCCCCGATCCGATACAAAGCGAGAGCCGCAACAAGGAGTTTTTCACGCGAGCGACGGCGCATCAGAAGCTGTTCGATGGCGTTTATGACCAGACATTCGGTGCGGCCTACACCAGCTATAACCGCGAGGATTTCGTCCCCAACATCGCTCCGCTATTTAATTACGGCGACCGCGTCAAGCTCGACTGGCAGGGCAATATCAGGCTTGCCGAAGGCGAAATCGCCACGCTCGGCGCCGAGCATCAGCTCGACGAAATCGACAAAAGCCCGATTTCGGCGCAAACCAAAAACAACGCCGGATTCGCCGAGTTGCAATCGAATATCGGCGAGCGTTTCTTCAACGCCATCAGCGTGCGTTATGACGATAATAGCCGTTTCGGCGGCGAGACTACCTATCGCATCGCGCCGGCCGTGCTCATCGCCGAAACCGATACCAAACTCAAGGCCAGCTACGGCACCGGCTTCAAGGCGCCGTCGCTCAACCAGCTCTTCGTAACCTTTTTTGCAGCCGACCCTACATTTAACTTTTATGCCAATCCGAACCTGCAGCCGGAGAAAAGCACCGGCTACGATCTTGGCTTCGAGCAATATGTGCTGGGCAAGCAGGCACAGTTCGGCTCGACCTATTTCCACAACGACATCAAGAACCTCATCCAAGCCAATCCGGCGTTTACCACCAACATCAATATCGGGCACGCGACGACCTATGGCTTTGAGAATTTTGTCAGCTACAAGCCGTGGGACGCGCTTACGCTGCGTGCCGATCACACTTTCACCATCGCCGAGAACGACACCGACCATCAGGAGCTTATCCGCCGCCCTAAAAATAAAGCCAGCCTGGGCGCGATGTGGCAGGCGAGGCCGGATGTACGGTTAACGGCGACGGCGCTCTATGTCGGCTCACGGATCGACGGCAGCCGCGATTTCACCGTTCCGCGCCTGACTGCCGGTGGCTATACCACGTTCAATCTTGCGGCGGATTATGACATCAAGGATAATGTCACGCTCTATGGCCGCGTTGAGAACCTGCTGGATCGCCATTACCAGAACCCGGTAGGCTTCGATCAACCCGGGCTAGGCGCGTATGCCGGAGTGAAGACAAAATTTTAGCTTAATTTATCCCGTATTTATCTCATATTTTTGCGATGGGGGATAAAACTGGGTCTAAAAATTTAAATAACAATTTGTTATATAATAATAATTCAATTGTAACACAATCTTAACTGGGATGGAGTAAGGTGAGATGGTACAATTCTTGTATAAGTTCGCCATAAATACATGCCGAACTAGAGATAGGGCACATGAAGCGATACTTTATCATGCTGGGGATTGGAGTGGCGTTATTTTCGCCGCAGGCCCGCGCTGACGATACGCTGATCGAAGGCGCCAAGCTATGCACCAGCCACCTGCCGCGTTACGAGCGTGAATACGGCATCCCGACGCATCTGCTCTCGGCCATCGCCTCCACCGAATCGGGGCGCTACCATGAAGGCCTGAAAATCCGGGTGCCCTGGCCGTGGACGATCAATGCCGACGGCAAGGGCTATATTTTCGACAGCAAGGCGAAAGCTATCGCCGCCGTTCGGCGCCTGAAGGCGCACGGCACGCAAAGCATCGACGTCGGCTGTATGCAGGTTAATATCTATCACCATCCGGGCGCGTTTGCCTCGCTGGACGAGGCCTTCGAGCCGCAGAAAAACATCGCTTATGCCGCCGGTTTCCTGAAGAGCCTCTATGACGAGGAAGGCTCATGGAAAAAAGCCGCCGCCGATTACCATTCCAAAACGCCGGGGCTGGGCCGGAAGTATGTCAGCGAAGTCTATAACAGCTGGTACCAGATTATTGACAAGCTGCGCGCGGCACGGCTACAGGTGCCGGACAGCTCGGTGCAGGCGATGAACGAGCTCAAGGGCGGCTCGCCGCACGCGCCGAAGGCGGCCATCCATCACCCGGAAAAGAAGCTGGGAGTTTACCATCCGCGCATGAACCATATTCAACTTACCAGGCAGGATAACACCGGCCAGAGCAACGTTATCGTAGTGAAGCCGGAGATCAAGGTAGCGGATAATACGCCGGTAGCTGCGCCGCAGCCGCAATCCAGGCCGCTGATCACGGTGGCGCAGGCGATGGCGGTGCCGCTGACGCTGCAGGAAACGCCGGATGTGCAGGATGCCAGGATTCTCCGCGTCGGCGACCAGCGCGTTATCGAAACCTCCGACACCGCCAGCCGCAAAACCGGCCCGAATTTCATTTTTAATGATTGAAAAATCCGGCGCGTGGCTTAGTATCCTCTCCCATGGAATCCTTTGAAACGATCGAGGTTCATTCCCTCGAAGTGGTATGCGACGGCGGCGGCGGGGCGCTCGGCCATCCGCGCGTGTTCCTGCATATCGACCAGGACCGGGGCGAAATCACCTGCCCTTATTGCAGCCGCAGCTATGTGTTGCCTAAATCCTGTGTGCCGCATGAGCGGCAGCACAGGATCAATGAAATGTGATCCTGCGCAATCGCTCCCGCGATTCGCAGGATTTATGGAGGCCATTAAATGTCCATCTGGGATTACGTCATTGCCATCCTCCTGCTGGCCGTTCTCGGCGTACTAATGGCAGGCATCGTGCTGATGGGTGTCGGCGGCAAGGCCAATGCCAAATACGGCAACAAGCTCATGGTTGCGCGCGTGTCCCTGCAGGGGCTGGTGCTGTTGCTGCTGGCGTTGTTGTTTATGACGGGCAGATAATGGTTAAGCTCAATAAAATATACACCCGCACCGGCGACACAGGCGATACCGGCCTGGTCGGCGGCAGCCGCCGCCCGAAACACGATCTGCGCGTCGAGGCCTATGGCACGGTCGATGAGGCCAATTCCATGATCGGCATCGCGCGCTGCCATACCAGGAAAAAGGCGCCGTGGGACGCCATGCTGAAACGCATCCAGCATGATTTGTTCGATCTGGGCGCCGATCTCGCCACGCCCCCGGTGCAGGATAAAAAAACCGGAAAAAATGCGCCGCTGCGCATCGTCGATGCGCAAGTCACGCGCCTCGAAAAGGAAATCGACGGCTTGAATAAAAATCTTTCGCCGCTTCGTTCCTTCGTATTGCCGGGCGGCACCGACCTGGCGGCGACGCTGCACCTGGCGCGCACCATCACCCGCCGCGCCGAGCGCATCGTCTGTGCGCTGGCGGCGGTGGAAAAGGTCAATCCCGCCGCCATCAAATATATAAACCGACTGTCGGATCATTTATTCGTGCTGGCGCGGGTGGCCAATGATGACGGGGCCAAAGATGTCCTGTGGGAACCGGGGGTGAACCGATGAAAATCTTAGTTGCAGTCAAACGCGTCGTCGATTTCAACGTGCGCGTCCGCGTCAAGGCCGATGGGTCGGGCGTCGAGACGGCGGGCGTCAAGATGTCGATGAACCCGTTCGACGAAATCGCCGTCGAGGAGGCGGTGCGCCTCAAGGAAAAAAACATCGCTTCGGAAGTGGTCGCCGTTTCGATGGGTGCCGATGCCGTCCAGGAAACGCTGCGCTCGGCGCTGGCCATGGGCGCCGACCGCGCCATCCATGTCGCCCTCGACAGTGAAATTTTTCCGTTGGCCGCCGCGAAATTACTCAAAGCCGTTGTCGAAAAAGAAAAGCCCGAACTGGTCATCATCGGCAAGCAGGCCATCGACGACGATGCCAGCCAGACCGGCCAGATGCTGGCGGGATTGCTCGGCTGGGGGCAGGGGACTTTCGCGTCCAAACTCGTCATCGAAAACGGATTCGCCACGGTCACGCGCGAGATCGACGGCGGGCTGATGACGGTGAAACTCAAAATGCCCTGCGTGGTGACGACCGACCTGCGCCTCAACGAGCCGCGTTACGCCACGCTGCCCAACATCATGAAAGCCCGCGCCAAGCCGCTGGCGAAGATGACGGCGCAGGAACTCGGCGTCGACATCACACCCAACATGTCGCGCCTCAAAGTCGAAGAACCCAAGAAACGCAAGGGTGGCGGGAAGGTGAAAAGCGTGGAGGAATTGGTGGATAAATTGAAGAACGAGGCGAAGGTGATTTGATGAGTGTCTACGAAGCATCAGAAGACGCAGACTTTCCCGATTCTGCCCGCAACCGTATTACGGAAACGGAGGTCGATAAAGATCCGCTCGTCAAAAATTATCTTAAAGTCGCTGATTTTTTAATGCATCTTACACGCCGTAAAAATGCATTGGAGGTAGCTAAGGATTGCATTGATAAAAAAACAATCAAGGCCTTAGAACATCAGCTGGATAAATGGATCGATGACATTCTCGATCAGCAGCCGCATGATGTGCGGACTAAGCAGGACTTACTGGAAAATAACGATTTTAGAAAGAAAGTGCTCGAGGGGGTGGAAAATGTTTTCCCGCTCCTGGCGTCTACCCGAGAAGAAGTGCATCGCAAATACGAAAAGACTCGGCAAGAGCTTGCAAACAACATGTTCCTTCCCGCCGAAAAATTATTGCCGCAAATGCGCATTGTCAATGCGATGGATTATTTCGACGATCTGACATCGTATGCGCACCAATTGATTCGCAGGCTTAAAGGTATCCATACCACCGGCGTGACCATGGGCGGCAATGTCTACAACGGTCAGAGACCTTATATCACTCAGCCGATTACGTCACATTTTGCCGGACTGCATGGTCTTTTGCAGCCTGACGTTGTTCGAAGCATTCTAGACACACTACACTCCTTTGCCGGAAGTGGCTATAGCGCTGAGTTAAAACATTTAGAAACCACGTTTAACGAAAGTTTTCGATTAGTGGAGGGGTTCCTTACCTCACGCCGCGACGCCGTTTCGCTTACCCTGATCAAAAGCTCATTGGAGAAGCAGTGTCGGGCGGTGACGACAGCCATTGCCGCTTTTGCGCCTTTACGCGAAAAAGAGGAAACAGCATTTATAGATGTGGAGTTAGTGGAGCATAATTTCGAGAAGCTGGTAGAATGTATTGGTGAATCGCTTAACCCACAACGATCGTAGAACGCTTATGATCCTCATCTTCGCCGAACATAACAACCAATCCCTCCACGCCGCAACGAAACATGCGGTGATGGCCGCCACACAAATTGGTGGTGACATCCACATCCTCGTCGCCGGAAGCAATTGCGATGCGGCGGCGAAGCAAGCGGCAGCGCTTAAAGGCGTAACCAAAGTGCTGGTTGCAGATGCGCCGCATTATGCCTGGCCACTGGCGGAGAATATCGCGCCATTGATTGCTTCTACGGCCAAAAATTATTCGCATATCCTCGCCACGGCCACCACCACCAGCAAGGACATCATGCCGCGTGCGGCGGCGCTGCTGGGCGTCGGGCAAGTGTCGGAAATTATCCAGGTAGTGTCGCCCGACACGTTCGTCCGCCCGGTTTATGCCGGTAATGCGCTGGAAACGGTGCAGGCCAAGGATGCCGTCAAAGTGATTACCGTGCGCCAGACCGGATTTGCTCCCGCGGGCGAGGGCGGAAATGCAACGATTGAAAAAATCCCGGCGCTGGCCGATAGCGGGCTTTCGCAATTTATTTCCGCGCAGGAAAATAAATCCGAGCGGCCGGAATTGACCTCGGCGCGCATCGTCGTCTCCGGCGGGCGCGGCTTCGGCTCGGCGGAGAACTTCAAAAAAATCGAGGTGCTGGCCGACAAGCTTGGCGCGGCCATCGGCGCGTCGCGCGCAGCAGTGGATGCCGGGTACGTGCCCAACGATTACCAGGTCGGGCAAACCGGCAAGGTCGTAGCACCCGATTTATACATCGCCATCGGCATCTCCGGCGCGATTCAGCATCTGGCCGGAATGAAGGACAGTAAAGTCATCGTCGCCATCAACAAAGACGAAAACGCGCCCATCTTCGAGCTGGCCGATTACGGTTTGGTCGCCGACTGGCAGACGGCGCTGCCGCAGCTTGAACAACTTCTCTCAAGATAATGAAATTCGCGATTGCTCAAATCAATCCAACCGTCGGCGACATCGCGGGCAACGCGGCGAAGATTCTTGGCTTTTATGAACGCGCTAAAAAGCAGGGCGCCGACCTTGTGATCTGCCCGGAATTATGCGTGATCGGCTACCCGCCGGAAGACCTCGTGCTGATGCCGTCGTTCCGCAAAAAAGCCATGCAGGCGGTAAAAAATCTTGCTAAAAAAACGGCGAAGGGACCGGCGCTACTGGTGGGAAGCGTGTGGGAGGAAAAAGATAAAATTTATAACGCGGCGCTGCTGCTTGGCGGTGGGAAAGTCGCGCATATCCAGCCCAAAATCTGCCTTCCCAATTACGGCATTTTCGATGAGAAAAGAATTTTTTGCGCCGGTGACGGCCCGAAAGCGGCGCAGTGGCGCGGCATGAAGATCGGCTTTTTAATTTGCGAAGATGTCTGGAATAGTACGCTGTCCGCCGCGCTCAAAAAACAGGGTGCGGAACTGCTCATCGTCATCAACGCCTCGCCGTTTGAAACCGGCAAATTGGCGCAGCGCAAAAAAGTCGCGGCGCAGGCGGTGAAGCGAACCGGGCTGCCGCTCATCTATGTCAATACCGTCGGCGGACAGGACGACATCGTGTTCGATGGGGGGTCGTTTGCGCTGGATGCCAAAGGCAGGGTGGCGGCGCAGTTGACGGAGTTCAGGGAGCATCTGGAAATCATCCATCCTTTCTCAGCACTCAGCACTCAGCACTCAGCGCTCTCTATGGAAGAATCCCTCTGGTCCGCCATGTCGTTCGGACTCTCCGATTACGTGCGCAAGAACGGCTTCAAGGGTGTGGTGCTGGGGCTTTCCGGCGGCATCGACTCGGCGCTATCGGCGGCCTGCGCAGTGGATGCGCTGGGGGCGGCGCGCGTGAAGGGCGTGCTGCTGCCGTCGCCCTATAACGCCCGGGCAAGCATCGAGGATGCACATGCGAGCGCAAGGCTGCTTGGCATCGAAACCATGACCGTGCCGATTACGCCCGGCATGGAGATTTTCGACGAGGTGCTAAGCCCGGTATTCAAGGATGCGAGCTGGATGGAGGATGTCAACATCGGCGGTAACGTGCAGTCGCGCCTGCGCGGCATGATATTGATGGCGGTGTCCAACAAGTTCGGCTGGCTGCTGCTTTCGACCGGCAACAAGTCGGAGGTTTCCGTCGGCTACACCACGCTCTACGGCGATTCCTGCGGCGGCTATAATGTGCTCAAGGATGTGTACAAGACGCAGATTTACGCGCTGGCGAAATGGCGCAACGCGCGCGGCCTCGTCATCCCCAAGCGCAGCATCAGCAAAGCGCCGTCGGCAGAGCTTGCGCCCGGCCAGAAGGATGAAGACCAGCTTCCGCCCTACGCGCTGCTCGACAAGATTCTCATGCTGCACATCGAAGGGCGGAAATCAGTAGAGGAAATCATCGCGAAAGGCTATGCGAAAACGGTGGTGGAAAAAGTGGTGAAAATGGTACGCATGTCCGAATATAAACGCCGCCAGTCCTGCCCCGGCGTCAAACTTTCCCCGATGCTGTTCGGCCGGGACAGGCGGTTTCCGCTGACGAACGGATGGAAAGGGTAGAAATTCCGCAATTCGTCTACGCTCATATATTCTGTAATAATTCAGAATAATTTAAATTGATCACTTGCTTCCCCTTTTGCAGGAGGCACGGTTTTCTCCTTATACTCACACAAATCCCTGATCAAACACTTCGGACAGCGCGGCTTGCGGGCGATGCAGACATAACGGCCATGCAGGATCAGCCAATGGTGGGCGTGTTGTTTCCATTGGGCGGGAATCACTTCTTCCAGCGCGAGTTCGGTTTTCCCCGGCGTGGTGGTTTGGCATAGGCCGATGCGGTTGGCGACGCGGAAGACATGCGTGTCGACGGCGATGGTATGTTCACCGCGTGCGCAGTTGAGCCAGACGTTGGCGGTTTTCCTGCCGACACCGGGCAGGCTTTGCAATGCCTCGCGCGTGTGCGGGATTTTTCCGCCGAATTCTTCCATCAGTTTCCTGCTCAGGCCGATGATGTTTTTCGCCTTGGCATTATATAGCCCGATGGTTTTGATATGTTGCTTCAAGCCTGCCTCGCCGAGCTCCAGCATTTTTTCCGGCGTGTCGGCCTTGGCAAACAGGGCAGGGGTAGCCTTGTTGACGCTGGCATCCGTCGCCTGCGCCGACAGCACCACGGCCACCAGCAGCGTATACTCATTGCTGTACTCAAGCTCGGTTTTGGGCTGCGGATTATGCGCTGCGAAACGTGTAAAGATTTGGTCGATTTTTTTTGGAGTCATGATACAAGGAGCATAAAGGGGAGATTATCGGATGAAAAGCATAAAAGCCGTCACCCCGGCGGAGGCCGGGGTCTATGTCAGGCGTTTTGCGTGTTGGTTGGCATGGATCCCGGCCTTCGCCGGGATGACAGTACCCGTCCATGCCGCCTCCCCCTCGGTCTTCATCGAAGACCTGACCTGGATGGAGGTGCAGCAGCGCGTCAAGGACGGGGCGACGACGGTCATCGTGCCCACCGGCGGCACCGGGCAGGAAGGGCCGCATATGGTCACCGGCAAGCATGACATCGTCATGCGCTACGCGGCGGGGGAAATCGCCAAAAAGCTGGGCAATACGCTGGTCGCGCCGGTGCTGCCGTTCGTGCCGGAAGGGCGCATCTATCCGCCGGAAGGGCATATGCAGTTTCCCGGCACGATGTCGCTTTCCGGCCAGACCTTCGCCGCCGTGCTGGAAGATGTCGCCGCCAGCCTGAAGCAGCACGGCTTCCGGCGCATCTGCTTCATCGGCGATCACGGCGGCGCGCAGGCGATCCAGCAGCAGGTGGCCGACAAGCTGGACGATAAGTGGCACGGGCAGGGCGTCGAGGTGATGCAGGTGTCGAATTATTACTACAAAAACGGCCAGGAGGCGTGGACGGATTCCATGGGCATCAAGGTGAAAAGCCCGGCCGTGCATGGCGGGCATATCGAGACATCGGAGCTGATGGCGCTTAGCCCGACCGGCGTGCGCGACGGTTTGCGCGCCGTGCGCAGCGAGCGCGATTATAAAACCACGGGCGCCATGGGCGATTCCAGCCAGGCGACGGCGGCCTATGGCAAAAAATACCTGGCGCTCAAAATCCAGGCGGCCGTTAAGCAGATAGAGCATGATGGCGAGTAGAAAGTCCCATCATTTCATTGCCGCGTGGATGCGCTCGCCGCTCAAGATCGGCGCGTTTCTGCCCAGCTCACGCTCGCTGGCGCGGGCGATGGCGGCCGAGGTCGACATCGAAAAGCCGGGAGCCATTATCGAGCTGGGCGCAGGCACCGGCGCCGTCACCCATGCGTTGCTGCAGGCTGGCATCGCCCCGGAGCGGCTGGTCGTCATCGAGCGCGACGAGCGGTTGCACGCGCTGATGTCGGCGCAGTTCCCCCATCTCAACGTGCTCTGCGCCGATGCCGCGCATATGGATACGGTGCTGGACGCTACCGGCGCCACACAAATCAACGCCATCGTTTCGAGCCTGCCGTTGCTGTCAATGCCGCGGCCGGTGCGGCAGGCCATCGAACACCACATGGCGACGCTGATCGGCGACGATGGAATCCTCATCCAGTTCACCTACGGCCCGAAATCCCCGATCAGCCGCTCGCAGATGCATAAGTACCAGCTGCAGGGCAAGCGTATGAAGCTGGTCATGGCCAACGTGCCGCCGGCGCATGTGTGGGTGTATAGGAGGGGATAGGGGCTAGGGTATAGGGTATAGTGCAAAAAATAGAGATAATTATTAAACATTCACTAACCCCTGTACCCTATACCCTAACCCCTCCTTAACTTTCTCCTGTCATAATTAACCCATTATGGCAGACGGCGAAATCATCATTAAAAAGATCAAGAAAGTCAGCGGTGGCGGGCATCATGGCGGCGCGTGGAAGGTGGCGTATGCCGATTTCGTGACGGCGATGATGGCGTTTTTCCTGCTGCTGTGGCTGCTCAGTGTGACGACGCCGGCACAGCGCATGGGTCTGGCCGAATATTTTACGCCGACCATCGGCATCAAGGATTCGATGGGCATCGGCTTCAAGGGTGGCAAAACGCCGTCGGTCGTCACCGGGCGCTCCAATACCGACTTGAACGCGGTCGGGCTGGTCGAGGGGCAGATCAAGCAGGGACCGGTGCCCACCGCGCCCGACGTATCCGCCCCGGCCAAGCCCGATCCCGACGCCGAATCGACCTCCAACGACCGCAAAGCCAAGGAAGACGGCCAGGACAGCCAGGGCAAGGAGGATGCCAACCAGCTCAAGGAGGCGGCGCAGGATGTCAAGCAATCGGTGGAGCAGGACCCGGATCTGAAGGATTTCAAGAATAACATCATGGTGCAGGATACGCCGGAAGGCCTCAAGATCGACATGATCGACGACCAGAAAAAGCCGATGTTCCTGCCCGGCGGCGCGGTGCTCACCGACGCCGGTAAAAAGGTGCTCGATTCGATGGCCAACATCATCATCAAGACGCCCAACAACATCGTCATCACCGGCCATACCGACGCCGGTGTCGCCACCAACCCGCAATATACCAACTGGGAACTCTCGGCTGACCGCGCCAATGCCGTGCGCCGCTTCCTGGTCACCACCCAGCTTGAGCGCGAGCGCGTGATGAAGGTAGTGGGGCTGGCCGACCGCGAGCTGCTGACGCCGGAAGACCCGTCCAGCCCGCGTAACCGCCGCGTCACCATTCTCCTCATGCGCGGCTCTTATTTCCGCGATCCCAAAGCGGCGCCGACCGGCCGCGCCCTGCTGTCGGTGCCCGACGCCAAGATCAAGAAGGACGAGCCGAAACAGGAAATGCCCGCGCCCGCCGCCCCCGCCAAACCCGCCGGGCCGTCGATATTCGATCCGAATAGATGATGGTATCAATGCTCGCTTGAATAGTTTTCCAGTGCCGAGAGGAAGTGGTTCAGCTCGTGGTCGCGGATGCCTTGTTCCTTGGCGATGCCCAGCACGTCCGACACGGTGTGGAAAACGATGCGCGTCGGCCGCTTGCGCAGCAGCAGGTAGTTGAACGCCAGCGTCTTCAAGGTTTCGATCCGGCCGTCGAACGCATCCTCGCCGGCGCAGTCATAAATGAGGGGCATCACCTGGTCGGGCAGGATGAGAGGGCTATACTGGCTATATTCGTGGGACTGCATGTGCATGGATAAATCTCCTTGGTTCAAACTGATTTACTCATGCAGGATAGCACGGAATTTTGGCTGAGAGTGTGAAGGTTTTGTGACAAAGTGGTTCAATAAACCCATGTATTTATCGCTTACGCTGATCTAATGCTTGCGTAGTTGCCTCAACAAAATCCTTCCAATTTTTTCGGCTGGTTCTCGGTCTATTTGACTGATGAAATCCTTCATGGATGCCGAGTGCAGCGGTTCCTAAACCGCCAATGGTTCCTTCAGTCAAATTAAGGGGATTGTATATTTTATAGACCCACTACTATATTTAATCTCTTTTTACCGATTCCCTAATGGCTTTTTTATATATTTTGATACTTAATGTCTCCACGTTTTTAGAGGAGATAAAAATGAAGGCAGTGGTAACACTAGCTAGTCCAGAGACAGAAAAAGAACAGTTATTTCGCACTGAAACAGAAATCGACGACCTACGGCATCCGGGTAAAGGTCATTTGTGGATTGAGGGAAAGGAATATCTAATTGAGCTATACTATTATGCAATAATGCAATAGCATAATCATTCTTTTTTCTGGCGCTTTGCCTTGTTTTTCACCTGTGCGTTTGTCATCGGCTTCACAGTAATGAGCGCCCGCAGCGTCTTGTCAAACGCTTCCTCTGATTCATCACAACCCGCAGCACGGGCTGCTTCAATGAATTTTTGTGACTGTGGCCGATTGTGCTGCTTCTTTGCCAATTTCTATGTGATGCCGTAGAGACAGATAACGAGCGAATCTCGCGATGTTCTTCGCGAGCCTTTCATTTGATTCATGTTCGTCGGTAGAATGTTTAGCGTTCGACATAATTCAATCTCTCTTTTCTTATTACTATTAATATATTATGAAATTCTAACCGAGAATGTGAAGATTTTGTGACAAATTCGTCATCCTGTGTGAGCCATAGGCGAGGCAAAGGGTCTCTGAGATCCTGCGCTGATACTTCGCGTCCCGCAGGATGATGGCTTTAAGAAACCAACTCCTCATCCGTCTCCGAGGTGGTTTGCTTGCCGCCGCCGGGGGCTTTGGCGATGGCGAAGGCGAGCTCGCCGTTTTCCACCGTGACCTTGACGGTGCCGCCTTTGGCGAGTTTGCCGAACAGCACTTCGTCGGCGAGCGGCTTCTTGATTTTCTCGGCGATGAGGCGCGCCATCGGGCGGGCGCCATTGGCGCGGTCATAGCCGCGTTCGACCAGCCATTTGCGCGAGGTTTCGTCGAGCTGGATGGTGACGTTGCGGTCGGCCAGCTGTGATTCCAGGCGGAAGATGAATTTGTTGACGACGTGCGAAACGACTTCCGGCGTCAAATGGTCGAACGAGACGATGGCGTCGAGCCGGTTGCGGAACTCCGGCGTGAAGGCGCGGTTGACGGCTTCCTTGTCCTCGCCGTGGCGGTCGATTTTGGTGAAGCCGACCGGCGCGCGGGCGGTTTCGGCGCTGCCGGCGTTGCTGGTCATGATGAGGATGGCGTTGCGGAAATTGACGTCCTTGCCGTTATTGTCGGTGAGCCTGCCGTAATCCATCACCTGCAATAAAATATTATAGACATCGGGATGCGCCTTCTCGATTTCGTCGAGCAGGATGACGCAGTACGGATTTTTATCCACCGCATCGGTCATCAGGCCGCCCTGGTCGAAGCCGACATAGCCTGGAGGCGCGCCGATCAGGCGGCTTACCGCGTGTTTTTCCATATATTCGCTCATGTCGAAGCGCACCAATTCCATGCCCATGAGCAGCGCCAACTGCTGTGCCACTTCGGTTTTGCCCACTCCCGTAGGTCCCGTGAATAAATAATTGCCGATGGGTTTTTCTTCCTCGCGCAAACCGGCGCGCGACATTTTAATGGCGGTGGCCAGCGCGTCGATGGCCTTGTCCTGGCCGAACACGACGAGCTTCAGATTTTTTTCTAAATTGCGCAGCGTTTCGGCGTCGTCCATCGACACCGTTTTGGCCGGCATCCGCGCGATCTTGGCGACGATGTCCTCGATTTCCTTGTTGGTGATGGTTTTCTTGCGCCGTCCCTCCGGCAGCAGCATCTGCGCCGCGCCGGCTTCGTCCATCACGTCAATGGCCTTGTCGGGCAATTTGCGGTCGGGGATGTAGCGCGCCGCCAATTCCACCGCGGCTTTGATCGCGCCGTTGGTATAGCGCACTTGGTGATGTTCTTCGTAATACGGTTTCAGGCCGCGCAGAATCTTGATCGAATTTTCCACCGTCGGCTCGGCGACGTCCACTTTCTGGAAGCGGCGCGCCAGCGCGCGGTCTTTTTCGATGCTGTTCTTATATTCCTTATAGGTGGTCGAGCCGATGCAGCGGAAATTGCCGCGCGCCAGCGCCGGTTTCAGCAGGTTGCAAGCGTCGAGCGCGCCGCCGCTGGTTGAACCGGCGCCGATGATGGTGTGGATTTCATCGATGAATAATATCGCGCCGGGAATTTTTTCGATTTCCTTGATGACCGCTTTCATGCGCTCCTCGAAATCGCCGCGGTAGCGCGTGCCGGCCAGGAGTGCGCCCATGTCGAGCGAGAAGATGACGGCATTGCGCAATACCGCAGGTACTTCGCCGCGGACGATGCGCAGCGCCAAGCCCTCGGCGATGGCGGTTTTGCCGACGCCGGCGTCGCCGACATAGAGCGGATTGTTTTTCGTGCGCCGCGCCAGGATTTGTATGGTGCGGTCGACTTCTTCCTCGCGGCCGATAAGAATATCGGTCTTGCCGGATTCGGCTTTTTTGTTGAGGTTGACGCAATATTGCGACAGCGAATCGGATTTTTCCTTGTCCTTGGGCGGTTGCGGGCGCTCGAGCGATTCGGAATCGTCGGTATCGAGATCGCGCTTCCATTCGGCGATTTTGGTGTTGTCGGCGTATTTGACGATGCCGTGCGATATATAATTGACGACGTCGAGACGCGTCAGTTCCTGTTCCTGCAGGAAATAGACGGCGTGCGAATCGCGCTCGGAAAATAAGGCGACCAAAACATTGGCGCCGGTGACTTCGCTTTTTCCTGCCGACTGCACATGAATGGCGGCGCGGTGGATGACGCGCTGGAAACCGGCCGTCGGCCGCGCTTCTTCGACTTCTTCGACGACGAGCGAAGTCAATTCGTTTTCCAGGAATTCACAGATATGCTTCTTGATGTCGGGCAGCACAATGCCGCAGCCGCGCATGACGGCGGCCGCATCCGGATCGTCGGTCAGCGCGTACAGCAGATGCTCCAGCGTGGCGTATTCATGGCGATACTTCTTGGCCAGGGCCAAGGCACGGTGCAGGCTGATTTCCAGGTTTTTAGATAACATCGTCGTCCCCCGTTGTATAAATCCTGCGAGGCGTAAGCCTGCGCAGGATCCTGTGCAGCCTTCGGCTCACAGGATTTAATCAAGCCTTCTCCACCCGGCACTGCAGCGGATACTCATTGCGGCGCGATAAAGTGATTACCGTCTCCGCCTTGGTTTCCGCGATGTCCCGCGTGTAGACCCCGCAGACGCCCGCGCCCCGTTGGTGGATTTCAAGCATGATGCCAACTGCGTCCTCGTGATTTTTGTGGAACACATCCTTGATCAGGAACACCACAAAATCCATCGGCGTATAATCGTCGTTCAGCAGCACCACCTTGAACCAGGGCGGCCGTTTGGTTTTCACCTCCGGGTCCGCCAGCAGCAGGCCGTCATGCTTGACGTCCCGCCCTTCTCCGGCTCCACTTCCGTTGGCATCCCCTTCGTTATTGTCCGGGTCGGCCATCTTGGTGTCTTGATTCATTATCGCCATAAAACGTTGAACAATGCGTTAAATGAAGCTTGCCAATTCATTAAGATTGGTAATAATTTGAAGCAACCCCCGCTGCGGCGAGCTAACCTGTTGATTCGCCGTGGGACATTTATTATATCGTATTTTAGGGAAAAGGGAAGGGGTCCGTCATAGCGGCGAAGCCGGTATCCATGTCAGGGACAAATACGGTGTGGATGATGGGTATGGATTCCGACCTTTGCCGGGATGACAATTCTTTTTATAGCCCGCATAAATACTAGCTATTTACTACTCGTCACCGACCACTCAAAAATATTCCTACAATGCCTGTTGACATGCCCTATTCGTGGTAGTATACGAGTGCTCCCTTCACCATATAGAAGTGGTTTTTGCAAGCCTACGGGCCTTCGCGGCCTGGCGGTTTTGCTGTGGTTTGACAATGTGAATAGGTTTTTCTGGCTTTGCTATCTAAGCGGCTATGTGCTGACTAATTTATACCCCGTCAGCATGTGCCAATAGGTAGTTGAGTCGATGTTGTGTACTGAAGAATGCTGAGTACAGAAGATAGACGATGGAAGACAAGGAGACAAAAGCTTAACCGTGTTTTGTTATCCGGCTTCTGGAATTTGTCCTTCGCAAAGCAGCTTGCTGTTTTGCTCTGTACGTTCATGATTCAGACATCGTTCTAATTTTAAATAAGTATGTTAAGAGCATCTGGTGGATGCCTTGGCGGTAAGAGGCGATGAAGGACGTGCTACGCTGCGAAAAGCTTCGGGGAGCTGCGAATAAGCTTTGATCCGGAGATGTCCGAATGGGGAAACCCACCGCGTATGCGGTATCTGCACCTGAATTCATAGGGTGTCGAAGCGAACCCGGGGAACTGAAATATCTAAGTACCCGGAGGAAAGGAAATCACAGAGACTCCCTTAGTAGTGACGAGCGAACGGGGACCAGGCCAGTGGTCATGGAATAAGAACTAGAACGCCTTGGAAAAGGCGGCCATAGTGGGTGATAGCCCCGTATAGGTAGAAAGTTCTATGATCCTAGAGTAGGGCGGGACACGTGCAATCCTGTCTGAAAATCCTTTAGTGGAGGGGGCGACCATGCTCCAAGCCTAAGTACTCCTTACCGACCGATAGTGAACTAGTACCGTGAGGGAAAGGTGAAAAGCACCCCGTCGAGGGGAGTGAAATAGACCTGAAACCGGATGCTTACAAGCAATAGGAGGGGGCGCAAGCCCCTGACTGTGTACCTCTTGTATAATGGGTCAGCGACTTAATGTGTCGAGCAAGCTTAAGGCGATAGCTGTAGGCGTAGCGAAAGCGAGTGTGAATAGCGCGTTTGAGTTCGACGTATTAGACCCGAAACCTAGTGATCTAGCCATGGTCAGGTTGAAGGTAGGGTAACACCTGCTGGAGGACCGAACCCACGACTGTTGAAAAAGTCGGGGATGAACTGTGGCTAGGGGTGAAAGGCCAATCAAACTGGGAAA
>JABDCD010000002.1:23485-28485 GCA_013288305.1 Alphaproteobacteria bacterium | reverse complement strand
GTGCAACTTCAGAAGAGGTAGTGGGCGTTAAGCATGAAAAACGAATTCAACGTCATCATCGAGAAAGACAGCGAAGGCTTTCTGGTCGCTAGCGTACCGGAGCTGCATGGCTGTCATACACAGGCTAAAACCATGGATGAGCTGCTTGGCCGTGTTCAGGAGGCGATCTCCTTGTGCCTTGAAGAATATGGCGATGACCATTTCGGTATGCGTGAATTCGTCGGTGTTCAACGTGTTACCGTAGCGCCATGGTCCGCGCCCCACGCCTGACCGGTAAAGAACTCATCAAATCACTTCAATCATTCGGATTTGTCGTATCGCGCGTGCGCGGCAGCCATCATTTTATAAAGCATCCGGATGGGCGCGCTACGGTAGTGCCGGTCCATGCAGGAGAAATCATCGGCCCCGGCCTGTTGAATAAAATCTGCAGGGATGCGGGAATTGGAGCTTCCGATCTTATATAGAGTATGTTCTCGCCATCCGCCTTCGCCCAAGTGGGCTACGGCGTGACGAGGGGTCTTGCAAGGGTGTTTTTATAGCCCCGCACTTGCCTGTCCCCCGTAGCTTTAGCGAAGGGGGATTGCAGGTCACGCTTGTTTGATGTATAATTAATTCATTATGCAAATACATTTTGACCCACAGCTTGAAACGCAGCTTAAAACCCTCGCCATGCAAACCGGCAAGAGTGAGGATTTTTACGTCCTGCAGGCGGTGAAGAATTATCTTGAGGATGTCGAGGATATCGTCAAGGCCAAACAGGTATTGTCTCAAAATAACCGCGCCTGGACCCAAGATGAGGTAGAGCGCGAGCTTGGGTTCGATTTTTCCCCAAAAAATTGACTCCTGCATGTGGCAGGTAGAATATGATGACCACGCAAAGAAGCAGCTCGCAAAGCTGGATAGACAGGTGCAAGCCGATATTCTGCGCTATATGCGCGAGCGCATCGCCACGAATGATGATCCGCGCCGTTTCGGCAAAGCGCTTCACTCCGATCTGAGAGGGTTATGGCGCTATCGTGTCCACGATTACCGGGTCATCTGTCGGATAGAGAATAACCGGCTGATAGTGATGGTGGTAAATGTCGATCATCGTAAAGATGTTTATTGATTAGCCCGCGTTGAAACACCCGTTCCCATTCCGAATCCCCTCTCTCTTTCCTACTCCCCCTCCGGCGGCACCAGCCCCTGCGCGTAAATCCGCCGTTCGACGAGGTTCATGGTTTTGAAGATGTCGGCGCAGCCGCTGCGGATTTCCTCGACCAGTTGCAGGCATTGCGGATGGTCGTCGAACTGGCTGGTGTCGCTCAGGCGCGTCACTTCATCATTCAGCACGCGCATCAATTTTAAAAACGCCTCAAGAATGGTCTTCAGCTGCCGGTCCATGCCCGCCTGCTCCCTATAAAATGTCCTATCCCCTATATTGAGATAAATTCAACTTGATGTCAATAATTAATTACAATAAACTCAACTGCCAATGGCGCCCATAAAGGCTACATAGGGAGGATGAACATGTCCCACCTCAAGCAACTGCTGGTAAAACACGGCGTCAGCCAGACCGACCTGGCGCGCATCCTCGGGCGCGACAAGTCGGTCATCACCAATCTTTTCCAGGGCCGCCGCCAGCTCAAAGCTGACGAAGCGACGCTGATCGCAGGCCATATCGGCGTGCCGGTGGCGCGGATTCTCGGTGTGCAAGAGCGGGCAGGGGACGGGTTCGCCGAGCCGCCCATGCTGATTCCCTTCCAGCACGAGCCGGAGCGCTGCAAGAAAATGTCGAATGTCGTTCGGAAAGAGGGGAAATTTTATCTCGAAGTCGGCGAGAATGCCGGCTATTCGCCCAAGGCCTACGCGCTGGAGGTGCATGACGACAGCATGAATTTATCGGGCATCATGGCGGGCGACATCGTGATTTCGGAGCTCGACCGCCCGTGCAAGCCCGGCCAGGTCGTCATCGCCCAGCATTACCAGGGGCGCGGCGCCAAAACCGTCATCCGCAAATACCAGCCGCCCTTCCTGATGCCGCATTCGACGGCGCCGTCCTACAAGCCCCTTAGCCTCGACCACGATGACGCGCGCCTGATTTCCCCGCTGCTGAAATTGATTCGGGTGTTTTGACTATTGACAACCGCGCCGATGAGGCATACGCTAATAATATAAATACCGGCATGTTCGCACACGCCGTGGAAAAAAAGAGGACCGGTCATCGGTTCCAACAAGGCAGGGCGCTTACTCCACTTAAACCACAAAGGAGAAGCGTTATGAAAAATTCCCAAAAAAGTTCCGGCGGGTACTGGATGATCTTTGGCATTGTCGCCTTGCTGGCGATGCCGATGGTGGTTGACCATTTCGTCAATGCTCCTGCGCCCGAGTTGCATGCCGACGCATCGCCGGTCACAAACTAAGCAATTTCACTATCTATAAATAAAATAGGGAGGAAAATTTTCCTCCCTATTATTTTGTTCTCTATCTACTTACGGTTGCATATTCCGCCGCCGGCTTGTATGGTCGCCGTATGGCGGAATTGGAAAAGCTGGCAGAATATATCGCGCGCGATCCTGAAAGCTGGAGCGGCATTTCGCTCTTGTACCTGCGCCTGCCCGACGCCAATGCGGCGGCACTGGAGAGCATCGTCAAGGACGCCGCGGGAAGCAGCGCCGGGACGCTGGCATTCAAGGGCGGACGCGGCGAGTGCGTGTTGCTCGGTGCCGAACACCGGCATGAAAAACTGGCGGCAACGGCGGCAGCTTATGTCTGGATCGAAGACATCGCCGCGCAGGGGCAACTGGCCTGCGGCGTTATCAGTGCCATGGGCAAGGATACAAAATCCACCGCACGGCCTGCACCCCTTTCGCCCGGCAAGACGCCGCTTTCCATCCTCATCGTCGAGGATGAGCCGATGACCAGCCAGCTGGTCGCGCATCATTTGAAGCAGTGCGGCAGCCTGACCATGACCGGCAATTCGCGCGAGGCCGTCGCCAACTATATGGTGCATCGCCCCGGCCTGGTATTTCTCGACATCCATTACCGCGGCGACCGCTGCGACGGTTTCGACGTGCTGGCCAACCTGCTCAGCGCCGATCCCAAAGCCTTCGTCGTCATGTTCTCCGGCGACCGCGATCCAGGCACGATAGTGAAATCTTTCAGCCTGGGGGCGCAGGGCTTCATCGCCAAGCCGTTCCGCGCCTCCGACTTCACCCATTATTTAGTCAGGGCAGGGGATGCCCCGCTGCAGCGGGCGGCGGGTTGAGAAGCTTGTCCTTCGTTCCTTTTGAACCAGCCCCCTCCGCCAGCCAATGCGCTTAGTGGGATTAATTTACTCTAAGGCGCTTACGGGTAGCCATACAAAAAAACGCGCCCCAACACCGGGCGAAGATTCAACCCAGATGCGGCCATGGTGGCGCTCAACCACCTTTTTTGCCAACGCAAGTCCTATCCCCGTTCCCGGATATTCAGCGTCGGTGTGGAGCTTGCGAAAGATCAGGAATATCTCCTCATGGAATATGGCATCGATGCCAATGCCTTGATCGGCTACGCAAAACGTCCAGCGATCCTGGAGCGTTCCGGCCAGAAGCCTGATCTGCGGAGGCGTACCCGGCTTATGAAAGCGCAGGGCATTCTCGAGCAGATACCCCAAAAGCCGGCGTATCTGATCGGTATCCCCTACCACATTCGGCAACGGTTCTATGGTTACTTTAGCGCCGGATTCACGGATAGCCTCATGCAGCGTGCCCAGACATTCTTCGGCTACCTTGCCGGTTTCGATAGTAACGGGCTTGAAGTTTCCGGTGTTGATCCTGGAGTATTGCAGCAGCCCGGCCATCATCGCCTGCAGCTTTTCTCCGCCCGCGGTGATGAAGGAGAGATAATGCCGTCCCTTGTCATCAAGCACGTCACCGTATTTTTTCAGAAGCAGTCCGGAAAAACCAGCCATGGAGCGAACCGGTGCACTCATGTCATGCGATACGGCATAGGCAAACTGTTGGAAATCTTTTGATAGTTGCAGGAGTTCCTGCCGAAGCGCGGTTACTTCACTGTCAGCTTCTTCCCGCTTGCGGTTTTCATTAACATTCATACTATTTTTCATCGGGAGCGGATTCGGGATCTTCGGGCGGTTTGACTGTACTCAGCCAGAAAGTCTCAATGCTCCTGACGACCTCAAAAAAATTCTCCAGATCCACTGACTTGACGATATACCCGTTGGCGTAGAGCTTATAGCTTATATCAATGTCCCGCTGTGCCTCTGAACTGGTCAGGATGATGACCGGGATATTGCACAGATTGCTGTCCTGTTTGATTTCCTTCAACACCTCCCTGCCATTTTTGCGCGGCATATTGAGATCGAGGAGAATAACGTCCGGCCGCACCGCATCGCGGAACTTGCCTCTGCGGTAGAGAAAATCAAGCGCTTCCTCGCCATCTTCTGCGACATGAATCCTGTTTTTGACCTTGCATTCCATGAATGCCTCGCGGGCGAGTTCAGCATCGCCAGGATTGTCTTCCACCAGTAGAATTTCGATAAGATTATCTTCAATCGTCATAATCCTCCCTTAATAGCTATTCACGATAGCATCTCCTTATGGATGATGCGGGGGCAGCTTGACTATCTGCAGCCAGAAATTTTCGATGGCTTTAACGACTTCAAGAAATTTCTCAAAATCCACTGGTTTGATGATGTAACAATTGGCGTGTAACTTATAGCTCTTGATAATGTCCCGATCCGCCTCTGAACTGGTCAGGATGACGATTGGGATATCGCACAGATTGTTATCCTGTTTGATTTCCTTTAACACCTCCCTGCCGTCTTTGCGCGGCATATTGAGATCGAGGAGAATAACGTCCGGCCGCACCGCATCGCGGAACTTGCCTCTGCGGTAGAGAAAATCAAGCGCTTCCTCGCCATCTTCTGCGACATGAATCCTGTTTTTGACCTTGCATTCCATGAATGCCTCGCGGGCGAGTTCAGCATCGCCAGGATTGTCTTCCACCAGTAGAATTTCGAT
>JABDCD010000002.1:0-23385 GCA_013288305.1 Alphaproteobacteria bacterium | reverse complement strand
GCGACATGAATCCTGTTTTTGACCTTGCATTCCATGAATGCCTCGCGGGCGAGTTCAGCATCGCCAGGATTGTCTTCCACCAGTAGAATTTCGATCAGTGCGCCAGGCGTCATTATTGCATTCCTCCTTTGTTACATTACCGCAGGCAGCGTAAAGAAAAACGTTGTCCCTGCATTGGGCTCGGATTTAACCCATATCTTACAATCATAATATTCAACGATTTTATTACAAATTGCAAGGCCAATACCCGTGCCGGGATATTCCTTGCGCTTATTAAGACGCTGAAAAATATTAAAGATTCTTTCCTGATGGGCTTCAGCAATGCCGATACCGTTGTCACTTATTGAGAATTGCCAGAATTCGCCTTCCCGTTTCGCTCCAACGTGAATGACCGGGGGGCGGTCAGGATAGCGAAACTTGATGGCGTTACTGATGAGGTTCTGGAAAAGTTGTACGACTTGGGTTCTATGTGCCTGAACTGACGGCAACTCGTCATGGGTAATGTGAGCGCCGGCTTCTAACACAGGTGTCTCAAGATGCTTTACGACCATGGATAAGACATTCTCACAATCCACCGGTTCACTTTTTTCCGATTCCGTTCCTATCTTGGCATAGGTCAGTACGTCGTTGATCAGCTCGCGCGCATTGGCCGCGCCGTCAATCACATATTTAACATAACGCTGTCCCTTTTCATCCAGGTTGCCCTTCAGGTGTTTCACCAACAGCTGCGTATAATTGGAAATCATGCGCAGCGGTTCCTGGAGGTCGTGCGAGCAAATATAGGCGAAGCGCTCCAACTCGGTGTTGGATTCGGTAAGCTCTTTAATCAGCTGTTCTTCCTCCAGCCGCATCTGCCGGATGCGATCGGCCAGCGCGAATGACATGAGCGTGGCTTCAAACAGTAATCCGACCCTGACACTCCACGAGCAAATGACATTGCTGGGGAGTATATTTTCCATGTATAACAAGTATAAAGCTATACCCACGGCGTAAAATATAAATGCTATAAGATAATATAATGCAGGTTTATAGCCCTGCCTGATATTAACGATACAAATATATAAGATTATTACTGAGGATATTTCTATAAGCGCATATGGTACTAGGTAATTCCATAGGATCGTTTTAATTTCATCCACGAACGGTAAATAAGCCGTGCCAAATACCAAATCGATTAAAGCTAGTACTATAATCACGTCGGACGCTTTATAAGCCCATTTTGAAAACTGCAGGAAATTCCGGGCAAATAAATTGAGAAAAATGATGAACAGGGAGACGACTACGTTATATATTTCGTAATGCCAGGCATGATAAAAGCGCGGAATAAAAGGAGAAATATTTCCAGCATTTTCTTCAAAAACCCCTGCAATTAAGGAACACAACACATAAGCAGAATAATAAAAATATATTTTATCCCTGACCGACAGGAACAGGAAAAAGTTATAGATGGCGAGTATTAATATAGCCCCTACCAATAAGTTTTCAGTCGCGGTAATTTTATAAGACATGCTTATAAACCGGTCTTTTACCGTCATGGAATATTGAACGGCAGTATAGGTTTTTGGGGCTGCTACATTCAAATACACCAGCTTTTCTTCGCCGGGTTCTAAATTGATGGGTACGACCGACCTATTATAAAGAACCTCTCTCGCGCTATCGTCGGCGAAGGATCCCGTTCTGTGGGTGACTATATGATGATGGCTATCGATAACGTAGAAGGTTTCTTTCGGCAAAACCAATTGCGTGCCTTCGATGACGTAATCTATGCTATGTGAGGAAATGTTCCTGACCCGGAACTTAAGCCAGATGTAATGGGTTTCAAATATCAGTTTATCTCCATGATTTTCAGTAAACCGGGCATCCAGTTTTCCCGATATGACATCCTGAGCCGGTATATTATTTTCGTAGTCCCTAAGGTAGGAGCAGTAGGGAATGATATTAACGCTCCATCCATCGCCGCTTACCTCTAAAACAGGTTCCGCATAAGCCGGCGCTGGGTTATACAGCAGGGCAAAAAGCGCCAGGAAGCAAATATTATAAAATAACTTTTTCATGAGACTGCAGTTATGAGTTCCACCTGTTACATTACGGCAGGCAGGGTAAAGAAAAATGTAGTTCCTACGCCGGGCTCGGATTTGACCCATATCTTACCGCCATAGTATTCAATGATTTTATTGCAAATTGCGAGACCAATGCCGGTGCCTGGGTAGTCTTTGCGCTTATTGAGGCGCTGGAAAATTTGGAAAATCCTTTCCTGATGGGCTTCAGCAATGCCGATGCCATTGTCACTCACGGAGAATTGCCAGAATTCACCCTCGCGTTTTGCCCCGACATGAATGATCGGGGGACGGTCATGGTGGCGAAACTTAATGGCATTGCTGATGAGATTCTGGAAAAGCTGCGTGACTTGCGTTCTATACGCCTGCACCGACGGCAGTTCGTCATGGGTAATGTGAGCGGCGGCCTCCAGAATAGGCGTCTCAAGATGTTTTATGACCATGGACAAAACATTCTCGCAATCTACTGGCTCGGTTTTTTCCGACTCCGTTCCTATCTTAGCGTAGGCCAGAATGTCGGTGATCAACGCGCGCGCGTTAACGGCGCCATCGATCACATATTTAGCATAACGCTGGCCTTTTTCATCCAGACTATCCCCCAGATGCCTCATCAGCAGCTGCGTATAGTTGGAAATCATGCGTAGCGGTTCCTGGAGGTCGTGCGAGCAAATATAGGCAAAGCGCTCCAGTTCCGTGTTGGACTCGGTAAGTTCCACGATGAGTTGTTCCTCTTCCAACCGCATCTGCCTTATGCGATCAGCCAGCGCAAACGACATAAGAGTGGCCTCAAAAAGCAACCCGACCCTGCCGCTCCACGACGAAATGACGTTGCTTGGAAGTATATTTTCCATATATAGAAAATATAAAGTAACGCCAAGTGCAAAAAATAGGAATGCTATGAGGTAATATAATGCAGGCCTGTAGCCCTGCCTGATATTAACGATACAATTATATAGGATTACCGCTGAGGATGCTTCTATAAGTACATATGCTGCTATGTAATTCCATACGACTGTTTTAATGATATCCACGAACGGCATATAAGCGGTACCAAATACCATATCGATTAACGTTAATGTTATAATCACATTGGAAGCTTTATAGCTCCGCTCTGAGAAATGCAGGAAATTCCGGGCAAATAAATTTAAAAAAACGATAAATATGGGTACTAATACGTTATATATTTCGTAATGCCAGGCATGATAGAAACGCGGAATAAAAGGAGAAATAGTTCCGGAATTTTCTTCGAAAACGGTCCCAAACAAGGAACACAATACATAGGTGGAATAATAGAGATATATTTTATCCCTGACCGATAAAAACAGGAAAAGGTTGTAGATGGCGAGTATTAATATAGCCCCTACCAACAGGTTTTCGGTCGCACTAACTTTATATGACGTGCTTATGAACCGGTCTTTTGCCGTAATCGAATACTGAACAGCACCATATGTTTTTGCAGATGCGGCATTCAGGTACACCAGTTTTTCTTCGCCAGGCTCTAAATTGATGGGCACGACCGATCGGTTATAAAAAATCTCCCTGGCGCTATCGTTAACAAGGGCTCCTGTCGTATGGGTTACAATATTATTCTTGCTATCGATAATATAGAATTTTTCTTTCGGCAAAACTATCTGTGTCCCTTCTATGACATAATCTATGCTGCGGGCGGAAATATTCCTGACCCGCAACTTAAGCCATAGGTAATGAGCTTTGAATGCCAGTCTTTCTTCGTGGTTTTCGGTAAACCGGGAATCCAGTTTTCCCGAGATGACATCCTGAGCCGGTATATTATTGTCGTAATCCCTGAGGTAGGAGCAGTAGGGAATGATATCAACGCTCAACCCATCGCCGCTTAATTCTAAAACAGGCTCGGCATAGGCCGACGCTGGCTTATCTAGTACGGCAAAAAATGTCAGGATTATGAAAATATTACAAAATAATTTTTTCATAGGACTCCAATTACCGTCAGGTACTGACGTAAGATTGCCTAGGAGGTCGTGCTAAAATTTCATCGATGAGCCTATCACTATGGAGTCCACGCTCAGAGAACTTTTAGTCCCCTGTCCCAGCTGGGAGAAGGTGTCGCCAGTACCGCTGTCGGTTACACTGTTATTAAACGCGTGAATATAGGCCAGGTTTATACTGGTTCTTGAACTAAGCGTATAGCTGCAGCCAAGCGTAACATGAGTTGTGGTTACGACAGGAATATGTGCGTTTGCAAATACGGCCTGGTCATCGATGGGCGAATTCCCATAAGAAAATCCTGCGCGCATTTTCCATTTATCATTCACTGTATAGGTGCCGCCGGCCGCTATAATAGACTGGTTTTTCCAGCCCAGCCCGCCGCTAACGGCTTCGTTGCCAAACGCTTTGACGCCCGTCCAGTCGATCCATTTATAATCCATGACCAATTCCACATCAGGTCTTATAGTATAGCTCGCTCCGGCTTGTGCGGATGCCGGAACATCCAGCGAATAGGGTATCACATCTGTGTATTTATCGAATTTCTGCATTTTCTGCCGAAATGAATAGGAAGCCCCGAATTTTATGTCGTTAAAGGTCTTGGTGGCTCCCAGTTGCACGCCACCGCCAAATGCGCCGTCCCATTTATTACCACCTTGGGTTTCACCTAATGTGTTGGTGTTTATCATATCGCTTCTGAATATGGCGTAATTCAGGTGAAGACCAACACCTAGCGCGAAACTGTCATTGACCGGATAAGCGTAAGAAAGTACGTTTTGTATTAATTTATAACTGATTCTTTTATCAAAATCTCCAGCTTGGCCGGGCGTAGTGACAGCCTGATCATATTTTGTAGCGACCCCTGAAGATCCAAATGTTCCTAATCCCAGGGTGCCTACCGCCAAGGGTTTGACATAACTGATCGCAGGAATAACCTGGATGATACTGCTATCCTGTTTTCCAGCAGCATTGGTCAACCCGCTGGGTCCGTGTATATCTACGCTAACCTCTGGTTTGGCGATCTCCGCCGAATAATCAAATTCTTCCCCGAGAGTAGAAATGGAGGCGGGGTTCAGCATCATCCAGGTTGAATCATGCGCATTGGCAACTCCAGCGCCTGCGGTACCGGCCTGTATGGCCCCGATTGATGGCACTTGCAAGCCGTCAATCGCCAATGCCTGGTGCGAGAGCAATAATAAAGCGGCTGATGCAAAGTACGCGACATTTTTTGTTGAGCTCATAAGATTAGACCTTTCGCTATTTAGAATAGTACATTCAGGGACTACCACATTAATATTAATAGATTCCTAAGGAAAAACCTGTAACACTGCCAATAGTCCTAAAATTTCTGATAGAAACAAAAGGCCTTGGAACAACGTTGACCGGCAATTATAATGTAATAACCATCGCTGACCTACAGGTTGTAGAAAATGTTATGAATATCCTTTTAGTCGAAGACAATAGCCCGGATGCTTACTTGCTGGTAGAGCTTCTTGTAGAACAAGAAGGCGTACCTGAAGTTTCCTGTGTAGCGGATGGATATGAAGCGCTTGATTATGTCTACCAGCGGGAGAAGTATAAGGATGCACCGCGACCGGACCTGATTCTGCTCGACTTAGGATTGCCACGTATCAGCGGATATGCCGTGCTGTACGAACTTAAAAAACAGCCGCAGTTTGCCACCATCCCCGTAGTCATACTCACAGCGTCGCGGAATCCTCTTGACCGCGCGCAATGCGCAGCGTTAGGGGCCGACCACTTCATTTCCAAACCGCACAATCTTAAAGAATACCAAGAGCTGGCCCACCAGCTAGCAACAATGAACTTTCCCCCGGCTACGACAAATATTTTGTAGGGGGTCGCTATTACATTAGAGCAATAACACATTGATAATTAGTAATAATATGCAGATGATGATTGCCAAAAATAGAACGTCGGCATGTCTTAACCACCTTAGAGGGCTTTAAACCATCATCACCACTTATGCCCATGATGCTGCGGCGACTGCCAGAATTTTTCCATGGTGAGGTAGGTAAACGAAATCGTCCAGCCGATCATAACTAGGCCGTTGAGCACTTCCGCGCCGACCAGCATCCGCATGTCGTGTGTCGGCACCAGATCGCCCAGTCCCAGCGAGGTATAGGTAGCAGCGGAGAAATATAGGCAATCGAAGAAACTTTCGACATTGACGCCGTAAACACGCGACTGCCCCACGATCTTGCCGAGTGAGGTGTAATTTTCCACCAGGAAATAGGCCATGGCATAAAGCCAGATGCCTATGATATGTACCGCGAAAACCGGCACACCGATAAACATCACGCGCAGGCGCGGCGTAACGGTGAGCTTGGGCAGAATATTCCATACTTTCCCAAGGATTTCATAGGTGGAAAGCCAAGTGGTGAAAATCACCAATGCGCTGATAAACGATACGGCAATGAAATTTGCGAGCATATCAGTCAACTACTCCGCTAAGGTTCGGATGACGACGTCCGACTGCAATGTGCGCTGAATAGGGCATTTAGCGGCGATGTCCACCAGTTTTTTACACTGTTCCTGAGTCAACGCATCACCATGCACGATCACTTTTTTCTCGAACGTGTCGATTTTATTAACTTTACGATGCGACAGGCACACCTCCACTTTTTCCAGCGGCCAGTGCTGTTGCCAGGCGTATGTGACCGTCATCGCCGCGCTCCAGTCGGACATGACGCGCGCAAAGCCATAGGCAATGCTGTGCTCATTGGCGATACCGATGACAAGACCTTTTTTGCCGAATAAAGAAAGTGGTTCCATAGGTTCTTTTATATCAGACATGTTCCTTCTATCGCTTGACTGCAATCAAACTGCTGACCGCGTTTTTACATTTAACTATGACATATAGATGTTTTTCATTAATTCTCTAGCAGACAGAAAAGCATTATTGATGTACTCGAATAGATACACCCCTCAAGCAGGCGTTGCAGAAAAGGTTAGGCTGATATGATCAACACGAAACTTGAATATCCTGCCCATTCTTGCATCAAAACGCTGATTGCCATGAAAGATACCTTCAAGCCGCTGAAGACTGCAGTGGTGCATCCTGCCGATGTATATTCGCTCACCGGTGCGATCGCCTCGGCCAAGGAGGGACTGATCGATCCTGTGCTGGTCGGGCCACGCGCCAAGATCGAAGCCATTGCTCGGCAGGAAGGCATCGATCTATCCCCGTATGCCATTGTTGCCACCGAACATAGCCATGCAGCAGCGGGAATCGCCGTAAAAATGGCGAAAGACGGCAAAGTGGAAGCCTTGATGAAGGGTAAGCTGCATACTGACGAACTGATGGAGACGGTCATCGAAAAGGAAAACGGCCTGCGCACCGGGCGGCGAATGAGCCATGTTTTTATCCTTGATGTCCCTAACTACCCAAAACCTCTGTTCCTGACCGATGCCGCCATCAACATTCGCCCGACGCTGATGGAGAAACAAGACATCGTGCAGAATGCCATCGACCTGTTTCGCATTCTCGGCTTCGGCACACCGAAAGTGGCGCTCCTTGCCGCCGTGGAGACAATCAGCGAAAACATGCCTTCTACGCTCGACGCCGCAGCGCTATGCAAAATGGCCGATCGCGGACAGATCACCGGCGGCATTCTCGACGGGCCGCTGGCGTTCGACAATGCGGTGTCGAAAGAGGCGGCGGAGATCAAAGGCATAAAATCGGAGGTGGCGGGTGACGCCGACATTCTGGTCGTGCCCGATATCGAATCCGGTAACATGCTCTACAAAGAAAGTCGCTTCCTGACCGGCTGCGACGGGGCGGGTATCGTGCTCGGCGCAAAAGTGCCGATCATTCTCACCAGCCGTGCCGGTAACAGCGAGGCACGCCAAGCATCGAGCGCCCTGGCACTGGCTTATGTGCGCAAGCGTGATAAGCTGGGCATCAAGCCGTGAATCGCATCATCGCCGTTTTCAATGCCGGCTCCTCCAGCCTGAAATTCTCTGTCTTCCGCCATGCCGATCTGGCTCCACTGCACAAAGGCGCGGTGAATGTACCGGATACGCAGGACGGCCACAAGGTCGCATTACAAGAGGTACTTGATTGGCTTGCCTCGCATAAAGACGGCTTGCAGCTTTACGCTGCCGGGCATCGCGTGGTGCATGGCAAGGATCGCGCTGCGCCGGTGCTGGTGATGCCGGAGACTATAGCGGAACTGAAAACACTGATCCCGCTGGCACCGCTGCATCAGCCACATAATTTGCGGATTATTGAGGAACTAGCAGCGATTCACCCCGATCTGCCGCAAATTGCCTGTTTCGACACGGCGTTCCATCACACACAACCAAAATTAGCCAGCATGTTTGCCCTGCCGCGCCATTTTTACGAGGATGGCGTGAAGCGCTATGGCTTTCACGGGCTTTCCTATGAGTATATCGCCTCCGAATTGCCGAAATACGAGGGCGACAAGGCAAAAGGCCGCGTTATCGTGGCACATCTGGGCAACGGCGCCAGCATGTGCGCCATGAAAGATTTAAAAAGTGTGGTTACCAGCATGGGATTCTCGACGCTTGACGGGTTGATGATGGGTACGCGTTGCGGCACGCTCGATGCCGGCGTGGTGCTCTATATGCAGCAGCATCTAGGCATGACAGCGGACGCGGTAACGGATATTCTGTATCATCAATCCGGCCTGCTTGGCGTATCCGGCCTCAGTGCCGATATGCGCACGCTGGAGGAAAGCGATGCGCTGGAAGCAAAAGAAGGGATTGACCTGTTCTGTTCCATGGCGGCGCAGCATATAGGCAGCCTGATGGTAATGCTGGGCGGCCTGGATGCGCTCATTTTCACTGGCGGCATCGGCGAGCACTCATGGCGGATTCGCCGGAACATCTGTTCATACTTTGCATGGATGGGGTTGATTCTCGATGAAACGCGCAATAAGGCCAACGCCCCCGATATTCATGCACCAAACAGTGCTATCGTCGCCTATGTCATTCCTACCAATGAAGAATTGGTTATCGCCCGCGCTTGCCGGACGGTTACGCAAAACGCCTAACGGAATTTTTGGCATACGAGGCGATATTGAAAATTGGAGGCCGGGGTCGGAATCGAACCGACGTATGGGGGATTTGCAGTCCCCTGCAGTACCACTTTGCTACCCAGCCACTTAGATTTCATTAGCGCGCTTGCGCGCTTAGAAAATCAAGTATCCCCGCGGAGGCGGGGACCCATTCTCATAACCCCGCACTCGCGGGGGTTAGGAAAGCTGCTGTCCCCGGATTCGCCGTCAGCGAAATCCGGGGACCTATTCTTGGATTTTCATATATGGAGTGTAGCCCAAAAACGGTCAAGGGGCAAATGGCGACGAATAATGGATAAAAATTAAGGTTCTTATCACGCCAGGGTAATGCTATAAACGCTATGCTTGGATTACTGACTTGACACCGTATTTTCACCCTTTTTGGAGGATTTATGACCAGAATTTCCTTATGGATGCTTGTGATGGCATTGGGGCTCTCGACCGCCGCGTATGCCCAGGGTTCCGCTCCCACCAATAAACCTGCCAACAATAAGCCCTCCACTTCCCAGGGGCAGACGGCCCATAACGACAAGCAGGCCATCCATCAGGATTATCAGGCCTTGAATACGGACGATGACGAAATCCGGGCCTTGGGTAAACAGCGCAACGACGCGCTGCGCAGCGGCAATGCCGCCCTTGCCGAGAAACTCCAGGCCGAGATCGACCAGAAGCGCGCCGCCCGCAAAAATCTCAAGGCCGACATCAACAAGAATAAGGAGGATCTGGAACGCCAGAGGCATCAGGCCGAAGCCGAGCGCGAACGCCAGAAGCGCCTCGCCGAGGAACAATGCGCCAAAGATCCGAAATGCGCCATGAAGAAAAAGCATGAGGAGTTGGAGCGCCAGCTGCAAGGCTATAAGCAGCGTTTGACGGCAGATGAGGCCGCCGCTGCCAGGGTTTCGCAGGATAAAGCCGAGATCGCCAAAATCGAGGCCGAACTGAAAAAATAGGCGTGAGCTTATCCATTACAAACGGCCGGAGTTTTTTCCGGCCGTTTTTATTTTCAGTACTACAAATAGCAGGCGAAGTTTCATGACAGCTTGGCCAGAATCTTTCTAGCATCCGCGCCAATAGCCTTACATACAGCAATAAACTCTATGATATCCAAACGTCTCTCCCCATTTTCATATTTGGATACAAATGACTGCGGCTTTTTTAGCTTCTTGGCGAGTTCGGTTTGGGTAAGGCCGGCCTTCTTGCGCGCCTGAATCATCAGGTCGAGAAAATACCGATGTTCCTTTGAATAAATAGTTCGTTGCACCGTTGCTATCCACCCTAGATACAACGATGCCTAATCCTGATTTAGGATTATCCCAAATTAGGATATTTTTTGCTTGCTTAATATGTTGTTTACTTTTAGCCTGGGACCCAAGAAAGGCAAACAAATGGGAGAATAGGTTATGGCCGAGATAATAAAATTAAATGTTGAAACTCAGGACTTCTTTGAGGGGCTGTTGGATGGCTCTGCTGATATAGCGCGTAAGTATGTAGCCATGGCGCGAAAAGGCGATTTGGCGAAGACGGATAAAGGCGGCAGAAGCGATGGCAATCCCGTGACTTTAGCTGATACGGAAATTCAGCAATATATCTATGACAGGTTATACGGTAATGAGGCAAAGGGTATAAACCCAAGCCGCTTTAAAGATGCCGGTTTTCTTGGTGAAGAAGAGAACGAGATTTTGCGCCCCAAAAATCCCAGCGGTAATTATCCGCAACTGCGATTCGTGGTTGACCCTCTGGATGGTACCAAACCGTTTACCATCGGTCACAATCATTGGACGGTGTGCAATTTCGCTTTACAACAAAGCGATGCAGAAGGAAAGGAATGGAAGACGGTCATCTCAGGCGCCTATTCGCCCGAAAAGGATATTGCGGTATTAGCAGATAATGAACGTGTGATAGTAAGAAGTTACGGATGGTTTGGCGACCACCGTTATCATCCGCTTACGGAATTACGGCCTACTCCTGTACATTCGGCTGAGAGCGGGCCTGATGGCCAACCTCCACAATTGAAAGGGAAGCATTTGGATTTGCGCCTTGTAAGCCATGATAAGGCACAGGCTGAATTATGGCAGGACTTGCAACAAAAAGGTTTTACAGTTCGCAATGCTGGTCCGATTGCAGCGACTTTTTTGGAATTTCTGGCAGGAAAGCCGGGAGAATTTTCGATTATTGCGGGAAAACCTGGTGGGGAATGGGATTGGCGCGCCGCTGAACATTTTCTTACACAAGCCGGTTTCAAAGCAGAACTCGTTACCTACAAAGGCATGGACGCTAAAGGAAAAGATTATCCTGCATTTATTGCAGCCGGTGACCCCCAGGTGTTTGAGTATTTAAAAAGAAGGCTTGGACAAACGCTGGAACGGCAAAAAGGACAATCTGCTGGAGCAGGGAGTGCTGTACGAGTAGCCTAAAAAATATGCGGCTTCAGCGTTTCGCGCAGGCCGATCAGTTCCTGGCGGAGCGCCGTCAATTGGCCGTGTCGGCTGCTATCTGGCGGCTCCGGCACCGGTTGCGCGGCGAAGGCTTTTTTCGCGCCTTTGATCGTATAGCCTTGTTTGTAAAGCAGGTGCTTGATGGTGGATAATATTTCCATGTCCTCAGGCCGGTAATAACGGCGCCCGCCGCGGAGCTTCAGCGGTTTGATCTGCGTGAAGCGGCCTTCCCAGAAACGCAGCACGTGCTGCGGCACGCCCAGGAAATCAGCCGCCTCGCTGATGGTCTTGAAAGCGCCGGGAGATTTTTCTTCGAAGTTTTTGTCGGGATGCTGCACGATGGTACCCCTAGTTTTCGCGCGCGGGGATGATTCTTTCTGCAAAAGATCCAGTTGCACGATGCAGCCTCCCTTTCACCAGACGCCGCATTATAATCCCGCGGCGTTAGTTTTTCTTTTTGCCTCCGGCCAGCTTCGCATTGACCTGCGCCTTGAGCAGGTTCGACGCGTTGAACGACAATACCGTGCGTGAGGTGATGGGCACTTCGACGCCGGTTTTCGGGTTGCGCCCCATGCGCTGTTTTTTGCGGCGGAGCGAGAAGGTGCCGAACGACGACAGCTTCACTGCATTTCCCTGCTCCAGGCTGGTGCAGATTTCCTCGATCACCGAGTCGACCAGGGCATTGCATTCCTGCAGCGACAGGCCGATTTGCTTGTAGACGGAATTGCTGAGATCAGCGCGGGTCAATGTTTTGGTCATGATTTTTTCTTCTTCTGTTGGTTGACGATAGGCTATGTTTACCCTGTTTACGGAATGAAATCAAGCGTATAAATCCTGTGAGCCGAAGGCTGCACAGGATCCTGCGCTCGCTTCGCGCCGCAGGATTGATACTACCACCGCACAATCGTGCACCCCCACGTCAATCCCGCTCCTAGCGCTGGGCAAGCAATTAGGTGCCCAGCCTTTATCCTGCCGTCCCGGCTGGCCACATGCAGCGCCAGCGGGATCGATGCCGCTGAGGTATTGGCGTGATGCGCGACGGTGGCGATCACTTTTTCTTCGCCGATATGCAGTTTCTGCGCGACGCCGCGCAATATGCGCATATTGGCCTGGTGCGGCACCAGCCAGTCGATGGCGGAGAGGGGCAATCCGATGGCGGCCATGCCTTCTTCCACCGCCGCCGGCATTTTGCTTACGGCATGGCGGAAGATTTCCTTTCCGGCCATGAACATTTTTCCTGCCGTCATGGTAGAGGAAATGCCGCCGTTAGTGGCCAGCAGGCCGGTATATTGCCCATCGGAATGAATGCCGGAAAATAATACGCCGCGGTCGCCTTCCTGCGCTTCCAAAACAATCGCCGCGGCGCCGTCCCCAAATAAGATGCAGGTCGTGCGATCCGTCCAGTCGAGGATGCGCGAGTAGGTTTCCGCGCCGATGACCAGCACCCGTTTGGCCTGTCCGGATAGGATAAAACTATTGGCGACGCTCATGGCATAGACAAAACCGCTGCAGGCGGCGTTGATGTCGAAGGCCGCGCCTTTTGTAATCCCCAAGCGGTGCTGCACCTTGGTTGCGGTGGAGGGCATGGTGTCGTCGGGCGTCGTCGTCGCCAGGATGACGAGGTCGATGGAATCCGGTGCAATGTCCGCCTCAGCAATCGCTTCCTGCCCGGCCTTTACCGCCAGGTCTGAAGTTAGTTCTCCGTCGGCGGCGATGTGCCGCCGCTCGATGCCGGTACGCTCGACGATCCATTGCTGATTGGTGTCGACCAGCCCCTCGAAATCGGCATTGGTCATGATGCGGGCAGGCAAATAAGCGCCGGTGCCGAGAACGACGGAACGGATCATCAATCCGGCTCCCCTTCGATGGCATCCAGCGGCGCCGATGGCAGTTGCAGCTGGCCGGTCAGCGTGATTTCTTCGGTGATGCGGGTGTTGATGTGGTGGGCGACCAACTCGACGGCAACCGAGATGGCGTTGCAGAAACTATAGGCGTCGGCGCCGCCGTGGCTTTTGACCGCGATGCCGTTTAAGCCCAAAAACATCGCGCCGTTGCGCTTGCGATCGTCGAGCTTATCTTTAACCGCGCCTAGCGCGCCTGCCGCCAGCAACCCGCCTGCCTTAGCGATGGGCGAGCTGGCGAAGGCCTCCTTTAAATAGGTGCGGATCAGCCGCGCCGCGCCCTCGGCGGTTTTGAGCGCGACGTTGCCGGTGAAGCCGTCGGTGACGACCACATCCACCGTGCCCTCGGCGATGTCGTTGCCCTCGACGAAACCGTGGAAATTGAGATCGGCGGCAGAGGCTTTCAGCAATTGCGCCGCCGCTTTCACTTCGTCGCGCCCCTTTAGTTCCTCGGAGCCGACATTGAGCAGCCCGATGCGCGGGCGCGACAGGCCGAGTACGGCGCGGGCAAAGGCATCGCCCATAATGGCGAAGCGGTATAAATCATCGGCGTCGGATTCGACGTTGGCGCCCAGATCGAGCATGACACATTCGCCGCGCAGCGTTGGGAACAATGCGGCGATGGCCGGGCGCGAAATACCGGGCAGGGTGCGCAAAATCAATTTCGACATGGCCATCAGCGCGCCGGTATTGCCTGCCGAAACGATGGCGCAGGACTGTCCTTCCTTCACCGACTCGATGGAAAGCCACATGCTGGAGCCGCGGCCGCGGCGCACGGCGATGGAAGGTTTATCGTCACCCGCGATGACGGCCTCGGTATGTACGATGGTGGAAGCGCCTTTGAGTACGGGGATGCCCACGAGCAACGGCTCCAATATATAGCGGTTGCCGAAGAGCAGGAAGCGGATGCCGGGATGGCGGATCAGCGCCATTTCGGCGCCGCGCAGGACGCAGGCCGGGGCGTTGTCCCCGCCCATGGCATCGAGGGCGATCGGGAGTTGCAGCTTTCCGGGAGCCATGGGAAAGTGAGCGCTAGCGGTTTACTTTGGCCTTCGTCACCTGGCGCTTATTGTAATAACCGTCAGGAGAAACATGGTGCGGGCGATGCAGCTCGCCCGTGGTTTCGTTTTCCTTCACCTTCACTGTTTCCAGGGCATGGTGCGAGCGGCGCATGTTGCGGCGGGATTTGCTCGTTTTCTTTTTAGGTACAGCCATTTTCGTTATCCTTGAGCATGGGTAAGGAGGGCTGTATAGAGCAAAATCGGGCGCTTGCAAAGGGTTTTTTGATAAAAAAGAGGCCGGTGTCACCACCGGCCCCAACAAGTCGCAGGACGTTTACAAGTAGCGTAAATTTCGCAAGTTACGCCGAAACGTTTAGTAGTATATCAAGATGCGTGCCAAAGTGAAAAAGCTAGGAAAAATGCGACTTTCCTAGGATTTTATACCCTCGCGGCTGATTGTTTTTTAGGCATTTTGGATGGGGGTGATTAAAAAATGAACAGCCCTAGGAAAAAAATCAAGGAAATGAAAATACCCCCTTCCCGACCACCCATTCCCATGTTTTCATGGTATCGAAGCCGAACTTATCGATACGGCTGATCGCAAATGAGCTCATGGGATTGCGCGTAGCGACGACAGCGCAATTTTCTGGCGCAACGCCCTTAAAAAGCGGATGTGGCCGTGCACAGAGTCGCGAGAAGGAGCCTACGTGGTCATGACTACGCTTACTTACTTCCTCCTCCCCCGTTCGGGGGGAGGGGACTGCTTCTGTCCAGAATATTCTGGCCGGATCGAAAAAAGTAAGGGATAATATGGTAAAAAGCATAAGCCGGATGAGGATGAAGCCCCCCTGGCGTGCTGACCAGAATTTGTATCGGATAGAACGCTCATGCCGCACTCATCCCCACCCCCTTTCGACGTTGCCATCTGTGGCGGCGGCATGGTTGGCATGAGCCTCGGCATAGCGTTGGCACAGGCCGGGCTGGCCGTGGCGCTGGTCGAGAAAACGGCGCTTTCGTCGCAACTGGAACTGTCCTTCGACGGGCGTGTCAGCGCTATCGCGGAAGGGTCGCGGCGGATTCTGGATAGTATCGGCGCGTGGAAAACCATGGCGGCGGAGGCCGAGCCGATTCTCGACATACGCGTGTCCGACGGCGATGCGCCGTTTTTCCTGCATTACGATCACCGCGAAGTCGGCGATGCGCCGTTCGGTTTTATCGTCGAAAACCGCTATATCCGCCATGCGCTGCATCAGGCCGCCGCAGCGCTGCCCACGCTTACTGTCATGGATAAAACCGAGGTGCAAAGCTTCGAGCGCGACGATGTCGGCGTGACGCTTCGCCTCAAGGATAAGGAATTGCGCTGCCGCTTGCTGGTGGGCGCCGATGGCAAGCAGTCGCAAATCCGCACATGGGTGGGCATCACGTCGGTCGATTGGAAATACCGGCAAACCGCCATCGTCTGCACGATCAAACATGAATTGCCGCATGGCGGGCTGGCGCAGGAACGCTTCCTTCCCGCCGGGCCGTTCGCGGTGCTGCCGATGCGCCGGAATCATTCGTCGCTGGTCTGGGTCGAGCCGGACGACCGCGTGAAGCTCTATATGGAACTGCCGGAGGAGGAATTCGTCCAGGAAATAAGCGAGCGCGTCGGCGAATATCTGGGCGGAATTGAAACCGCCGGGCCGCGCTTTTCCTACCCGTTATCGCTGATGCACGCCAAGCGCTATGTCGCCCCGCGGCTGGCGCTGATCGGTGATGCGGCGCACGCCATCCATCCCATCGCTGGGCAGGGCGTCAATCTCGGCTTCCGCGATGTCGGCGCGCTGGCGGAGCTGGTTATCGACCGTTTCCGCCTCGGCCTCGATGTCGGCAGTGACGATGTGCTGGCGCATTACCAGCGCTGGCGGCGTTTCGACAATGTCGCCATGCTCGCCGTTACCGACGGCCTCAATCGCTTATTCTGCACTGGCTGGGCGCCGGTGCGGCTGGCGCGCGGCGCCGGTTTGTGGGCGGTGGGAAAGCTGCCGCCGCTGAAGCGCTTCTTCATGCGCGATGCGATGGGATTAGTCGGCGACCTCCCGCGCATGGTCAAAAATCAGTAGACTTCCCACTTGTATTTTTTTTGCACAACATCTATAATTCGCACTCTTTTAGTGGCCGCGATACGCCGGAAACGCCTTTTGCTCTCCCTCGGCCAATGAAGGTTAACAACCTAAACCAATACGCGAGAAAATCGAAACTTTTAATTAACTTTATTATCTTTTAATGATATGATAGGTGAATTATGAGTAGCAAATTCATTGGGGGAAAAGCGGTGATCAGCGTGGACTCCAACGCGTACAAGCGTTTTACCGAAACGCTGGACGATCAAAGGAACAAGCGCATTGCGCAAGAATCTTTGCGCGACATCGTCGTGTTTTATAAATCGCTGGAAGACGAGATGCAATGCATGTTGGCAGCGGATAAAAAAGATACACCGCTCAACAGCGAACTTTTTGCGAAGATGGTGACGGTCAAGGAAAAATATATGCAGTTAATGCACGCTCTCAGGGAAAATGAGGATAAGGCACGTCATGCGCTCATCGTCTTTGCCGATGCCGTGCAAGACCTGATGACTCATATGCATAAGCAACGGAAGCAGTAATGGCGAAAAAACCTCTAGACCCAAAAACAGCATGGTGGCGCGCCCACGAATTGGTAAGAAACCAAGCTGCCCTAAAAGAAGCTGTGGAGAGAGGGAAAAAATGCCCGCCAGGATCCATGGGGGATGATTTTCTGCAACCAGATCAACAATCCCGCGACTAAATCTTATCCTCGAGCTTGCGCGCTTCCTCGGCCAGCATGATCGGGATGCTGTCACGGATCGGATAGGCCAGCCTGGCTTTATCGCTGATCAATTCCTGTTTTTCCTTATCGTAATGCAGCGCCCCTTTGGTAAGCGGGCAGACCAGTATTTCCAGCAGGCGCGGATCGACGTTTTGCATAAGCTATCCTTCTTTTCTCTTAACGAGAGCGGGGACATCGTAGCACCGCCGGGCGCTCAAAGTAAAGGCTTGCAAACGGCATAAAAATACCTATCATCCGAAACCCCAAACTGTTCACCTATTTCGGAGTAAGCGGGCGTAGCTCAGGGGTAGAGCGCAACCTTGCCAAGGTTGAAGTCGAGGGTTCGAATCCCTTCGCCCGCTCCAAATTTTTCAATAGGCTTTGCTGAAAAAGGATGAGGGGTCAGCCCCTCGTTTTTTCGCCGGCATATAATTGCATCCACATCCATGTATGTCTGGCGCTATCGCGGAAGATGCGAAGATGCGGCTTGCGGCCGCGCCTGTCCGGGGAAAGGGTGGTGGGGACTTCGCGTATAACCAGTTTCGCCAGAACGGCGCGAATGAATATTTCGCTGGCGAATTCCATGCCGTCGCTTTGTAGTCCCAACCGCAGAACCGCCTGTTTGCGAAATGCCCTGAGGCCGCAATGAATATCGCCGATGGCGGTGCCGAACATGCGGTTGACGATCCATGTCATCACCGGCGTGCCAAGGCGGTGGAGCATGGGCATCGCCCCGGCGGCGATGCCGCCTTTGAAACGGTTTCCCATGACGAGGTCGGCGCCATCGTGCAAGGCATCGATATAAGGTTTCAGGCTTGCGGCGCTGAAATCGTAGGACAGGTCGCAATCCCCCATGACGATGAATTCCCCCCGGGCGGCTGCGATCCCCGCGCGCAGGGCCGCTCCGTAACCGCGTGGCGCCACATGCGATACGCGGGCGCCTGCCTGTTCTGCCAACAGGGTTGAACCATCAGCACTGCCGTTGTCTGCGACCAGTACTTCTCCGGCTATGCCGAGTTCATGCAATGCTTGCAGGCCGATGGCCACGCAGTGTCCTACTGTCTTCGCCTCGTTCAAGCACGGCATCAGCAGCGTAACGGTGGGGAGATCATCTAATCCTGGCATAGATAATTTATTCTTGTGGAAGAGGCGTCGATATGTTCCATTTGCACCATGAAGATTCTTGTCACCGGCGGCGCCGGATATATCGGCAGTCATGTGTGCAAGCTGCTGCGGATACAAGGCACCCCGCATCTGGCATACGACGATTTATCCGCCGGTCACCTGCGTCATCTGCCGGCCAGCCAGTGTATCCAGGATAGCATCACAAATGCAAACGGATTGCAGCACGCGATGGCCGATTTCAAGCCGGATACCGTCATTCACCTGGCGGCATTGGCTAACGTGCCGGAATGCGAGCGCGATTCAAAGCGCGCCGTGCAGGTGAATGTTGAAGGCACCCGCCATATACTCGAAGCCATGCGGATGCATAACGTGCGATGCATCGTGTTTGCCAGCAGTTGCGCCGTTTATGCGCCCGTCGGTGCCCTGAGGCCGTTCGCTGAAACCGATCCTCTCCAGCCATGCAGCGTCTACGGGCACACCAAGCTGGCCTGTGAGCAATTGCTCGCCCACTACTATGCCGAACACGGCATCCGTCATATGGCGTTGCGTATTTTCAATGTGGCCGGGGCGGATTCTGACGGCGAGATTGGCGAAGCCCATCACCCGGAAACGCATCTCCTGCCGCTGGCGTTGCAGGCGGCCTTGTCCGCTGACGGCATTCCCCTGCAACTGTATGGCGATGATTATCCGACGGCGGACGGGACGGCCATACGGGATTATGTGCATGTATGGAATGTTGCGGAGGCGCTATGGCGCAGCGCGGAACATCTCGCTGCCACAGACGGGAATATGATTCTCAATCTGGGTTCCGGCATTCCCACCTCGGCGCTCCAGATGATTCAGGCGGTGGAAAGGTGCACCGGGAGGCCGGTACCGCGCCGGGTGCTGCCGCGCCGGTCCGGCGATGCGCCTTACCTACTGGGCGATATAAGTCGATTGAAGGGCGTCCTGGGCATTTCTCCATACGATCTTGGCGCCATCGTGCAAACTGCCTGCAGGTGGCATGAGAAAATGATAAAAAATCCGGCGTAGCTCCCTGTTTTTAACCTAATACGATACCGTCAGCGGCACCCAGCCGCTATAGACGCCCGGGGCGGCGTTGGCCGGGACGATCAGCGTTCCGCCCAGGTAAATCCTGTCTTCCCCGTTTTGCCCCAGCTTTCCGGTCGCTGCGGTGGTTCCGGTATTGACGCTGTAGGTGATGAAATCCGTGACGGTCAGTTCGCGCGCCAGCGATTCGGACGCGTCGCTATTGTGTTCTTTGGCCGAGAAGGTGACGGACGGCGGCGCATGGATCGTATAGGAATGGCCGGGCGTACCGCGAACGGCGAAGGCCGCCCGCCCGAATTCGTCGGTCGCTTGGACGCCGCCGGTGACCGATCGCGCATTATCGGGGGAAACGGTGACCGTTCCGTCCTGCGGCGAAGGCTCAACGAAGCCGAAATTCAGCGGCTCCTCGCCGGTGACGGAGAGGATTTCGACAACGCGGGCAGTCGCCTGCGCCGCGACCATGGCGGCAGCGTTCGGCCAGGCGTCCTGCGCCAGGAATAATCCCGCCGTGCAGGCTAATGAAATAATGACATTCGATTTATGCATCATAGGGGTGCCTTACCCCTATGATTATAACGCCATGATATTAACTATTATTGAATTATATATAAAAAATCACCTATAAATTTACCTTTTGTTATAAATTAGGCGTCAGGAAAAATTAGTGCGAATAGCGCACGGCGACAGTGAAAATGCTGCTGTAAGAGCCGTACGCAGCGTTTCCCGGCACCTTCAGCGTGCCGCCGATTTTAATTTTGGCGCGGCCGTCGCGGTCAATGGTTAAAATTTCAGCGGGCATTATTTTGAAATCGGTGATGACCATGTCGCCACCGCCCGGCGTGCCGAGCGTGACGCTGTTGGGTGGAGACACCAGGATTTCCTCGCCGGGTTGGCCGATGATGAGGAATTCAGCCTGCCCGTAATCGCCGCCGCTTAACGTTGAGATGGCGCCCGTCGTTATCCGCGCGCCGCTGGTGGCCTCGATGGTAACGGTCCCGCCGTTATCGGAACTGGCGAAGGTACCGAAGGCGATGGGCGATAGCTGGCGGACCGCGATGTCGATGCGTTTTCGCGCCGCCGCCTGCGGCAGCGGATGATCGGCACGCGCTTCCGGGGCAACGATAGGTGCCAGCATGGTGATGAAAAAAATGATCGTCCTTATCATCTTAAATTTTCACTAATAAAATGTAAGAAAAAATAATAATATAATCAATTGACATTTGCCATTGTGCCGTTTAGGGACATTGGTGTCTCATAATTGAACTATTCACAACTTTCAACGTGAAAATGCCATTAAGTAGATACATTGCTTTCTTGTTGGTCGGCGCACTGGTGGGCGTTTGGCTTCTGACGGCTGCGCCTGCGGCGGCTGATGCGGAACAATCGCAGACTTCCGAAGATAAAGATAAGGCGGAACCTGTCAAGGCCGCTGCGATCGATCCAAGCGATTTCAATGTCGGCGGCGCCGGGGATCTGCTGATCGCGCCCACCCGCGTCGTGCTTGAAGGGCGTACCCGCGCCGCTGAAATCACGCTCCATAACAAAGGTGCGAAGGAAGCCACCTACCGCGTTTCCTTCGCGCATGTGACCATGGATGACAATGGCCGTTACACCGAGCTCAAGGATCAGGCCGCCCAAAACAAAGCCCTCCGGTTCGCCGACGAACTCCTGCGCTACTCGCCGCATCAGGTGACGCTGAAGCCTGGTGAATCGCAGGTGGTCAAGGTCATGGTGCGCCCCTCCGAAGGGCTGGCCGAAGGCGAATATTGCTCGCATCTGCTGTTTCGCGCGGTGCCCGATGCTTCCGCCGGCGAAGACGTGGAAGCAACCAAAGTGCAGGACGGCAAGATCACCATCCACCTTGTCCCGATTTACGGTGTGTCCATTCCCGTCATCGTTCGCCACGGCACACTGTCCGCCCAGGCCAGGGTCAGCAACGTCCGGCTGTCGGGGCGGAATCTTCTGCTCACCCTGACGCGTTCCGGCACCGCATCGGTGTATGGCGACGTCATTGCCACCGAGGCCGGATCGGATACGGTGGTCGGCCAGCTGCGCGGCGTCGCCGTGCTGGCGACCAACGACCGGCGCAATGTTTCTATGCCGCTTACGGCGCAGGCGCACGGCACGCTTACGGTGGAGTACCGCCAGCGCGTGGAAGACGGTGGCAAGGTACTCGATAAAACCTCCATCGCGTTATGAGCATGAACATGGTCCGCAATCATCCTAGCGAATTCACCGAATTCCCCGATGGGGGATATGCCTGCCGGCGGAAATCCGCCGGATTTGTTCAACCACCATGTAACCCAAGGGAGTCAATGATGAAAAATATCGCAAAACTTACCGCCGTCGTTGCGGCAACCGCCGCACTGGCGTCTTTTCCGGCTTATGCCGGCGGCGGCGGCAGCTCTACCGTTGCTGCTACGGCCATCGCCAGGGTGATTACCCCGGTCACCATCGCCCAGACCACCGGCCTCGATTTCGGCACGTTCGCGCCCGGCACGGATTCGGCAGGCACTATCGACACCAGCGGCAACGTGACCGGCGGCGTCAACGTGGTCACGGTCGGCAATCCCGGAGCATTTGCCGTCAGCGGTGTGTCCAGCGCCAACTACACCATTGTCGGCGACGCGCACGTAACGCTTAAAGGCACTGCAACCTCCAGCCCCGACATGATTGCCGCCCTGACCTATCCCTCCAGTCCCCGCACATTGGATGGTTCAGGAAACGACAGCTTCAATGTGACAGGCAAGCTGGACGTGGCAAAAAATCAAGCCGCCGATACCTATAACGGCGTTTATAGCATATACGTGCATTATTGATTTACATTAAACATAGGCTAAAACTAGCGGGGGCGGCAATGGTGTGCCGCCCTCTTTTTTTTATGCCCATGCGCCAATTTATCCTTTGTATATTTGTCCTGGAAGGCCTTATTTTGCCCCAGGCCGCAGGGGCGGAAGATACGCAGTTTCCGCAGCATCCGGCATCCTCCCGCATCGCCGTGGTCGAGCGCTCCGACGACGACCTGGTGCTGGTGCAATTGCGGCTGGGGCGCGTCATCCTCAGTGAATCGATGACCGGCTACGTCGATAAGAACCATCTCATGCTGCCGCTGGGGCAGCTTGCCGAGGCGCTGGAATTTCCGATCAAGGTGAGCGCGCCGGAAGGGCAGGCGGAGGGCTGGTTCCTGGATATCACCAACAGTTTTACTCTCGATGTGGCGCGGCGCGAAGTGGTGATCGCCGGCAACCGCACTAACTTTCCGGCCGGGCTGGTCGAGCTGCACAAGGACGATATTTACGTCGATACGGCGCTGCTGGGCCAATGGTGGCCGGTCGAATTCAATTTCTCGTTTGCGACGCAGGCGGTCACCGTCAGCGGGCGTAACGGCACGCTTCTGCCCATGCAGCGGGAAGCCGCCCGCGAGCAGGCGCGCGCATTGCTGGGCCGGCATAACCAGCAGGATGCGGTGGGGCCGTTGCCGCGCATCGATACGCCGTACCGGCTTTACACCGTGCCTTTCGCCGACGTCACCTATACGGCGGGCCGGGACGAGCAGAGCAATATCGGGCCGCATAACGGGCTCAACATCCTGGCCAACGGCGATTTGTTTTACATGCATAGCAGCGCTTACTTCGCCGCCGATTCCGCCCAGAAAATCACCGACCTGCGCTGGACATTGGCTCGGCGCGACCCGGACGGAAAATTGTTTCCGGGCGATGAATGGATGGGCAAAACCCGACTCGGCGAGGCGATGAACGAGTACCAGGTGAAAGACCTGGAATTCGGCGATATTTCGACGCAGCAACTGCCGCTGACCGCTTTCAACCAGCAGGCACGCGGCGTGCTCATCTCGACCATGCCCTACGACCGCGCCACGCAATATAACCGCACGACGCTGCAGGGGGATGTGCAGCCGGGCTGGGAAGTCGAGCTTTACCGCAATGACGAGCTGCTTTCCTTTCAGCGGG
>JABDCD010000001.1 GCA_013288305.1 Alphaproteobacteria bacterium | reverse complement strand
TACGAAACCCGCCCCATACAACCGATTCCAGATGAGAACGGCAACAGAAAACCGGACGGGAATCCAGATTTGGATAAAGAATTGGTGATATACAAGGCCGCCGCCGGTTTATCCAGCTTGGCCAGAGATAAGTGGGAAATACGGCATTTCGGTCGCAAGCTTTTTGAAACACATCCCTTGGCAGAAGCAGACAAGGAGCAAAAGCAGAGCGGAGGACCGATCTATAATGCCTGTGTCGCGTTACAGGAACTCTATGAACAGCCGGCGGTCAGCGTTATGCCTGAAAATCACAAATTGATACAAACAATAGACGCCATTTACGATGGATTAGAGAAAATGGAGAAGGCAATGCGGCGCTCCGGCCTGAGTAATGCGCTGGCAAGTTCGCTGACCCGTTGAGTGCGCTGCTGACAAAACTGAAGATGGGGGAATAATAACTAGATGACCACCACCCCCAGCAAAATCAATCTCGGCAGCGGCAAGGATTTCCGGGCGGATTGCCTTAATATCGACATCAGCACGCAATGGTCGCCCGATATTGTGGCCGATATGGGCAAGCCCCTGCCCGCCACACAAACATTCACCACGCGGCGCTTTGGGGCGGTCATCCTTGCTCAGGAGGGCTTTGACGAAATCATCGCCATCGACGTGTTGGAACATATCCCCGATCTCGTCACCGCCATGACCAATTGCCTGGGGCTGCTGCGCATCGGCGGGATGTTTAACATCGTCGTGCCTTACGATTTATCCTACGGCGCCTGGCAGGATCCGACCCACTTGCGCGCGTTCAACGAACGCAGCTGGCTCTATTATACCGACTGGTTCTGGTATCTCGGCTGGCAGACGCATCGCTTCGCGATCAAGCAGCGTGAATTTTCCCTAAGTCCGCTGGGCCTGGAAATGTCGGGCGCCGGGCAGAAAAACGATGTCATTTTGCGCACGCCGCGGGCAGTCGATGCGATGAAAGTAGTGCTTGAAAAAATTCCCCTGAGTGAACAGGACAGGCAGGCGCTGAAACAGTTCACGCCGGCAGGCAGTCCAGTGCCCGCTTAAGCAGCGGCACCTGCGACATGCTGCTGAAACGCTCAAAGCCCGCGGCCGCCAGCCGGGCGCGTTCGCTAGCATTGTCCAGCAGCTGTAAACAGGTGTCCGCTAAATCGTCATAGGGCGCAAAGGCGACGCCGGCCTTGAGCTGCGCTTCGAGCGCTTCGTCGTACCCGCTCTCGGATACCACGCATTTGCGGTTGGCCAAGAGGTACGACACGCGCACGATCTCGAAGACCTGCGCCTCATAGAAATGCAGGTTCAATACCAGTTTCGCGCGCGCGATGAACGCGTCGCGTTGCTCGCCGTAGATGTTGAAAGGAGCGACGACGTTTTTGCCGCGGCGCGCTATCCGCTCAAGCACGGCGTAGCGCCGCGGATTCATCGAGCCGACGAACAGCACGTCGATGTCTTCCGCCGCCTTCGGGATGCGCGTCAGCCCCGGCATGTAGCCGATGCCGCACAGCGCCGCCGTAACGCCGTAGGCCTTCAGCTCGGCGATGTTGCGCTCGCTGTAATCCCACACCGGATAACGCCTGAGCAGGTCGATATAGCCGGACTTGAGCCAGGGCGAATCGCGCTGCACCTGTTCGAGGTTATAGAGAATAAGTTCCGGCGACAGCGGCTCGCTCAACCGCGGCAGCAGGTTGGCGCCCAGCGTGACGGCGCGGCCCCGGATATGCGCCGGATCGGTGACGACGGGCGCGTCGAAACCCAACGCCGCAAATGCCTCGCGCAAGGCCAGCGCCGCCTCCTCGAAGCAGCGGCTATGAAGGTAGCCGGGCGGCGAGACGATCCAGATGGAAAAAGGGCCGGACATGGACGATAATCGTAGTTAACAGTTGACAGTTGACAGTAGTCAGATAGAAAATGCGTCCCTTCTGTTAACTGTCAACGGATAACTGTCAACCGTTAACTGATGTGGGGCATTAGCTCAGCTGGTAGAGCGCTACGATGGCATTGTAGAGGTCAGGAGTTCGACTCTCCTATGCTCCACCATCCGCCTTCGCTCATTTTGGCAAAGCCAAAATGTAGCTACGGTGCGACTGCGCCTGAGCGTGCGAAGCGGATGCCACGCCGTAGCCCACTTGGGCGAAGGTGGGCCAGTTGCCGCAAGCTACGGCTAGGCAGACCGCCCGTAAGTCAGCCGAAGCTTTAGCGAGGTAGCGTAGGGAGACCGCTGCAACATCTGCGATATGTTTACTTCCTTGAACCGAGCCATGGCAATATATCACTATACGGGGGGTTAGCTCAGCGGTTAGAGCAGGGCGCTCATAACGCCTTGGTCGTGGGTTCAAGTCCCTCACCCCCCACCACCCGCCTCTTTGCCCGGATTAAGCCCGAGTGAAGGCTTCCCGCTAAACCATAATCGTAAGCAGAAACTGCCGCACCTGTTCGTATTCGGCGCGGATATTTTCAAGCATCGTGTTTTTGGCTTCCACAGGAGCGCGATCGTCATTTTGCGCTTTTTTGCACAGGTCGCCGAGTTTTTTCGCTCCCAGATTGAGGGACGTGCCGCGAAGCGAATGCGCATGAAGGTGCCAGACATCCGCCATGGTGGGGGCGATGTTTTCCTGCAGGGACTTCAGCCCCTTCTCGAAGGAACTCAAAAACTCACGAAAAAGCTCCTGTTCCATGGCGGTATCGCCGCCGGTCATGCCGCGGAAATTGGTCAAGTCGACGGGTTCTTCCATAAGCATCCTCTGTTTTCATGATTAGCAGCACATCCATAATAATCGGTAAAGGGCATGGCGCTGCCGGAATCTTTTTATCCAACCTGCCCGTCCATGCGGAAGGGGAACGGAACATTTCGCCCCTTCATCCCTCCGTCTTGCGCCGGTGCTGCTGGCCGGCGATTTCGTCCATGAGGATAGTTTCCTTGCGCTGCTCTTCCTCGTCGGCGCGATGCTTGGCGTTTTCCTGCGCGATCTCGAATTTTTTCAGCTCGCCGTAGGCTTCGGTGATTTCCTCGTTGAGTTTTTTCATCTGCTGGTCGAGCGAGCGGATTTCCTGGGCGATGTCGTCCTGGCGCTTTTGCATCCGCTTGGCGAAATCGCCGAAAAAACCGGACATCTCGACCTGCTTTTTCGCCAGCTGCATTTCATGCTCCAGCTCTTTCTGCAGATTGGCCGACGCAAGCTGCAACTGGCTTTTCTGATTTTCGAGCGAACTCATCCTGCGGCGCAGATCGTCGAGCGTGCGCTTGTGGAGCTTGATGAGAGTAGCGAGGCCTTTCATAGATGGTCATTGGTAATTAGAGTTTTGGTAATTGGAAAAAATTAATTATCAATTCTAATTACCAATTACCGAAATTCCAATTACTATCCCTTCGCCCCCCGCCAATTCTTGATGTTAAGCGCCGCCGCCAGCTCGTCGTAACCCTGGTCGAGAGTGGTTTTCTCATCCTTGCGCTGGCGCAGGAAATTTTCGAGCGCGGGATAATATTGTATGGCCTGGTCGACTTCCGGGCTGGTGCCTTTGCGGTAGGCGCCGAGGCGGATCATCTCGGCCATGTCTTCATAGATGGACAATAAATTGCGTGCCACCTGCACCAGCGCATTTTCCTGCTCGCTGTTGCAATCGGGCATGGTGCGCGACACGCTTTTTAAAACATTGACCGCGGGGAAACGGCCGCGCTGCGCGATGGCGCGGTCGAGCACGATGTGGCCGTCGAGGATGCCGCGCACGGCGTCGGAAATCGGCTCGTTGGTGTCATCGCCTTCGACCAGCACGGTGAAGAGTCCGGTGATCGACCCCTGCCCTTTTTTGCCCGGCCCGGCGCGTTCCAGTAATTTCGGTAGTTCGGCGAATACTGTCGGCGTGTAGCCTTTGCTGGTCGGCGGTTCACCCGCTGATAATCCAATTTCGCGCTGCGCCATGGCGAAGCGGGTGACGCTATCCATCAGGCATAAAACATCCTTGCCCGAATCGCGGAAATATTCAGCCACGCTCATGGCAAGATACGCGGCCTGGCGACGCAGCAACGCATATTCGGCGGAGGTGGCGACGACGATGACCGAGCGTTTCAATCCCTCCTCGCCCAGATCGTCCTCGATGAATTCCTGCAACTCGCGTGAGCGCTCGCCGATCAATCCGATGACGTTGACGTCGGCCTGCGAATTTCTCGCCAGCATCGACATGACGATGGATTTGCCGACGCCGGAGCCGGAGAAAATGCCCATGCGCTGGCCGCGGCAGCAGGTGAGGAACGTATTGATGCTGCGCATCCCGACATTGAGCTTGCCGCGCACGCGGCTGCGGCTATGCGCTTCCGGCGGCCGGTTGCGCAGCGGATAGGGCACCCCCCCCTTGGGCAGCGGCCCTTTGCCATCAATCGGCTCGCCCATGGCATTGATGACCCGGCCCAGCCAGGCGTCGCACGGGTGGCTGAGCGAAGCGGTTTCCTCCAATATGACCCTGGCGCCGGGGCCTATGCCCTCCAGGCCGGCAAACGGCATCAATAGGGCCTTGTGGTCGCGGAAACCCACGACTTCCGCCAATACTTCCGGGCTTTTGCCCTGCAAGTCCTTCTGTCCCATAATGCGGCAGCGCGCGCCCACCGACAGCAGTCGCTCGATGCCCGAACATTCGATCAGCATCCCGAGAACCGCCGTCACCGTGCCCGAGACGGTAACTTCCTGTAACTTATTTATTTCCTCCAGTTGCATCTTCCGCCTTTTGCATTTGACATCTGTTTATGACTCGCTTACAAGCGATTATACACCTAATCGCAGATTGCATAAAACTTTTTTACAATCTAATTAAAAATTGAATTGTTAATGTCTTGCAAGTAGACTACCATTATACACAAGAGTGATGATTTAAATACTTTAGGGGAGATTAATTATGCGTGTTTTGCTGGTAGAAGATGATTCCTCAACGGCCAAGGCCATTGAGCTGTCGCTGGCCTCCGAGGGCATCATCTGCGATACCACCCAGCTGGGTGAAGAAGGGTTGGAGATTGGCAAATTATACGATTACGACATCATCATCCTCGATTTGATGCTGCCCGACATCGACGGGTACGAAGTGCTGCGCCGCTTCCGCGCCGCCCGCATCACCACCCCGATTTTAATTCTTTCCGGCCTCAGCGGCCCCGACCAGAAGATCAAAGGCCTGGGTTACGGTGCCGACGATTATCTCACCAAGCCGTTCAACAAAGGCGAGCTGATCGCCCGCATCCAGGCGATCGTCCGCCGCTCCAAGGGACATTCCGAATCGATCATCCGCACCGGCAAGCTCGCGGTCAATCTCGATACGCGTTCCATCGAGGTCGAAGGCAAGCCGCTGCACCTGACCAGCAAGGAATATGCGATTCTGGAATTGCTGTCCCTGCGCAAGGGCACGACGCTGACCAAAGAGATGTTCCTCAACCATCTCTACGGCGGCATCGACGAGCCGGAGCTCAAGATCATCGACGTCTTCGTGTGCAAGCTGCGTAAGAAACTGTCCAGCGCCGCCGAGGGCGAGAACTACATCGAAACCGTCTGGGGCCGCGGCTATGTGCTGAAGGACCCGGAACCCACCGACGCATCTGCCGAAAAACTGCGCGCCGATGAGGTGGCGTAAATGTCATCCTGAGCAAGCGTAGCGCGTCGAAGGATCCCTCGACAAGCTTGGGATGACAAGAATAAAAACCAGCCCTTCGGGGCTGGTTTTTTTATACCGGTTGCGTCACCTGCATGGTGAGCGATTCGCCGGAGATATTATAGGTCAGCGCCGCGCCCAGATCATCGACGAAGCGCTTGGTGAGATAGGTCTGCACGTTTTTCGGATTGAGCGCGTCGGCGGAAAGGCCGCCGGAAAATATTTTATCCATCTCCGGCTCCCATTTCAGCCCGGGCCCCTGGGCGGTGACCGTCACCTGCTTGCTGCCCGCCGCATCCTGGCCGATCCTGATCGTCAGCGTTCCACCGCGGATCAGTGTGCCGGAGGCGACGATAATCAGGTTGAAGATCAGGCGCGACATTTTCAGGCTGATCGACACGCCCACCGCGTCGGTATGGCTGTCGGGCCAATCGAGGGTGATTTTGCTGCCGGCGAAAAAATCGGTCACCAGTTTTTGTTTGTCGGAGAGGCTGGCCTCGCCGTGCTCGCGGACCTTGCCGTAGGCCATGCGGTAAAATTGCAGCCGCGATACGGCGGACAGCGAACTGCTGACGATCAACTCCATCGCCTGTCCCTGCAGGTTGAATCCTTCCTCGCTTAAAAATTCCGCGCCGTTATGGACGGCGCCGATCGGCCCGGTCAGGTCGTGGCACAGGCGCGTGCACAGTAATTCCGCTAGTTGCAATTCATCGATCATGGTCCCACTATTGCTGACAAAGATAAAGATTTAGTAAATACGCTGTTGATGAATAAAAATATGGATAATTTATAACTTGCCATTTTACCTATATTAAAGTTTACCTTTATCTAAATTTACTATGCCACAAGCCATGAAACCCTCATCCTACACCGCCGCCAACGGCATCGGGCACCGGCTCAAGCTGGAGATGAAGAAGCGCGAGATAAACTCGGCGGAGCTGGCTAAGCGCGCCGATGTCAAGACCTCGTTCATTTACGACGTCATCAGCGGCAAATCGGCCAATCCCTCGACGGTGAAGCTGGCGCGCGTCGCCGAAAGCCTCGGTATCAGCCTGGCCTGGCTGGTCGACAGCGATGCCGCCTCCCCGTCCCGGCGCGCCATCGATAACGATTATGTGGTGATCCCGCGCATTATGGTCGACGCATCGGCCGGCGGCGGCACCATCGTATCGAGCGAGCAGGAAGGCGAATCCTATTATTTCCGCAAAAGCTGGATCAAAGAGCATCTGGGCGCCAGCCCCGACGACATGCGGATGCTCTATGTGCGCGGCGACAGCATGGAGCCGACGCTATGCCATAACGACCTCATCCTGGTGGACACCACGCGCCGCACGCCATCGCCGCCGGGGATTTTCGTGTTGTTCGACGGGTTCGGACTTACGCCCAAGCGGCTGGAATACACGCCGCACAAGCCGCCGCGCATCCGCATCATTTCCGACAATTCCCAATATTCGATCTATGAGCGCTCCTCTGAGGAAACCTTCATCATCGGCCGCGTCGCCTGGTTTGCGCGGGAAATGTAACCGCTGATTTCGAGATCGTTGACGCGCCGGTACAGCGTCGAGCGGCCGATGCCGAGATGGCGCGCCGCGCGGGTCATGCAGCCGCCGGCATGGTGCAGCGCCAGGCGGATGACTTCTTCCTCGATCGACTTCAGGTTTTTCATCCGCCCGTGCCCGTCGAACAATAGCGGGCTGGCGGCGGCCAGGACATTGTCGCCGTAATCCTTGTAATAGACCGGCTGCCATTGCTGCACCAGCCGCAGGTTGCCGGCATCGAGCAGATCCTGGTTGCAGATCAGCATCGCCCGCCACATCAGGTGGGAAAGCTGGTGGACGTTGCCCGGCCAGCTTGCGGCGGCAAGATGCTGCAGCGCTTCCTCGGTCAGCCCGATCATGTTTTTATTCTCCGACGCGGCATAGGTGGCGATGAAATGCTTGGCCAGCGGCGCGATGTCTTCCTTGCGTTCGCGCAAAGGCGGCACGGTGACGGAAACCTCGCCGAAGCGCCGGTAGAGCGCGTGGCTGAAGGTTCCCGCCGCCATCAGCGCTTTGATGGATTGGCTGGAGGCGGCGATAAAGCGGATATTCACCGCCAGCGGCGACGGCCGCCCCACCGGTTTCACGGTTCCTTCGTCGATCGCTTCCAGCAGCCGGTGCTGCCATTCCGGTTTCAGGCTGCCGATCTCTTTGAGGAACAGCGTACCCCCATCGGCTTCGCGCAGCTTGCCCAGCACGAAATGCGTTTTTCCCGGCATTTTTTCCTGCCCGAACAATATGGCTCCCGCCGCATCGTCTGGCAAGCTGGCACAATCGACGGTGACGAACGGCTTGCCGGCGCGGTCGCCGCTGCCGTGAATGGCGCGCGCCAGCCATTCCTTGCCGGTGCCGCGCTCGCCTTCGATCCATAGCGGCAGCTTCGACGCCGCCATATCTTCGGCCAGCGCCAGCACCTCTTTCATTTTGTCGCTCTTGCCGATGACATCGGAAAAACAGACATGGCCGGTGTGTTTGCGCTCGAGGCGCATGATGGCGTTGCTCATGCGCTGGATGGTGAGCGCATTGCGCAGGGAAAGCTTGAGCCGGTCCAGCGCCACGGGTTTGCTCAGCACATCGCCCGCGCCGGCCTGCACCGCCTGCGCCGCATGGTCATCGTCGCCGTACGGCACCAGCGCGATGATCGGCAAGGGCGGGCGGCAGGCTTTCACCTCGCGCATGACCTGCAGACCACCGATTCCCGGCAGGGCGAAATCGAGCAACAGCAGGTCGGGCTGCGGCTGCTTGCCCGACTGCACCCAGCGGATAGCCTCCTCGCCGCTGGAAGCCGTGACGGTGCGGTAGCCCAGCTTCTGCGCGATGGTGTATTCGGTCATGCGCAGGTGGCTCGATTCGTCGTCAACGATCAATATGAGTTCCGGCATAGCTGTACCTATTTGAGAGTTAAACAACCTATAGTTGGTATATTTTTTATAATTAATCAACCTATAGTTTTTAAAATAGCTATTTTGGCAACTGTTTTTTATGGTTACGTTGTGGTAATATATCGTGTTTAACCTTGCCGAAGAGGCTCCATGTCACGGTTTCGCGTTATTTTTCTTGTCATTGCGCTCTTGGCCACCTCGGGCTACACCTTCCGCTGCAACTGGATGTGCACCGACCAGACGGGCATCCAGAACGATTATATCGAGCAGCGCGACCGCTGCCGTGAGAATGCGCAGCTGAAAGTCGATACCAGCTCGACGACGCTCGACGACAAAACCCGCAAGGCGCAGATGGTGTCGATGTTCTCCGAATGCATGGCGCAGAACGGCTGGACGGTTCCCGACGGCAAGGACAAAGCCGCCGCCCCGGCTGCTGCCGCCGCTCCTGCGGCAGTAGCGGGCGCCGCCGCCGCCCCGGCGGTTACTCCGGCAGCCGCCAACCCCGCCGAGGAGAAGGCCTCGATTTCGCGTTCCAGCGAATGCGCCTTTGCGCGACAGGCGGCCAGCGCCTCCAGCATCGCCGCCGCCCGCGCCAAGGCCTGCGACCTGGAATGCGAACAGGCATTGAAGGCGGCTCCCGAAGCGCCGCGCCCGGCCGCCTGCCCGGCTGATTTCAAGGAGAGTTTGTCCAAGGGTACGGAGAAGGAATAATGGTGGTCATGAGTCATTGGTCATTGGTCATGAGTCATGTATTATGATTCATTATAAATCGTTATAACCCATAACCGGCAACCCATGACCCGTGACCATCTCATCACCTGCACGCGCCGCATCGAGTTCGACGCCGCCCACCGCGTCATGCAGCATGAAAGCAAATGCAAGCAGCTACACGGCCACCGCTATGCGCTGGAAGCCAGCTTCGCCGCGCGCAGGCTCGACAAATTAGGCCGCGTCGTCGATTTCAGCGTGATTAAAAAATTGCTGGGCGGGTGGATCAATGAACACTGGGATCACACGACGATATTATTCGACAAGGATAAAGCGCTGGGCAAAGCCATCGCGGGCGTGACGAAGCAAAAAATATTTTATTTGCCCGCCAATCCGACGGCGGAAAACATGGCGGAATATGTATTGAAGCACGTCTGCCCGGAATTGTTCGGCAAAATGCCGATCGAGTGCGTGCGGGTGCGGTTGTATGAGACGCCGAATTGTTATGTGGACATCCCTCAAGGATAAAGCCTGCTCGCCTCCCACCCCTGCCCTTTCCTTACATATAACTCCCGGTCATGCAGCCGGTTTTCGCCTTCCTCCCAGAATTCGATCGCCTCGGGAATGACGCGCCAGCCCGACCAGAAATCCGGTCGCGGCACGTCGCGCCCCTCGAATTTTTTGGTGTTTTCCGCCACGGCGCGCACCAGTTCATCGCGGCTGGCCAATGGTTTTGATTGCTTCGACGACCAGGAACCGATGCGGCTTTCGCGCGGGCGCGTGGCGAAATAGTCGTCGGCTTCCGCGTCGCTCACCCGCTCAACATGGCCCTCGATACGCACCTGGCGGCGCAGCGGCATCCAGTGAAAACACAAAGCCACCTTGGGATTCGCTTCGATCTCGCGGCTCTTGTTGCTTTCCAGGTTGGTATAAAACACAAAGCCACGCGCGTCCGCCTGCTTGACCAGCACGATACGCGCGTGAGCCTGGCCGCTGCGCTCCGCCGTCGCGAGACACGCCGCCGTCGGCTCCAGGATGCCCTGATGGCGCCTCGCCTGCTCCTGCCACTGAATAAATTTGCTGATGGGATCTTCGCTCATGCTTCACTAAAACGCACGCTGTCGCCGACTTTTACACCGAGCGCTTTGGCGGCTTCGGAACTGAGCGAGACGCCGCCCGCGGTTTCCTCAATGCCGGTCATAGTCATGCGAAAATGTTCAAGTGCCGTATTGCTGACGATGTGCGCCGGCGTGGGCGCGACCTCGCGAATCTGCGTGAGCTGGGCGCGGCGGCTTTTGCGCACGGTGCGGATGAGTGCGCGTTCGGCCTGCATGGTCGGGCCACCGTCGAACACGTCAATATAGCCCTGATGGCGGAATCCCTCATGTTCCAGCATCTGCATAGCCGGTTTCGAGGCTTCGAGCGGGATGCCGATGACTTCCTGAGCGCGCGAGTCAAGCAGGTTGACGTAGATCGGGTATTTGGGCATGAGGTCGGAGATGAACTGGCCGCCCTGCGTGGCGTGAATGAAATCGGCGCGCTTGAATTCCATCTGGAAAAAATGCTGCGCCAGGTTTTTGTAAAACGGCGACTGCCCCTGCGCGTCCTGCGGCCCGCGGATTTCAGAAATCACCGTGTCGGAAAAGAGCTGCGGGAATTCGGCGAGCATCAGGTAACGGCAGCGCGACAGGAGCCTGCCGATGCCGTCGCGGCGATAGTTTGGGAGCAAAAACAGCGAGCCGATTTCGGTGGCGCCGGTATAGTCATTGACCATGTGCAGCACGCGCTGCAGCGAGTAAATGCCTAAGTTTCCCGATGCCTGCACGATAGTTGAGAGCTTGTAGGAATAAAACGGATGGCGCAGGCCGACATGGGCAACGATGCCGCAGGTGCCGACCAGTTTTTTCTTTTCGGCGTCTTCGAGGACGAATAAAAAACTCTCGTCTTTTTCGGCTTCCGCAAGCCCCGAAAAACTCGCCACCGACCGCGCGATCTTGCGCTCCAGTACCTCTGAATCCGGCGGCAGCGACGTCATGCCGATTCCCGCCTCGCGCGCCAGCGCCAGGATTTCAGCATGATCGGAGAGGGCGACGGGACGGATGAGGAGCATGGGAAAACCCATTTTTATTTAGAAAGATACGCTTTTATAGCACGAACAAGCCTTGCCGTCCCCTCTTTCATCTCCTTCTCGGTGATAGTGAGCGGCGGCAAGAAGCGCAGGACGTTGGGGCCAGCCTGAAGGATGAGGACACCGTGGCTTCGCGCGCAATCGGTGATGTCGCCGGCTTTGCCTTTATAGCGTTCGGCCAGTTCCGCGCCGATCATTAAGCCGCGGCCGCGGATTTCGGCGAAGAATTTATGTTGCTTGTTGATGGCGGTTAGCGCCGATACCAGCTGCTTGCCGCGCTCGCGGATGTTTTTTTGTAGCGCCGGGGTCTGCAATTTTTTGAGTACGACGCGGGCGACGGCGCAGGCCAAAGGGTTGCCACCAAAGGTCGAGCCGTGGCTGCCGAACTGAAAGGTGTTTTCCACTTTGCTCCCGACCAGCATGGCGCCGATGGGGATGCCGCCGCCCAGGGATTTGGCCAGCGTTACCACATCGGGCGTGACGCCGCTTTCTACCATGTAGGCGAATAATTTTCCGCATCTCCCCATGCCGCACTGGATTTCATCGAGGATGAGCAGCGCGTCATGCTTGCGGCAGAGTTCCTGCACGTGCTTCACGAAGCCTGCTGCCGCGGGCACGATGCCGCCCTCGCCCTGCACGACTTCGAGCATGACGGCGCAGGTGTTTTCGTTCACCATTTTGGCGATGGCGTCGAAATCGTTGAATTTGCAATAACGGAAACCGGGCGGAAGCGGTTCGAAACCGAGATGGTATTTGGGCTGGGCGGTGGCCGTGACCGCCGCCAGCGTGCGCCCGTGGAACGAGCCGGTGAAGGAAATAATCTCGCGGCGCTCGGGCGGGCGGCCATTGTCGGCGGCGTATTTGCGCGCCAGCTTGATCGCCGCTTCGTTGGCCTCGGTACCTGAGTTGGTGAAGAACACGCGCTTGGCGAAACGCGAGGCTTTGACCAGTTCCTCGGCGAGCAGGATCGGCGGTTCGGTGAAGAAAATATTGCTGGTGTGCCAGAGTTTTTTCGCCTGTGCGGTGAGCGCGTTCAGCAAATCCTTATTATGATGGCCAAGGCCGGTGACGGCGATGCCCGCGCCGAGATCGATATAATCGTTGCCGTCCACGTCCCACACCATCGCGCCGACGCCGCGCGCCAGAATCATTTCGCGCGGCTTGTAGGCGTGCGTATAATATTTGCGTCCCTTGGCGATGAGGGATTTGGTTTTGGCGGAAGGTTTTTTCATGAAAACAGCTTTGCAAAATTTCTCTTGGTGCGTTTCTTCCAATGCCCACGGTGATAGGCGTCGCTGGCCAGCAGCGGCAATACGCTTCCGGCTTCGGCGAAGACCATTTGTTCATAGGCGGTGTCCACCTTGCCCCAGCTGCAGGCTTCCTTAAGCGTAGACGAACTGCAGGCGCCATCGCGCGAATCGGCGACGGTGATTTGCACGGCGTATTTATGCATGTCGACTTCCTTGCCGAGGATTTCGGCGCAGACGACGGTGTCCTGCGCAAAATTTTTCGGCACGCCGCCGCCGATCATGAGCAGGCCGGTGGTGCCGGCTTTGATTTTAATGTCGGTCAGCTCGCGGAAATCAGCCACGGAATCGATGGTCATGTGCTTTTTGGGATTTTTGGCCTGGTGCACGACGAGGCCGAAACCGGCGGAAGAATCGGTGAAGGCCGGGCAGAAAATCGGCACGTCATGGCGGTATGCAAGTTCAACCAGCGAATCTTTTTTCTTGGAATTTTTAGTCAGCCACCTGCCCATCTCGCGGATGAAGGCGCGGCTGGAATAGGGCTTGGGCGGCAGGGAATCGGCGATTTTTTTGATGGTGTGGTCGCAGGACTGGAGCTGTTCTTCGTCGATATAGGTGTCGTAAATGCGGTCGACGTAATTTTCGCGCAGGACTTTGTCGTCGACGAACGGGCTGCCCTGATAGTGGCGAAAACCGAGCGCCTCGAAGAAATCCATATCGACGATGGAGGCACCCGTTGCCACGATGGCATCGACCATGCCGAACTTCACAAGGTCGGCATAGAGCCTCATGCAGCCGCCCGCAGAGGTAGAGCCGGCCAGCGTCAGGATGACGCTGCATTTTTTATCCGCCAGCATCATGTTGTAAATCTCGGCAGCCTTGGCGAGGTCGCGCGAGGTGAACGACATGCGGCGCATCTGGTCGATGATCGGCCGCGCGTCGAATGAGGTGATGTCGATATGCTCGACGGGGTTGGTGAGCAGGTTGTGCTTTACTCCCCGCACTTGTTGCGGGGTCTGGTTAGATTTAGCAACAGCTTTAATGTTTTGCTTCATTACATTCTCCTAAAATTAAGCCCCGCCCTAGGGCGGGGCTAAAACCGGACCCCGCCATTCGGCGGGGATAATCAGTTGACACCCGTCACGCTTAATATCGGCTTGTCCGCCACCTCAACCGTGAGGTCGGAGTAGAAGCCGTTGAAGCTGGTGCGCATGGTGGCGCCGTAGGCACCGAGCTGGCCGATCTCGATCCAGTCGCCTTCGGCGATGTCCCTGGGCAGGTGGAACGGGCCTTTCATGGCGTCGAGGCTGTCGCAGGTCGGGCCGAAGAAGCCGAATTCCGCCAGCTCCTGCGACAAGGTGCCGCCCGGGCGCATGGCCTTGACCGGGAAGACGAAGCCGGGCGTTCCGGCGTCGAACAGGCTGCCGTAGATGCCGTCGTTGATGTAGAGCATGTTGCCCTTGCGCGCTTCGACGCGGGCGACGACCGAGCCGCCTTCGGCCACCAGCGCGCGCCCCGGTTCGCATACCACCTGGCATTCGGCGAGCGTGGGATGGAGCTTCAGCGCTTTCTTGACCGCCCGCATGTAGTTCGACAGCGGCGGCGGCGTCATGCCCGGATAGATCGACGGGAAGCCGCCGCCGATATCAAAGATATCGAGGCGGACGTTGCTTTCCGCCAGCACATCGGCGACGAGCTGGACAGCGGAAATATAGGCGTCGGGCTTCATGCATTGCGAGCCGACATGGAAACATACGCCCAGATGATAGGCCGCTTCGCGTGTGGCTTTCAGCAATTCCGCCGCCTCAGCGAGGGGCACGCCGAATTTCCCGGCCAGGCTCATCGCCGCGCCGTCATTGGGAATGGCCAGACGGACATAGAGGTTGAGGTCGGTGGCATGACCGGTGACGTCGAGGATTTTTTGCAGCTCCTCATGCGTATCGAGCGAAAAGTCGCGGATGCCGTATTCGTCGTAAGCGACAGCAATGGCTTCGCGGCTCTTGACCGGGTGCATGAAATGCATCTCAGCGCCGGGCAGCGCATCGGCCACCAGCTTGATTTCGGACAGCGACGCCACGTCGTAATGCGTGACGCCGGCGCGCGCCAGATAGGCCAGCACGCGGCGGTCGGGATTGGTTTTGACGGCGTACATCACCTCGCCAGGAAAGGCTTTCAAGAAGCGCTTGGCAGTGGCCACGATGGTCGCCGGGCGCAGGCACTGCACCGGCGTTTCCGGGCGCAGCTCATGCACCATGTCGTCGACCGAGCGGTAGCTGCGGTCGGGCGAATAGTCTTCGCTGATAAGAGGTGTGGGTAGGGAGATGACGTTGGAACGTCTTGCCAGTTGGGGAGAAAGCTCGAGGCGGGAACCCGGAGGTTCGGAGGTGTTGTTTTTCATCGCGTATGGTCCATTCTATGAAAATGTTGCTACTCTAAGGCTCGCGGCAGAGAAACGTCACGAACCTGTTTTTAAATCCTTGTTTTGTAATGATAAAAATCATAAACACCCTATGCATTGTTAACAAAACGACTCTTATATAATAAGAATCATAGGCATAATAAAGTAAAAATTGCGTTTATATAGCATTTTTTTTCGAGAAAATCATCTACGCCTCATAGCGTTGCCGGAATGTCGCATCCGCAGAATCCTGATGACAACCTCCGGCAAACCGGCTAGACATGTCCCGCATAACAGAGAAAGCCCGCGTTATGCCCATCGAACAAGCCCTCACCTTCGACGACGTTTTGCTCAAACCCCGCGCCAGCAACATCGTACCCGCGCAGGCCGACACGCACGCGCGGCTGACGCGCAATATCACGCTCGCCATCCCGCTCATCTCGGCGGCGATGGATACCGTCACCGAAGCGCGCCTTGCCATCGCCATGGCGCAGCACGGCGGCATGGGCTGCATCCACAAGAATCTTACCATCGCCGAGCAGGCCGCGGAAGTGCAGAAAGTGAAAAAATTCGAGTCGGGCATGGTGGTCGATCCCTTGACCATCCACCCGGGCGCGACGCTGGCCGAGGCGCTGGCGCTGATGGGGCGGCACCGCATCTCGGGCGTGCCGGTGGTGGAAAAAAACGGCAAGCTGGTCGGCATCCTTACCAACCGTGATGTGCGCTTCGCCTCCGACCCCAAACAGAAGGTCGCCGAGCTGATGACCAGAAATAATCTCGTTACCGCGCCTGCCGGTATCTCCCGCGACGCCGCCAAAAAATTATTGCACAAGCACCGCATCGAAAAACTGTTGGTGGTGGACGGGAAATTCCGTTGCATCGGGCTCATCACCGTCAAGGACATCGAAAAAGCGCACGCCTTCCCCCATGCCTGCAAAGACGGCAAAGGCAGCCTGCGCGTCGCCGCCGCGGTAGGCACCGGGGCCGACGGCATCAAACGCGCCGAAGCGCTGATCGCCGCCGGGGTCGATGTCGTCGTCGTCGATACGGCGCATGGGCACAGCAAGGGCGTCATCGACGCCGTGCGTGCCATCAAGGCGCTGTCGAAACAGACGCAGATGATTGCCGGAAACATCGCCACCGCCGAAGGGGCGGAGGCGCTGATCAAAGCGGGAGCGGACGCGGTGAAAGTGGGCATCGGGCCGGGGTCGATCTGCACGACGCGCATCGTCGCCGGAGTCGGCGTGCCGCAGTTGACGGCGGTGATGGACGTGGTGGGCATCGCGCGCAAATATGAGGTGCCGGTCATCGCCGACGGCGGCATCAAATTCTCCGGCGACTTGGCCAAGGCGATTGCGGCAGGTGCCGACTGCGCCATGATCGGATCGTTGTTCGCCGGAACGGAAGAAAGTCCGGGCGAAGTGATTTTATTCCAGGGGCGCAGTTACAAAACCTATCGCGGCATGGGCAGCGTGGGGGCGATGGCGCGCGGCTCGGCGGACAGGTATTTCCAGCAGGAAATCGCCGACAAATTAAAGCTGGTGCCCGAAGGCGTCGAAGGCCGCGTGCCGTTCAAAGGACCGGTGGCGGGCGTCGTGCATCAGTTGGTTGGCGGCCTCAAAGCCGCGATGGGCTATACCGGCAGCGCCACTATCGGGCAGATGCAGAAGAATGCCGAGTTCATCCGCATTACCAGCGCCGGGCTGCGTGAGAGTCATGCGCATGATATTACGATTACGAGAGAGGCGCCGAATTATCGGGTGGAGGGGTAAGAGTGTGCCTCGTGCCTTGTGGCTAGTAATTCGTTATTTTCTTACAAGGCACAAAGCACTAAGCACAAGGCACTCCTCATGACCCCCGGCTCCCGCGTTCAATCGGCCATCGAGTTGCTCGAACAGATTTTCATCGCATGGCAGTCGGAAAAACGCTTTCCCGCCGATAAGCTGCTTGAGCAGCATTTCAAATCGCATCGCTATATCGGCTCGAAGGATCGGGCGTATGTAGGGGAGTTGGTGTATTGGTGCTTACGACACAAAGCATCGCTGGAATGGTGGCTCAAGGAAAAACTGAAATCGCCCGTTCATGCGCGCGCCATCGTCTTGACTGCTTTGATGCTGCGCAGGGATTATACGGTGAGCGCGTTGGATGCGATTACGCAGGACAGTAAATATTCCCTGCCTAGATTGACGCCGATGGAGATGAAGCGCTGCGAGGAGCTTGCTGCACGAGATCCCCCCCTTCGCGGGGATGAGTCGAATATGCCTTCGCATATTCGACTCAATTATCCCGAGTGGATGGAACCCATGTTGCGCCAGAGCCTGGGCGATGATTTTGACAAAGCGTTGCTCGCGCTGAATGAGCAGGCGCCGACCGACCTGCGCGTCAACACGTTGAAGACGACGCGCGAGCAATTACAGAGCGATCTGCACAAGGAAGGTTTCGAGGCAGTGCCGACGGCACTGTCGCCCATCGGCCTGCGGCTTTCCAAGCGGGGACCGATTTTTACCTCGGCGCCGTTCAAGCAGGGACATTTCGAAGTGCAGGACGAAGGCTCGCAGATGGTGGCGCTGCTGGTCGATGCGAAGCCGGGAATGAAAGTCATCGATTTTTGCGCGGGTGCAGGCGGCAAGACGCTGGCGATGGCGGCGGCGATGCAAAATAAAGGGCGCATCCTGGCCTGGGATAATTCGGAAAAACGGCTGGAGCAGATCGTGCAGCGGCTCCGGCGCGCGGGCGTCGATAACGTGCAGACGCATGTGCTCACCTCCGAGCATGACGCGTTCATCAAGCGCCACAAAGCCAGCGCCGACCGCGTACTGGTCGATGCGCCGTGCAGCGGAACGGGCACGTGGCGGCGCAATCCGGATTTAAAATGGCGCTTCACAAAAAAAGATTTGGAGGAGGTGCTGGCGCTGCAGCAATCCATTCTGCAAAGCGCGTCGCGGCTGGTGAAGCCCGGTGGGCGGTTGATTTACGCGACGTGCTCGATTTTGAAAAATGAAAATGAAAAACAAATCACGGAGTTCTTAAAAAGCGGAAATAATTTCAGGGTTGTCTGCGCTAAAAAAATATGGGATAAGACAAGCGCCACGGATAAAACGGATGAGGTTTCGTACCTGTGGCTAAACCCGCACCAAGACGGGGTGGATGGTTTTTTCGCAGCGGCGCTTGAGCGCCAGGCGGAGGGAACTTCCTGATTTGCGTTGAACAACCTGAGGTAAACTATGCGGATGATTTCTTCCGTCGCGGCTTTAGCCGAGTATTTCAAGCGTTGGTTTCCCAAGCGCAACATCATCATCATCTCCGAACGCAAAGTAAAACATCTCCCTGTCGGCGGAAAAACGCAGTTCGTGACGCTGGCCTTGCTCATCTTCGGCGTATGCTGGGCGTCCTATTCGACCGGAAGTTTCATGGCGGCGCGCTCCGTGCTCAAGGAACAGCGCCAGACGCTGCGCTCCGTCGCCAGCGCCCGCGTCGATACCAATTTCAACACCATGTTCCCCACCTCCGAACTTACGAATGTCAACGCCAACGCGCCCGGCAATCCGACCGTCACCTCGCTCAGCGACCCGATGTATACCCTGTCGTCGCTCGACCATAACAAGATGTTTGCGCGCATCGCGTTTCTCGAACATAAGGTCATGGAGCTCAAAACCAATACCGATGCGATCATCCGGCGCGTCAGCGATAAAACGTCGGGGCGCATCAGCGATCTCGAATCGGTCATCCGCCAGACCGGCCTCAAGGTGGAAGACTTGAAGCACGAACTCAACGGCGGCAAACAGGCTACCGAGGGCAAACCCGCCGCAAACGCGAAATCCGAAGGCGGGCCGTATATCCCGGCGGCGATGTCGTCACAGGAATACGCCATGTACGGCAATCTCGACAAGCTGGCCGTCCTGCGCCAGATCGTGGGCAACCTGCCGCTAGGCAAGCCCATCGCCGACGCCGAGCCGCAAAGCCCGTTCGGCCACCGCATCGATCCGTTCACCGGCCATCTCGCTTTTCATTCCGGGCTTGACCTGGCCGGGCCGACCGGCTCCAAAATATACAGCACGGCCGAGGGCACGGTGGCTTTCGCCGGTATCAGCGGCGCTTACGGCAATGCCGTCGACATCGACCACGGCTTCGGCATCACCACGCGTTACGGCCATTTGAGCGAAATCCGGGTCAAGGAAGGCCAGACCGTGCATAAGGGCGATGTCATCGGCATCCAGGGCTCGACCGGGCGCAGCACCGGCCCGCACCTGCATTACGAAGTGCGCTACCACGACCATCCCATGAATCCCGCCAACTTCTTAGATGCAGGCCATTATGTTTCTGAAGAATAACAGCACCACCCAAGCCACCGTGACTTCCCGCCCCGCCGCCAGCGGCAAGAAAGACGCCATCCCGTCGATCATCACCCGGGACGTCAGCATCCTGGGCAATATCGTCAGCGAGGGCAATATCGACTTCAACGGCACGCTCGACGGCAATATCCGCTGCACCACGCTGACGCTGCGCGAGCAGAGCTTCATCAAGGGCGAAATCATGGCCAACACCGTGCTCGCCTACGGCAAGATCCGCGGGCTGATCCGCGCCAAGATCGTGCAGCTTTTCGCGTCGTGCAACGTCGAGGGCATCATCATGCACGAAGCCATCACCATCGAAGACGGCGCCTTCGTCGACGGCAAGTTCAAGCGCACCGACAAGGTGCGCACCAAGGACGACGTCGAATTCACCTATGACGACGACACGGCCGACCCCAAGGTGCTGGAGAATTTAAGGCTGATCGCGGGATAAGGTGCGTTCTTTCCTGGATTTACCAGTCCGCCTTTGCTATCTCGCTAAACGCTCGATAGCTTCCCCCTACGCCAAGGGGCTTCGGGGGACTTCGACGGCGGACACTCCGTTTCGCAAAACCGCGCCAAAGGCGCGGGGGAAACGGGTGGTGCGGCCGAGAAGACTCGAACTTCCACGCCTCGCGGCGCTACCACCTCAAGGTAGTGCGTCTACCAATTCCGCCACGGCCGCATATCCGTTGGGCTTTATTGACAAGAGCGAGTTATGTAGGCCAATATGCGTCTTTTGGCAAGCGTTACAAAAATCTCCTTTCTATGAATATAATAACAAAGTCCCCTCCCTCTAACCCCCTCCCTCAAGGGGAGGGGGGATTGGAATGGAAAATATCCACCGCGCCGGTCGATTACCCCGCTGCCGTCGAAACGATGGAGCGGCGGGTCGAGGATATTCTGGCCGGGCGGGCGGCGGAGATGGTGTGGCTGCTGGAGCATCCGCCGCTCTACACGGCGGGCACCAGCGCCAATGCCGCCGACCTGCTCGATGCCCGCTTTCCGGTTTACCCCTCAGGCCGCGGCGGGCAATTCACCTATCACGGCCCCGGCCAGCGCGTCGCCTACGCCATGCTCGATCTCAACCGGCGCGGGCGCGACGTACGTACGTACGTACATACGCTGGAGCAATGGATTATCGCCACGCTTGCCCGCTTCGGCGTGGAAGGGTTTACGCACGAGGGGCGGGTGGGCGTTTGGGTAAATCGGGAATCAGGAATCGGGAATCAGGAATCAGAAAAAAAAATACTGATACCCGATGCCCGATACCCGATACCTGATTTTGGGGAAGCCAAAATCGCCGCCATCGGCATCCGCGTGCGCAAATGGGTGGCGTATCATGGCATTTCGGTCAACGTCCATCCTGACCTGTCGCATTACGGCGGCATCGTCCCCTGCGGCATTGCCGACGCGGGCGTGACGTCGCTTAAGGCGCTGGGCGCCGATGTTTCGCTCACAACATTCGACAGGATGCTGCGGGAGGAGTTTGGCCGGGCGTTTCATTAGGTGCCGCGCTTGCGGGCGCGTTTTGCTCCTGTTTGGGCGCGTTATCCACCGTTTCGGACACGTTGGGCACCGAAATGCGCTCGATTCCGGCCAGTTTGAGCACGCTTAAAGCGGCTTTGAGGCGAACCGGATCGCAATGCCTCCCTTTGACAACCGACCATAATGCCGCTAACGAAGCATCGACCAGATGCACAAATTGACAACGCGCCTCCTCCAGTTCACTTTGCGTAACCTGTTCTATTATTTTCTTAAAAGCGGGAAGTTTTTTCCAACGCGATAGTGTTTCCGGGCGTATTTTAAGTTCACGCGCGATGCCATTAGCGGAGTAATTTTCCAATACCAGCCGTGCCGCTTTTATCTGTTTTGTTCTCAATTTTCTTGACATTTTTTGACTTTTTTAATGTTTAGTTAATCATTCCGGCCAGCGGTGGTGGTCATTCAAGGATGAGTATAAGAGCAGTAGAAATGGCCAGGAAGGGGAAAAGGCGATATATTTTACGAATAAAAAGATATATTAATAATCATAGCCTAAGATCATAGATACCATGGCAAAAACCCGCGACATCGATTTTTCGAATTTAACGGAGCTGCAAAAAACAGCGCTGAAGCGCATTGGCGAATATAAGAAAGAATTGGCGGCGCGCGGCCTATATGTGCGTTCGGCTATCGAGCTGGAATTCATGGCTGAAGACGAGCATAAAAGACCCATAGCCCGCCGGATTTATTTACCCGGTCTCAATCAAATGCTTATAGATACACTGGCGGATGGAAAAAAATATCTTGAAAAAACAGGTTACGAGGCGATAGGCGGGCTTGGATTGCCGGGGCGCAGCCAGCCCATGGTTCCGGAGCAATACGAAATCAATATTGCCGAGCCGGCAGATCGAAAGCAGGGATTCAACAGCGCGGCCTTCAGGCCCGAAGCGGTAGCCCACGTTACTCACCTGCTTAAAAAACAGGCGCTGAAAGATGCGCTTCTCCATACTACCTGCCTGACGCAAATCAGCAATGACAGAGCGCCTTACATAGAGCCCAATTTCAGCGTCCGTCCCTATCGAGGCAGCGAGATCGCCAAAAAGTCCAATACAAAATATGAGAATTACGGCGACCTGACTTCGGCGCTACACATCAATGTCAGCCTGTATGACGATAAAAACCGCAATGTCTTCGGCACTGATCATGATCTGCTGTATCGCTGCGCCCATGCTTTGCTCGAAGTGCAAAACGAAGCAGCCATTTCAATGCTGCCAACGGAGGAATCGCTATGGCGCATCCATGCCAATAATTCCACACCTAACGGCATTGGGATCAGCACAGGTCACAACAGATATGAAGATGCCAAGAATAATCGCGGCAGGCTTCCCATTTCCGTACGCATCGTAAAAGCCTACGGCGCCAATCATCCGCAAGAAGTGTTCGATCAAACCCGTATCGAAAATCGCCTTCCCGGCGTGGATGCCGATCCTTTTGTCAGCATGGCTGTCAGCATGGCGGCGCTCGTCGATGCCGTGCGCGGGCGCGACAGGGACGGCGGCAAGCCTTGTTTTGCCCATAAGGCGCTGGAGGATAGATTGCTGAATGAAAAACTGGAGACTGTAAAAGCAACCAGCTATGACCTTCCTAATCCCAAGAACGATCCCAGGGGGCATGAAAAACTGATCAGGCAATATGAGCGGTCAAAGCGTATGAAAGAGTTACTGGGCAGCGAGCTATACGGCGCCATTCTAAAAGAATATAAGCCGGAGCCGGCGCGTATCCACTAGGCGCTCATCGCCCGGAACTGCTTGGCGAGTTTGAGCGTTTGGTTCTGGTAATTTGAGCTAATGCCCTGACCATAAGGTTTATCCGGGCAGGCCATCATGCGTTCATAGCGCAGCCAACCAACGGTTTGGCCGTGCTCCAATAAAAACGGCACTTCGTGCGAACGGACTTCGAGGACGCCGCGGCTGCTACCCGCCTTGCCAGTGAGGGCGTCCCAGCCGAAGCCGGGATCGAAAAACCCGGCGTAATGTACGCGGAATTCGCCAGCGCGGGTGTCGTACGGCAGCATCTCGGCAGCATAATCGGGCGGCACGGCGATGGCTTCCTTGGTCATCAAAATATAGAATTCATCCGGGTCGAGGATAAGTGAGGCGCTTTTGTGGAAGCAGATAGGCTCCCAAAAATCGAGCGGGTCGTAATGGTTGATTTTTGCCAGATCAATGCGTTTAGCATGTTTTTTGGCTCGCCATCCAACAATCTCCCCTTCCGCCCCCGATCCTTGCAAATCAATAGTAAAGCGTAGCTTCCCGGTCTCTTCACTAGACTGTTTTTGGTTATCTTGGGTGTAGGCAATTTGCCCACTTTCGAGAAGGCTTTTCCATTTCTCCGAGGTAATAGCCTGTAATTCAGCACCTCGGGTACGACGAAATCGCAATTGGTTGAGGCAGGTGCCCGTTTTAACAATAATACTGAAGCTGCGTGGCGCCACTTCAACATAGAGTTTTCCTTCGTAGCCACTTCTTACCTGGTCAAACTTAGTGCCTTCATCAGTGATCAAACGCGTAAGAATATCGAGCCTGCCCGTGGAGCTTTTGGGATTGGCAAATCCCCGCATTTCACTTTTCATACTGCTCTTTAAATTGACCTCTTCCAAAAGAGGAATGACATATACCCTTCCTCTTTCAAGAACCGCGCCCGATCTCAGGTCGATTTTAAAATCGTCAAAGCGCTCATCCAGTTGTCGCATTTTTTCCAGTACTTTTATACCTGACCCCGGAAGAAAACTGGTATCTACAGGATAGGCAAAATGTCCCAATCGCAAGTCGATGCTGGCGGGTTGAATCTGATCTTCAATAATTTCAGTAAGAATTTCCGTCTTAATTTCGCCGCTCTTCACCATCTCCTTGAGCGCCTGATAGGGCAGAACGCCTGTACTATAGATAGGCGATTCGGATTCAGACCCTGGATTCTGAGCCTCTGTTGAAGAATCGATTTTCACCGCAACGTCAGCCATGGTTCACGCCGCGAACTCTATCAGCACCTGGTCGACCTGCACGCTGTCGCGGTCGGCGACGCAGATTTTTTCTACCGTGGTGTCGCGGTCGGCGTAGATGACGTTTTCCATTTTCATTGCCTCGATCACCACCAGCTCCTGCCCGGCTTTGACCGGCTCGCCCTGCTTCACCTTCATGCTGACGATGAGGCCGGCGATGGGGGCGACGAGGTTTTTCTTTTTGCCCTGGTCCTGCGGCTTGGGCATGAACTGCGCCAGCTCGGCGACGCGCGGCGTGCGCACGCGTACCGTCACGTCGGAGCCGCCGTAGGTCAGCACGTAGCCCTCTTCGAGATGCTTGATCTGCACGCTGACCGGCTTGCCGTTGACGGTGGCCTGGAACAGGCGGCGGCCCAGCTTCCACGCGCTTTTCACCGAGATCAGCTTGCGGTTGTGGGTGATGAAATAGCCCTGGTCCTGGTCGTGGCGGACATAGACCGGGTAATCCTCGCCGTCGACATTGGCGACCCAGTGCGCACCGATGGCGCGTTCGCGGCCGGGCAATTGCTGGCTGATGCGGGCGGCGCGCTCGGCGTCGCGCAGGAAAACGGTGATCGCCGTGCCGAGAAATACTTTCGTGCTTTCGCTGGTCATCTCGGCGCCGATGAAGCCGCCGGGATATTCCTGCTCGATGAAATTGGTCGAGATGTCGCCGGCGGCGAAGCGCGGGTGGGCGAGAATGGCTTCGAGGAAGCTGGCATTATGCGAGATGCCCTCGATGATGAAGGCCGACAGCGCTTCCTTCAGCGTCTCGATGGCCTCGTCGCGCGTTTCGCCGTAGGAACAGACTTTGGCCACCATGGGGTCGTAGAACATGCTGGCTTCGCCGCCTTCGTAAATGCCGGTGTCGATGAGCACGTTTTCCATGTTTTCCGGTTCCAGGTAGCGTGTGATGCGGCCGGTGGAGGGCAGGAAGGCGCGGCGCGGATCCTCGGCGTAGATGCGGGCTTCCAGCGCCGAGCCGTGCAGCTTGACGTCCTTCTGGGTGAAGGAAAGTTCCTCCCCGGCGGCGACGCGGATCATCTGCTCGACCAAGTCGATGCCGGTGACGAGTTCGGTGACGCGGTGTTCGACCTGCAGGCGCGTATTCATTTCGAGGAAATAAAAGCGCTTGTCCTGATCCATGATGAATTCGACGGTGCCGGCGGAATAATAGCCGACCTCCTTGGCCAGCGACACGGCCTGTTCGCCCATGGCCTTGCGGGTTTTGTCGTCGAGGAAACTGCTCGGCGCTTCCTCGATCACCTTCTGGTGGCGGCGCTGGATGGAGCATTCGCGTTCGCCCAGCCACAGCGTGTGGCCGTGCTTGTCGCCCAGCACCTGGATTTCGATGTGGCGCGGATTTTCGAAGAAGCGCTCGATGAAAACGCGGCCATCCTTGAAGCTCGACGTTGCCTCGGAGGCGGAAGAAATGAGGCCGTCATGCAATTCTTTTTCGTTGCGGGCGACGCGCATCCCCTTGCCGCCGCCGCCGGCCGCCGCTTTGATCATTACCGGGAAGCCGATTTCCTTGACGATGCGTTTGGCTTCTTCGTCGGAGGTCACGACGTCGAGCGTGCCGGGGACGCTGGACACTCCAGCCTTGATGGCGATTTTTTTCGATTCGATCTTGTCGCCCATCAGGCGTATGGCCTCGGCGCTGGGGCCGATCAGCGTGATACCGGCGTGCTCCAGGCGGCGGGCGAACTCGCCGTTCTCCGACAAAAATCCGTAGCCGGGATGCACCGCCTCGGCGCCGCTATGGTCGATGGCGGAGAGAAGGCTGTCGATGTTGAGGTAACTTTTGATCGATGGGCTGGGGCCGATGTAAATCGCCTCGTCAGCCTCGCGCACATGCAGCGCGTTGGTGTCGGCCTCAGAATACACCGCCACTGTGCGGATGCCCATCTTCTTGCACGTGCGCATGATGCGCACGGCGATTTCGCCGCGATTGGCGATGAGGATTTTAGAGAACATGGCTTATGTCCCTCTTAGCGTGATAACGGGTGCAACTTTAAGCCGGGAACGCGCCCAAAGTCACGCAGATTATAAGTAAAAATCGGAAGATTATGGCTGACGGCAATAGCGGCAATCAATAAGTCCTTGTCGCCGATGGTGATGCCCCGCTTGCGAAGCAACGCTTTTAACGCGCCGTATTGTTCGCAGCATTCGTAAGTTAGCGGCAAGATGGTTAATTCATTCAATAGCTGGTGCGTAACAGCAAGATTTCTTTCCACAGCGGCGGAATTATAGGCGCCGTACAATAATTCAGAGCAGGTAATGATAGTGGTGTGGCGCGCCGGGATGGGGATAGATGCAATATCGCCGACAGCTTTCGCGTCTTTACGAAGCAACTGGATGAGCACATCGCTATCAAGGATGCAGCCCGTCACGTACGCGCATCCCAATCCGCAGAACGATCTTCATAAATAACGCGCATCATACCATTAGCGTCCTCATCACTAATGGACCCGGCAAGCGCCAAAAGCCGATCTGGTTGTGGCAAAGGCTGTCCGCTCTTTTGCCTGCCACGTATTCTGAACCACGCGGAAAGCTTTTTTTGCTTCTGCATTTGCACGAAAAGCTTGAGGCTTTCCTCCACCACCGATTTTTTGGTATGCAGACCGGATAGCTGCATGGCCTGTTTCATCAGACGGTCATTGACGATGATATTGGTGCGCATAATGTATTCTCTGTTTATGTGTATAGATTATATTCATTATACACATTAGCGTCAGGCAACGCAAGGAGTTTCGTCATACGAGATTCCGGTTTCAACTGTCTGCATTTTATTTGGCCTCACAACGGCAAATTGTCATGCTTCTTCCACGGATTTTTGACGTCCTTGTCGCGCAGGACGGCGAGCGACCGGCAGATGCGCCAGCGGGTGTTTTGCGGGCGGATGACGTCGTCGATGAAGCCGCGGCTGGCGGCGACGAAGGGGCTGGCGAACTTGGCACGGTAGTCGTCGATCAGCTTCTGCTCTTCTTCTTCGCTTTTGAACTTGCCGCGGAAGATGATTTCGACGGCGCCTTTGGGGCCCATCACAGCGATTTCGGCGCTGGGCCAGGCGTAATTCAGGTCGCCGCGCAGATGCTTGGAACTCATGACGTCATAGGCGCCGCCATAGGCTTTGCGGGTGATGACGGTGATTTTGGGCACGGTCGCTTCGGCGTAGGCGTATAATAATTTCGCGCCGTGCTTGATGATGCCGTTATGTTCCTGGTACGTCCCCGGCATGAAGCCCGGCACATCGACGAAGGTGACGATGGGGATGTTGAAGGCGTCGCAGAAACGCACGAAGCGCGCGCCTTTGCGCGCCGAGTCGATGTCGAGGCAGCCGGCGAGTTGCATCGGCTGGTTGGCGACGAAGCCCACCGTGTGGCCTTCCATGCGGCCGAAGCCGGTGATGATGTTCTTGGCGTAATCCGGCTGTATCTCGAAAAAATCCCCCTCGTCGGCGACGCGCTCGATCAGCTCCTTCATGTTGTAGGCGCGGTTGGCGTTTTCCGGCACCAGGGTGTTGAGCGACATTTCGATGCGGTCGGCGGGGTCGCTGGTCGGGCGCACCGGCACGCCGGATTTATTCGACAGCGGCAGGAAATTGAACATGCGGCGCGTCTGCAGCAGCGCCTCGATGTCGTTGGCATAGGCGAGATCGGCGACGCCGGTTTTATGCGTATGCGTATCGGCGCCGCCGAGTTGTTCCTGCGTTACGATTTCATGAGTGACGGTCTTTACGACCTCGGGGCCGGTGACGAACATATAGCTGGTGCCGCGCACCATGACGATGAAATCGGTCAGCGCCGGGGAATAGACTGCGCCGCCGGCGCAGGGCCCCATGATGACGGAAATCTGCGGGATGACGCCGCTGGCCAGAACATTTCTCTGGAAAATTTCGGCATAGCCGCCGAGCGAATCGACGCCTTCCTGGATGCGCGCGCCGCCGGAATCGCACAGGCCGATGACCGGCGCGCCGGTTTTCATCGCCATGTCGAGGATTTTGCAGATTTTAAGCGCGTTGGTTTCCGACAAGCTGCCGCCGAAGACGGTAAAATCCTGGCTGTAGACGAAGGCGAGGCGGCCATTGATGGTGCCGTGGCCGGTGACGCAGCCGTCGCCCGGGGTTTTGTTGGCTTCCATGCCGAAATGAGTGCAGCGATGCTCGACGAACATGTCGTATTCCTCGAAGGAATCGGGATCGAGCAGCACTTCCAGCCGCTCGCGCGCGGTGAGCTTGCCCTTGCTGTGCTGCGCCTCGACGCGCGCCTGCCCGCCGCCTTCGCGGGCGCGGTCGCGCTTATGCTCAAGCTCGCCGATGATGGTGCTGCTGCGCACCGGCTTGCTGCCTTTGGACGCCTCCGGCGACGCATCGGCGGGAGACGATTTTTTTCGGATCAGAGCCATAGGTTTTGTCCCTCGAAGTTCAGGAGGAAGGTAAGCAATTTATGGCCCCTCAAGCAAGCCTAAAAAACGTTCCGCCGTTAACACTTCCTCCCGTAAACGCCGGGCGCGCTGCTGCGTCTCGGGATCGCGGCCCCATTGCTCGGCCTGGGCGTCTTCTTCGAGCCTGGATAGGCGGAAGGCTTCGGCGGCGTCCACATGTTTTTCCAGCACCGCCAGCGCCAGCGCCAGCGACGACAGGCCGGAGGCGAGCAGGCAGGCCGCCGAAAGCTGCATGGCGTTCATTTTTTGCAAGCAGGTTTGTAGGGCTTTATGCAGCGACGGCGGTTGTTCCAGCGGCATGACGCCGGTGGTGGTTTCCCATGCAGCGCCGAATTTTTTCTCCGCCCAGGCGAGGATGGGGTTCCACTGGGCTTCCTGCTGTCGGTACAGTTTTTCCGAGCCGCTGGCGCGGTAACTCAGCGTATCGGTATCGACATAGACGAGCAGGGCTTCGATAATCTGCGCTTCATGGCCGCATATGCGGTCGATGGCGGTATAGGCAAGGGTGGTGAGGGGCATTTTGCCCGGATTGAATTTTTTGTGCGCCTGCCACTCGGCGGCAATCGCCTCGGCCAGCGCTTGCGTCGGCACGGCCAAAGGCTGCTTGCCGGGCGTTACCAGGGTTTTGCCATTTATGTATACGGTTTGTGTCATAGGTTTCATTTCTTCGGAACGTCCAGCCCCAGTGCTTTGAAACTGCGCCGCATATGGTCGGGCAGCGGTGCCAGGACATCGACTTTCTTGCCGCCAGGCAAGGCCGGGATGACGATGCGCCGCGCATGAAGATGCAGGATGTTTTCGACGCCCAGCGAACGGGCGTCTTCGGTGCCGCCGCCATATTTGTGATCGCCGACGATGGGGCAGCCGATGGCCGACATATGGACGCGCAGCTGGTGCATACGGCCGGTGAGCGGCTTCATCTCGACCAGCGCGAATTTGCGCGCGAGCTGGTCGATGACGCGGTATTCGGTGGTCGCTTTCTGGCCTTCCTCGTTGACCTGCACGATTTCGTAGTCCCTTCCTTCGGGGCCGCCAGCACGTCCGCTGGCTTTGGGATTTTCTTTTTTTAAGAGCGGCAGGTTGATGACGCCCTCCGGCGGCAGCGGCGCGTTATTGACCAGCGCCCAATAAGTTTTTTCGACGCGGCGGGAGGAAAAAAGATGCATGATGGCCGTGGCGACTTTGGCACTGCGCGCCAGCACCAGGCAGCCGCTGGTGTCGCGGTCGAGGCGGTGGACGAGCTTGGGGCGTTCCTTGCCGCCGTCGCGCAGGGCGTCGAGCATTCCGTCGATGCTTTTGACGATTTTGCTGCCGCCCTGCACCGCCAGGCCGTATGGCTTGCCCAGGACGATGAGGTTGGCGTCTTTATAGAGGACGGCATTTTGGATCATGCGGATGTCATCAGGATTCAGGATTCGGGATTCAGGATTCGGGGAATTTTTTGTGACATCCGGCATCGGGCATTTGATATCTACCACCTGCCCTATTTCTACCCGGTCTGACGATTTCGCTTTTTTGCCGCCCACGCGAATCAATCCCTTGCGCAGGTTTTTTTCGAGCCACGCATGTTGCAGTCCGGGATAATGGCGCTTGAACCAGCGGTCGAGGCGGATGCCGCCGTCGGCTTCAGTGATAATAATTTTATCCATTGAGCGAACGCATCAGCCACATGCCGGCGAACAAAGCGGCGATGGAGACGATGACCGAACCGAAGATATAGGCCGCCGCCTGCAGCCACAGGCCTTTTTCGATGAGCAGGTAGGATTCGAGCGAGAAGGTGGAAAAGGTTGTATAGCCGCCGAGCACGCCGATGGCCATCAGCAGGTGCATGTCCTTCGATTTTTCCGGCAGCACCAGCACCATGACGCCGATCCACACCCCCATCAGGAACGAGCCGCTGACATTGATGACGAGCGTCCCGAAGGGAAAGCCGGTGGGGTTGACCACGCCGACCCAGACGCCGACCACATAGCGGCACATTGAGCCGAACGCCCCGCCGATGGCGACGTACATGAGGGGGAGGAAATTCATAGGCAATCATCAAATGTCAAAGGGCAAATGTCAAACCCTGTCATTCCCGTGAAAACGGGAATCCAGCGCGCCGCGTCTGCGGCGCAGAAGAATTCTATACCGCGCCCATGGCGCTTTTGCTGGATTCCTGCCTTCGCGGGAATGACAAGAAAATTATGCTGCTTTTGCTTTCTTGGTTTTAGCCGGCTTATCCGTATCCGTCTTGAGTCCGAGCGTGACGGGTTCAGCCGGCGCAGTCTCAACCGGCCCGGAATCCTTGCCCTTGGCGGATTCGTCGCGGTCGACGAATTCGATGATGGCCATCGGCGCCTTGTCGCCGTAGCGGAAACCGGCCTTGAGCACGCGGGTATAGCCGCCTTGCCGCGTTTTATAACGCTCGGCGAGGGTGGAGAATAATTTTTCGGTGAGCGCCGCATCCTTGAGCGTCGCCAGCACCTGGCGGCGGGCATGTAAGCCGCCGCGCTTGGCCAGCGTCACCAGCTTTTCCGCGACGGGCTTGAGATCCTTGGCCTTGGGCAGGGTGGTCGAAATCTGCTCGTGCTTGATCAGCGCCTGCGCGAGGTTCATGAACATCGCCTTGCGATGGCCGCTTTTTCTGCCGAGTTTACGGCCGCTCATTTGATGGCGCATTTTATTTCTCCTAGTTCAAATCCTGCGAAGCGCCAAGCGATTGCGCAGGATCCTGTGCAGCCTTACGGCTCACAGGATTTATACTCAATACGGATCCTCATACTTCCTCGCCAACTCCTCAATATTCTCGGGCGGCCAGCCGGTGACTTCCATGCCGAACTTGAGGCCGATCTTGGCCAGTTTTTCCTTGATTTCGTTGAGCGATTTGCGGCCGAAATTGGGCGTCTTGAGCATTTCGCTTTCGGTCTTCTGCACGAGGTCGCCGACATAGACGATATTGTCGTTCTTGAGGCAGTTGGTAGCGCGCACGGAAAGCTCGTCGAGGTCGTAGACCTTCTTGAGCAGGTACGGGCTGAAGGGCAGCTCGGGCTTGGCTTCTTCTTTTTTCTCCAGCTTCGATTCCTCGAAGTTGATGAAGAGCTGCAGCTGATCCTGCAGGATGCGTGCGGCCAGCGCCACGGCGTCCTCGGCCGTCATCGAGCCGTCGGTTTCGACTGTCATCGACAGTTTGTCGTAGTCGGTGATCTGGCCGACGCGGGCGTTGTCGACCTTGTACGATACCTTGACCACGGGCGAGAACAGCGCATCGACCGGGATGAGGCCGATGGCGGCGTCGCTCTGCTTGCTGGCGCGGACGTAGCCCTTGCCGGTTTCGACGGTCATTTCCATGTTAAGCTTGGCGCCCTTGTCGAGCGTGCAGATGACGTGATCCTTGTTGATGATCTCGACATCGCCGTCGATGGCGCCGGCCTTGACTTCGCCGGGGCCGCTGGCGGTGAGCGTGATGCGCTTTTTGTCGCCGCTTCCGGCCTTGAGGCGCAGTTCCTTGATGTTGAGGATGATGTCGGTGACGTCCTCGCGCACGCCGGGGACGGATGAGAATTCATGCAGCACGCCCTCGATTTTGACCGAGGTCACGGCCGCGCCCTGCAGCGACGACAGCAAGATGCGGCGCAGCGCCACGCCCAGCGTATGGCCGAAGCCACGCTCCAGCGGCTCGGCCACAATCGTCGCCTGGCGCGGGTTGCTTTTGGAAGCCGCGATATCGAGCTTCGACGGTTTGATCAGGTCTTGCCAGTTTTTTGCTAACATGTTTGCTCCTAAAATTAAGTCGTACATGGTACTCAGTACACGGTACTCAAAATCTTCACCGGGTACCGAGTACCGTGTACCGGGTACGTCTTCTTAAACTCTCCGTCTTTTCGGCGGCCGACAACCGTTATGCGGCACGGGAGTGACGTCTTTAATCGACGTGACCTGGAAACCTACCGCCTGCAGCGCGCGCAGGGCCGATTCGCGGCCGGAGCCGGGGCCTTTGACCAGGACCGCCAGCGTTTTCATGCCGTGCTCCTGCGCTTTCTTTCCGGCACTCTCGGCTGTGACCTGCGCGGCGTAAGGCGTCGATTTGCGCGAGCCTTTGAAACCGTGATGCCCGGCCGACGACCATGCCACGGTGTTGCCCTGCGTGTCCGTAATGGTGACGATGGTGTTGTTGAACGAGGCGTTGACATGCGCCACGCCGGTGGTGATGTTCTTGCGCTCTTTCTTTTTAATTTTCGCCGGACCGGCGGCGGGGGCGGCGGCGTCTTTGGTTGCGGTTGCTTCTTTGGCCATTCTAAACTCCTAGAGGGATGTGGGGAGATGGAGATGTGGGGATGTGGAGAAAGAAAAAATCTTTCTTATTCCCCACATCTCCACATCCTTCCACATCCCCACATCCAATTTTACTTCGTAACTATCTTCTTGCCCGCAATCGGCTTTGCCTTGCCCTTGCGGGTTCTCGCATTAGTATGCGTGCGCTGGCCGCGGGTGGGCAGTTTTTTGCGGTGGCGCAGGCCGCGGTAGCAGCCGAGATCGACCAGGCGCTTGATGTTCATCGACACTTCGCGGCGCAGGTCGCCCTCGACCGTGTAGTCGCGGTCGATGATTTCGCGCAGGCGGCTGACTTCCGATTCGGTCAGCTGATGCACGCGTTTTTCCGCTCCCAGATCGGCCTTTTTGCAGATTTCGGCGGCCTTGACGTGGCCGATGCCGTGAATATAGGTCAGCGCGATGTCGAGCCGTTTGGCCGAGGGAATATTTACGCCAGCGATACGAGCCACAGAAACCTCTTTTTAGGGGATGGGGATTGGGGATTGGGGATTGGGAAAAAATCATTATTTTCCAATCCCTAATCCCTAATCCCCAATCCCGATTTTGTTAAAAGGAATGGGGATTTTAGTCATATTTACGGCCGCGTCAACTGTTTTTCGCATTTTTTTTACCCATTCCCATCACTTCGTCGATCTGCCGGGCTACTTCCTCGATCTCCGCCATGCCGTCGACACTCAGTAGCTTACCTTGCACGCGGTAATAGGGGAGCAGCGGCTCGGTCTGCATATGGTAGGTCTCCAGACGCTTGGCCACCGTCTGCGCCTTGTCATCCTCGCGACGGATAAATTCCTTGCTGCCGCAGGCGTCGCACACGCCCGCCTGCATCGGGCGCTTGAAGCTGTCGTGATAGCCGGCGCCGCATTTGGCGCAGGCATAGCGGCCGACAATGCGCTTCATCAGCTTTTCGTCATCCACCTTTAACTCGATGACGCGGTCGATAGCGGCGTCCTCAAAGGCCAGTGCCCTATCGAGCGCCTCGGCCTGCGCCAGCGTGCGCGGAAAGCCGTCGAGGACAAAGCCCAGCGCGCAATCCGCCTTGTGGATGCGGCCGAACAGCACATCGATCATCGTTTTGTCGGGCACGAGATGGCCCTTGGCCATGATGTCCTGCACCTGCTTGCCCAGCGGCGTGCCGGATGCCACTGCCTCACGCAGCATGTCGCCGGTAGCGATTTTGCCGATGTTGAGCTTCTTCCTGAGAATATCCGCTTGCGTGCCTTTGCCGGCGCCCGGCGGCCCTAAAAGAATGATCTTCATTTGAGTCTCCCTTTCAGCTTCGCTTTTTTGATCAAGCCCTCATATTGGTGCGCGAAGAGATGCGACTGCACCTGCGTCACGAAATCGATGGTGACGTTGACGACGATCATGAGGCCGGTGCCACCGAGCTGGAACGGCACGGAATATTTAGCGACGAAGAGTTCCGGCATGGCGCAGACCAGGGCGATGTAAAGCGCGCCCACCGCGGTTAACCGCGTCAGCACGTAATCGAGATATTCCGCCGTCTGCTGGCCGGGGCGGATGCCGGCGATGAAGCCGCCGCCTTTTTTGAGGTCGTCGGCTTTTTCGGCCGGGTTGAACACGATGGAGGTGTAGAAGAAGCTGAAAAACACGATGAGTGCGACGTAGCAGGCGATGTAGAGCGGCTGGCCGTGCGCGAGATAGCTGCTCAGGGTGGCGAGGATGCCGGTGCCGCCGTTAGCATGGAAGCTGGCGATGGTGAGCGGAAACAGCAGAATCGAGCTGGCGAAGATGGGCGGGATGACACCGGAGGTGTTGAGTTTCAGCGGCATGTGCGTCGCTTCGCCGCCGAACATTTTATTGCCCTGCTGGCGTTTGGGGTATTGCACGACGATGCGGCGCTGGGCGCGCTCCATGAAGACGATGAAGGCGATCAAGCCCAGCACGATGATAATAATCAGGAAAATGAACGGCGTCGAGATGACGCCGGTGCGGCCTAATTCCAATGTCCGGCCGATGGCGTTGGGCAGGTTGGCGATGATGCCGGTGAAGATGATCATCGAGATGCCGTTGCCGATGCCGCGCGCCGTGATCTGCTCACCCAGCCACATTAAAAACAGCGTGCCGCCGGCCAGCGTTATCGTCGTGGTGAACAGGAAAAACGCGCCGGGGTCGATCACCGCCGAGCCGTGCGCACCGCTCATGCCCTGCAGGCCCACCGCGATGCCGTAACCCTGGAATGCGGCCAGCACCACCGTGCCGTAGCGCGTATATTGGTTGATCTTGCGGTAGCCCGCCGCGCCTTCTTTTTTGAGTGTGGCCAGGTGCGGCACGGCGACGGTCAGGATCTGGATGATGATGGAGGAGGAGATATAGGGCATGACGGCCAGCGCGAAAATGCTCATGCGCGACAGCGCGCCGCCGGTGAACATGTTGAACACGCCGAGCACGCCGCCCTGCTGCTTGGCGTAGATTTCGGCCAGGATGTGCGGGTCGATGCCGGGGACGGGGATGTAGGTGCCGATGCGGCAGACGATGAGCGCGCCCAGCAAAAACCACAGGCGCTTCTTCAGGTCGGTGGCGCGCGAGAACACCCCGAAATTCATGTTGGCGGCGAGACGTTCAGCGGCGGAGGTGGTCATAAGTGGGTCATGGGTTTTTGGTCATTGGTCATGAGTGAATCGCTTGAACCCCATGACTCATGACCCATGACTCATGACGACACTGCCACCCGCCTTCTCCACCGCAGCCTTCGCGCCTTCAGACGCAAAATTGACGTGCAGCGAAATCTTAGCTTTCAGTTCGCCCTTGGCCAGCAGTTTGACTTCCGAAGCATTTTTGCGCAGCAATCCGGCGGCTTTCAGCGCGTCCAGGTTGATGTCCTTCTTGGCGTCGAGTTTGCCTGCGGTGATGGCTTTTTCGATGGCGCCGAGATTGACGGTGGCGATTTCCTTGCGCGTCGGGTTGTTGAAGCCGCGCTTGGGCAGGCGGCGATGGATCGGCGTCTGGCCGCCCTCGAAGCCGTTGATGCGCACGCCGGTGCGCGCGGTTTGTCCTTTGCCGCCGCGGCCGCAGGTTTTGCCCTTGCCGCTGCCGATGCCGCGACCCACGCGCATCTTGCGATGGTGCGAGCCGGGATTGGATTTGAGTTCGTTGAGTTGCATAAAATTATCCTCGTGCTCTTACTTGTTCTTTTGGGAAATAGCGGTCTAGCCGTAATCTTATGGCCTCATCAAATGTTTCAACCATAGAACCCAATGGCTTTTGACCTGGCTGCGCGGCTGACATTATGGTACCCATATGATATGTTAAACTAATTCTTTCGTAGATATTTTCTAAAGCATCCCTCAATGGCGCCAGTACCTTATCTATATCAATCCCGCTAACACGCTCGGAATATTTCAGGTGTAGGTAGGCATCTTCCATGTGTCCCGCTGCCAACTGTTCAGCAAATGTTCCGCCACGAACAGAACGTGTGTTTAACGGTTTTTCAATTCCACTGAAAACCACTTCAAATGCAGGAGGAACGGGCTTGAGTTTGCTCATTGAACTGCCTCCACCTTCACCAAATGCCGTACCTTATAAATCATGCCGCGCACTTCCGGCGTATCCTGCAGCACGCGCGTCTTATGGCGCTTGTTCAGGCCCAACCCGATCAGCGTCGCTTCCTGGTCCCAGCGGCGCGCGATGCTGCCGGTGGTTTGCGTTATCTTTACCGTTGCACCGGAGGGAGCTTTTTTTACCTCAGGTTTTTTCGGTGCGGGTTTTTCCGCAACGGGCTTTGCCGTTTTCGGCTTGGTTTCTTTTTTTGCTGCTTCACTTGTCATACTGCATTCCTTTATTATCAATTTCCGTCATCCTCCGAATTTTGCCCTTGCAAAATTCTAGGGGGATCCAGTTTCTAGTTCGCCCTAGAATCGCAAGAGCGATTCGGGCGACGACGCCTAGGCTTTCTTCTCCTTATTATTATTCTCCTCCGCCGGTTTGCCCTCGCGGCGTTCGACGATTTCGCCGACTTTTTTGCCGCGCTTGGCGGCCACCGCGCGTGGCGAGCGCATGTCGTGCAGCGCGTTGAAGGTGGCTTTGAGCATGTTGTGCGGGTTGCTGGTGCCGACCGACTTGGCGACGACATCCTGCACGCCCAGTGCCTCGAACACGGCACGCATCGGGCCGCCGGCGATAATGCCGGTGCCGACGGGCGCGGTGCGGATGATGACTTTTCCGGCGCCGAAGCGGCCATAGAGATCGTGGTGCAGCGTGCGGCCTTCGCGTAGCGGGATGCGCACCATTTTTTTCTTGGCGTCGTCGAGCGCCTTGCGCATGGCGTCGGAGACTTCCTTGGCCTTGCCCGAGCCGTAGCCGACCTTGCCCTTGCCGTCGCCGACGACGACCAGCGCCGCGAAACCGAAGCGCCGACCGCCCTTCACCACCTTGGCGACGCGGTTGATCGACACTAATTTGTCGATCAGCTCGCTGCCTTCACGGTCTTTGCGTTCTTCGTTGCGTTGTTCACGTGCCATTTTATTTCTCCGTTAGAATGATAATCCGCCGGCGCGCGCCGCGTCCGCCAGCGCCTTGACGCGCCCGTGGAAGAGGTAGCCGCCGCGGTCGAACACGACTTCTTTGACGTTGGCTTTCTGCGCTGCCTTGGCGATCGCTTCGCCCACAGCCTTGGCCGATTCGATGGTAGCGCCCGCTTTGCCTTTTTTGCCCTTTTCCAGCGACGAGGCGGCGGCGAGCGTGACGCCCTTGCCGTCGTCGATCAGCTGGGCATAGATATGCTTGCCCGAACGGAACACGCTGAGGCGCACACGGCCATGCTTCTTGATGTGCGTGCGCACGCGCTGCTTGCGGCGGGCGAACAGGGCTTTGGATTTTACGGATTGGGTCATATTTCCATCAATCCTGCGAACTGCGGAGCAGTTGCGCAGGATCCTTTCATTTTTAATAGTTTTACATGATCCTGTGCAGCCGCTTACGCGGCTCACAGGATTTAAGCTATTTCTTCTTCCCTTCCTTCATTCTCACATATTCCCCTTCATAGCGCACGCCCTTGCCCTTGTAGGGCTCCGGCTTGCGCAGCGAGCGGATTTCCGCGGCGACCTGGCCGACCAGCTTGCGGTCGGAGCCGCTGATGGTGATTTCGGTCGGCTTGGCGCATTTGATTTCGATGCCGGCGGGAATAGCGTATTTGATTTCGTGCGAAAAGCCCAGCGCCATGCTGAGATAATTTTTATCGGCGCTGGCGCGGAAGCCGACGCCCTGGATTTCCATGCGCGTGGTGAAGCCTTTCGACACGCCTTCGATCATGTTGCCAAGCTGGCGGCGCGACGTGCCCCACATCATGCGGGCGCGGGCGGCTTTGCTCACGGGCTTGACCCAGGCCTTGCCGTCCTTGACTTCGACGGTGACTTCCGGCGCCAGGCGGAATTTGAGTTCACCCTTGCCGCCCTTGACGGCGACGTCCGGGCCGGTCACCGTAACGGTGACGCCTTGAGGGATTGCTACCGGCTGTTTGCCTACTCTTGACATTTTATTCTCCTTTACAAATCCTGTGAGGCGAAGCCTGCACAGTATCCTGCGCAGCCTTGCGGCTCGCAGGATTTAAACTAAAACACACTGCACAATATCTCACCACCCACCCCGGCGACGCGGGCGTCGAAATCCGACATCACGCCTTTGGAGGTGGACAAAATGGCGATGCCCAGCCCGTTGAAAAATTTCGGCAGGCGCGAGATTTTGTAATAGACGCGCCGTCCCGGCTTGGAGATGCACTTGATTTCCTTAATCACACGCTCACCCTCGTGGTATTTCAGATCGATCTCGAATTCGGACTTGTTGTTTTCGAGGTCGACGCGGCGGTAATCGTTGATGAAGCCCTCGTTCTTGAGTACGTCAAGCACGTCGCCGAGAAAATGCGACGCCTGGCAGCGCACCGTGGCAAGGCGAGCCTGCTGGCCGTTCTTGATCAGAGCGAGCATGTCGGCTAATCTATAGTTCATTGACATAGTATCTTCTCCTTCGTTACATCCTGCGAATCGCCATGCGATTGCGCAGGATCTCTTTTTCCTAGATCCTGTGCAGCCTCGCGGCTCACAGGATTTACACTCTCTACCAACTCGCTTTCGTCAACCCCGGAATGCGGCCGAACGAGCCAAGTTCGCGCAATTTGATGCGCGATAATTTAAATTTGCGATAGGTGCCGCGCGCGCGGCCGGTCAGCTCACAGCGATTGCGGTGGCGCACTTTGCTGCTGTTGCGCGGCAGTTTCGACAATGCGATCTGGGCCTGCAGGCGCTCGTCGAACGCCAGGTCGCGCTTCATAATAATTTTTTTGAGCGCAGCGCGCTTGACGGCGAATTTTTTCACCAGCTTGTCGCGGTTTTTACCTTTATTGATCGAACTTTTTTTAGCCACAATAACCTCTCTTTAAAATTATCTATTCAAAAGATATTCTTCTATAGGACTGTCGTCACGCGGCATGAAACGGCTGACCAGCAGCTGAGCATCCGTATAGCCTTTTTTATGCAATGCCGCATATAGTTTATCCCTATCTTTATGGAAACCAAATCTCTTGACTCCATCCTGACCGTTCTCAACATAAGCTACCCAGCTTTCATCTTTTTGCCTCTCCGGGTATAGTGGCAAATCCTGTTCCATCTGCTCATTCGCTTTACTGACATTGATCGACATATTCACCTCACTCGTCTCTATTTAATGAAAGGCATGTTGAAGCCGGTGAGCAATGCCTTCGCCTCGGCGTCGGTGCCCGCGGTGGTGCAGATGATGATGTCCATACCGCGCACCTGATCGATTTTGTCGTAATTGATCTCGGGGAACACGATTTGCTCTTTGAGGCCGAGCGCGTAATTGCCGCGGCCGTCGAAGCTGTTGTTTTTCACGCCGCGGAAATCGCGCACGCGCGGCAGGGCGGTGTTGATCAGCCGGTCAAGGAACTCGTACATCTTCTGCTTGCGCAGCGTCACCTTGCAGCCGATGGCCAGGTTTTCGCGCAGCTTGAAGCTGGCGATGGCTTTTTTCGACTTGGTGATGAGCGGCTTCTGGCCGGCAATCAACGTCATGTCGCTGACCGCCGCCTGGATGGTTTTGCTGTCGTTGACGTTTTCGCCGACGCCCATGTTGATGACGATTTTGTCGAGCTTGGGCACCTGCATGGCGTTCTTGTAATTGAACTGCTTCTGCAGCGCCGCACGCACCTCTTTTTCGTAGGCGGCCTGGAGGCGCGGCGTGTATTTATCCTGCGAGCCGCCAGGCGGCGCAGGATCTTTTTTCATTGCATTTGTTTTAGCCATATTCTTTTCCTTCTCTATTTACTTAGTCCTGCGAGGCGCGAAGCGACTGCACAGGATCCTGTGCAGGCTCACGCCTCACAGGATTGGTGCTCCTGAACTCCGCGCGATGCGCAGCTTGCGCTCGCCTTCGATTTTATAGCCGACGCGCGTGCCCTTGCCCGATTTGGGGTCGAGCAGCATGACGTTGGACACGTGCAGCGACATTTCTTTCTCGACGATGCCGCCGCCGGAAAGCTTGGACGGTTTCTGGTGGCGCTTCACCTTGTTGACACCCTCGACGACGACGCGCGACGACTCGGTGATCACCTGCGTGATCTTACCCTTTTTGCCTTTTTCGCGGCCGGCGATGACGATGACTTCGTCGCCTTTTTTTACTTTAAACTTTGCCTTTGTCATTTTCTCATTCCTTATAAATTTAGGTGCTAGGTTCTAGGGGCTAGGTGCTACTAGAACCTAGAACCCAGTCCCTAGAACCTCATAATACCTCCGGCGCCAGCGACACGATCTTCATGAACTGCTTGGCGCGCAGTTCGCGCGTTACGGGTCCGAAGATGCGCGTGCCGATCGGCTCGTTTTGCGCCGTGAGCAGCACCGCTGCGTTCTTGTCGAAACGGATCGTGCTGCCGTCGGGACGGCGGATATCGCGGCGCGTGCGCACGATGACGGCCTTGTGCACCTCGCCTTTTTTGACCTTGCCGCGCGGAATGGCGTCCTTGATCGAGACGACGATGACGTCGCCGACCGAGCCGTACCGCCGCTGCGAACCGCCCAATACCTTGATGCACATCACACGCCGCGCACCGGAATTGTCGGCGACTTCGAGATTGGTTTGTTGCTGTATCATAAATTCCTCTGTTTTTTCATTAAGGTGCTAGGGGCTAGGTTCTAGGTGCTAGTTAAAACTAGAACCTAGCCTCTAGCACCTAGAACCTATTATTCATACACCACAGCCCAGCGCTTGGTCTTGGAGATGGGCTTGGATTCGATGATCTGTACCTTGTCGCCGACCTTGAACTGTTCCTTCTCGTCGTGCGCCGCGTATTTTTTCGAGCGCTGGATGGTTTTTTTGTAAATCGGGTGCGACATGCGGCGGTCAACGCGCACGGTCACCGTTTTCTCGTTCTTGTCGCTGACGACGACTCCGGTCAATACTCGTTTCGGCATAGGCTATTCCTTTTCTTTCTTGGCTTTTACGGTCTTTTTGGCCTTCTCCGGCGCAGCCTTTTTCTCAGTCTTGGCCTTAGGCGCAGACGGAGCCTTCACCGCTCCCGGCGTTTCACCCAATAAAGTTTTCGCGCGCGCGATGGTGCGGCGGGCGATCTTGAAGCGGCCTTTATTTTCCAGCGCACCGGTGGCCGCCTGCATCCGCAGGTTGAACTGTTCTTTCTTGAGCGACAGCACCAGGTCTTTCAATTCTTCGGCGCTCTTGGCGCGTAATTCGGCGATTTTCATAGTTTACTCCGCTAATCTGGCAACAAATTTGGTCTTGATCGGCAGCTTGGCGCTGGCGCGGTCGAACGCTTCGCGCGCCACGGCTTCCGGCACGCCGTCGATCTCGAACATGATGCGGCCCGGCTCGACGCGGCAGGCCCAGAATTCCACGCTGCCCTTGCCGCTGCCCATGCGCACTTCGGCCGGTTTTTTGGTCACCGGCAGGTCGGGGAATATGCGGATCCACATGCGCCCGACGCGCTTGACGTGGCGCGAAATGGCGCGCCGCGCCGCCTCGATCTGCCGCGCCGTGACGCGCTCCGGCTGCAGGGCTTTTAAGCCATACTCGCCGAAATTCAGCGTAAAGCCGCCCTTGGCGTTGCCGCGGATGCGGCCTTTATGCGCCTTGCGGTACTTGGTTTTTTTAGGACTCATCATATGCGTTGCTCGTTATTCCTTGGTTTCCAGCGTCGGTTCCACAGGCGGCAGATTTTCATTCGCCACCGCCGGTTCCTCATGTATCGTGTCTTTTTTCTTGCCGATGATCTCGCCCTTGAACACCCATACTTTGACGCCGATGACGCCGTAGGTGGTTTTGGCTTCGGCGACGCCGTAATCGACGTCGGCGCGCAGCGTGTGCAGCGGCACGCGGCCCTCGCGGTACCATTCCATGCGCGCGATTTCGGCGCCGCCGAGGCGGCCGCTGACGTTGATGCGGATGCCGAGCGCGCCCAAACGCAGGCACGACTGCACGGCGCGTTTCATGGCGCGGCGGAAGGCGACGCGCTTTTCCAATTGCTGCGCCACGGATTCGGCGATCAGCGTGGCGTCCAGCTCGGGCTTGGGCACCGGCACGATGTTGACGTGGATCTCGTCCTTGGTGAATTGGGCGAGGTCCTTTTTGATCTTGTCGATGTCGGCGCCCTTCTTGCCGATCACCACGCCGGGACGCGCCGTATGGATCGTGACGTGCGCCTTTTTGGTCGGGCGCTCGATGACGATTTTGCTCACGCCGGCGGCATCGAGCGTCTTTTTCAGATACTTGGTGATCTGCAGATCCTCGTGCAACCGGTCGGCATAATTGGCATCATTGGCGTACCAGCGCGAATCCCAATTCTTGTTGACGCCGACGCGGAAGCTGATTGCGTTTACTTTCTGACCCATTAGTTGGACTCCTTTTTCTTTGAATCCTGTGAGCGCTTTTTGCGCTGCACAGGATCTTTCGACTTTTTCGCTTGATCCCGTGCAGCCTTACGGCTCACAGGATTGATACTTTCCTCGCCGCGCTCGCGCACGATCAGCGTCAAATTGGCGAACGGTTTCAAGATGCGCGCCGAGCGGCCGCGGCCGCGCGTGTGCATGCGCTTCATGACGATGTTCTTGCCGACATAGGCCTCTTTCACATAGAGCGAATCGACGTTCAGATTATGGTTATTCTCGGCATTGGCGATGGCCGATTGCAGCCCCTTCCGCACGTCATTGGCAATGCGCTTGCCGCTGAAAGAAAGCTGCGTCAGCGCGCTGCTGACATCCATGCCGCGGATCAAGCCCGCCACCAGGTTCAACTTGCGCGGCGAAATGCGCAGGCGGTTGATGACCGCTTTGGCTTCCGTTGCCTCCAGTTGGCGCTCTAAACTTTTCTTGCTCATATTCTTCTCCCTAATCCTGCGAATCGCGAAGCGATTGCGCAGGATCTGTTACCTTTGATCCTGTGCAGCCGCTTTCGCGGCTCACAGGATTGATACTAATCCTTCTTCTCCGCCGGTTTGTCCGACTTTTTCTCCGCCGCGCTGTGGGCGATGAAGATGCGCGTCGGCGCAAACTCGCCCAGCTTGTGGCCGATCATGTCTTCGTTCACCGACACCGGAATAAACTTCTTGCCGTTATAAACGCCGAACACCAGCCCCACGAACTGCGGCAGAATCGTCGAACGCCGCGACCAGGTCTTGATAATCTGGTTCTTTCCCGACGCGCGTGCCACATCCGCTTTCTTGAGCAGATAGCCATCGACGAACGGGCCTTTCCAAACTGAACGTGCCATAATTTACTCCCTATTTGCCGTGGCGATTCTTGAGAATCATTTTGTTCTTCTTTTTCCGCGAGCGCGTCTTGGTGCCCTTGGTGCCTTTGCCCCACGGCGTTACCGGGTGGCGGCCGCCGGAGGTGCGGCCTTCGCCGCCGCCGTGCGGATGGTCGACCGGGTTCATGGCGACGCCGCGCACGCATGGGCGGATGCCTAGCCAGCGCGAGCGTCCGGCCTTGCCGATGACGATGTTCTGATGGTCGGGATTGCTGACCGCGCCGATGGTGGCCAAACATTCGCCGCGAATCTGGCGCACTTCGCCCGAACGCAGCTTGACCTGCGCGAAGCCGCCGTCCTTGCCGACGAGCTGCACATAGGTTCCGGCGGCGCGCGCGAGTTGGCCGCCTTTGCCTTCCTTCATTTCGACGTTGTGGATGATGGTACCGACGGGGATGCTTTTGATATGCATAGCGTTGCCGGGCTTGATGTCGGCCTTGTCGGACGAGATGACGCTGTCGCCGATGGCGATACGCTGCGGCGCGATGATGTAGGCCTGCTCGCCGTCCTGGTATTTGATCAGCGCGATGAAACAGGTGCGGTTGGGGTCGTATTCCAGCCGCTCGACTACCGCCGGCATGTCGAATTTGCGGCGCTTGAAATCGATGACGCGGTAGGCTTTTTTGTGCCCGCCGCCGACGCGGAAAGCCGTCAGCCGCCCGTTATTATTGCGCCCGCCGGATTTGTTGTAGCCTTCGGTCAGCGTCTTGACCGGCTTGCCCTTATGCAACTCCGAGCGGTCAACGATGACCAGCTGGCGCTGCGCGGCGGTGGTGGGTTTGAATGATTTGAGTGCCATGTTATCTCGCTCCGCCCTCTAAATTAATCGTCTGGCCTGCGACCAGCGTGATGATCGCTTTTTTGACGTCCGAATGCTTGCCCATGACGTTCTTGAAACGCTTGGTCTTGCCCTGGCGCACCAGCGTGTTGACCTTGGCGACTTTCACGTTGAACAGCGCTTCCACCGCCGATTTGATGTCGGCCTTGCTGGCGTCCAGATGCACGTTGAACAGCACCTTGTTATGCTCAGAGGCGGCGGTGGATTTCTCCGTTATCACCGGCGAGACGATAATGTCGTAATGATAGGCGCGCGCGTTCGGGGCGGCGGCTGTAGCATCTTTCTTTTTGCGTCCGAGTTTCATTTGAGCCTCTCTTCCAGCTGCGCGATGGCATCCTTGGTCAGCACCAGCTGCTTGTGGCGCAGGATGTCGTAGACGTTGGCGCCGATGCCGGGCAGCACGTCGACATGCTTGATATTGCGCGCCGCCTTGGCGAAGGCCACGTCCAGCGTGCCGTCGATGATGAGCGGCTTGTCCCAGCCGTTTTTCTTGAACGACGCGGCGATGGCCTTGGTCTGCGGTTTTTTCATCTGCGCGTTCTCCAAGATGAACAACGCGCCTTCCTTGTGCTTGGCCGAGAGCGCCATTTTGAGCGCCAGCTTGCGGAATTTTTTGTTGAGGCCCTGCGCATGGCTGCGCACGACGGGGCCGAAAATCGTAGCGCCACCGCGGAACTGCGGCGAGCGCAAGCTGCCGGCACGGGCGTTGCCGGTGCCTTTTTGCTTCCACGGCTTTTTCGTGGTGCCCTGAATTTCGCTGATGGTTTTCGTCTTGTGCGTGCCCGCCTGTTTTTTGGCGCGCTGCCACTCGACCATGCGGTGCAGAATGTCCTGCCGCACGTCGAGGCCGAAAATCTCCTTGGAGAGTTCGATCTCGCCCGCGGCTTTGTTTTCCAGTGTGATGACTTTGGTTTTCATAATTATCTCCGTACAAATCCTGCGAATCGCTCTGCGATTGCGCAGGATCTAGTTTTTGGCCTCCTGAGTATCTTGCGCTGGATCCTGTGCAGCGCCTTCGGCGCTCACAGGACTTTGCCGAAGACCCGCCGGATACGGCGCTTTCGGGTGCGCGCCTTTTTTGACCGCGTCCTTGACCAGCACGTAACCGTTTTCTGCGCCCGGCACGGCGCCCTTGACCATGATCACGCCCTGCTCGTCATCGACCTGCATGATTTCCAGATTCTGCACGGTGCGGCGGCGCGTGCCCATGTGCCCGGCCATTTTCTTGCCTTTGAAGGTGCGGCCCGGATCCTGGCGCTGGCCGGTCGATCCGTGCGAGCGGTGCGATACCGACACGCCGTGCGACGCTTCCAGCCCGGCGAAATTCCAGCGCTTCATCACGCCCGCGAAGCCCTTGCCGACGGTGTCGCCGGAGACATCGACATATTGTCCCGGCACGAAATGGCTGGCGACGAGCTCGACGCCCGGCTCGAGAATCGCGTTTTCGGCGACGCGGAATTCGGCGAGCTTGCGCTTGGGTTCGACTTTGGCCTTGGCATAATGACCGCGCAAACTTTTGCTGGTGTTTTTTGCCTTGGCCACGCCGACGCCCAGCTGCACGGCGGTATAGCCGTCTCTGCCTAAAGTCTTCTGCGCCACGACCTGGCAGTTTTCCACCTGCAAAACGGTCACAGGCGTTTCCTCGCCCGCGTCGCCATAGACGGTCGTCATGCCCAGTTTTTTCGCTATCAGTCCGGTTCTCATAATTCTTTCCTCTCAAAATCCTGCGAGGCGAAGCCTGCGCAGGATCCTGTGCTGCGCTTCGCGCCCACAGGATTAGTACTAAGCCGCCTCCGCCTTAATCTTAATATCCACGCCCGAGGCCAAATCCAATTTCATCAGCGCATCGACCGTCTGCGGCGTCGGATCGAGAATGTCGATCAGGCGCTTGTGCGTGCGGATTTCGAACTGCTCGCGCGATTTCTTGTCGATGTGCGGCGAGCGGTTGACCGTATAACGCTGAATGCGGCGCGGCAGCGGAATCGGCCCCACCACATTTGCACCGGTGCGCTTGGCCGTGCTCACGATCTCCGCCGTGCTCTGGTCGAGCACGCGGTGGTCGAAAGCCTTGAGCCAAATTCTGATTTTCTGGTTTTGCATAAATTACCTAGCTGTTCCGTTAGTGCCAAGACCACGTTTCTCAGCTTTTCTACGGTCTCTTAAAAAATCGGTGGCACTTGCAGTACTCGGTGGCTCAATACCGAGATGAGACTCGATCTGCCGCACTCTTTCAGAAAGTGCGTCTACTGCTTCAGCAATAGGCTGAAGCGCGGCATTCAACACTAAAGCCTTATCAAGTGGAAATTCGGATTGTTTCGCCGGATCAGTCGCAGCTTTTATGCGTCTTACCAGCGCAGTTTCCCTCTTATTGTTAGATTCAATCATAACTCCTCCTACTCCACGACCTTGGCCACGACCCCAGCCCCAATGGTCCTACCACCCTCACGAATAGCAAACCTCAATCCCTCCTCCATAGCGATGGGGGAGATGAGGGTGGCTTCGATGGTGACGTTGTCGCCGGGCATGATCATCTCGACGCCTTTGGGCAGGGTCAGGCTGCCGGTGACGTCGGTGGTGCGGAAGTAAAATTGCGGGCGGTAGTTGCTGAAGAAGGGAGTATGTCTTCCGCCTTCTTCCTTGGTCAGCACGTAGATCTCCGCGGTGAACTTGGTGTGCGGGGTGATGCTGCCCGGCTTGCACAGCACCTGGCCGCGTTCGACTTCTTCGCGCTTGGTGCCTCTGAGGAGAATGCCGACGTTATCACCCGCTCTTCCTTCGTCGAGCAGCTTGCGGAACATTTCGACGCCGGTGCAGACGGTTTTCTGGGTGGGCCTTAGTCCCACGATCTCGATTTCCTCGTTGACCTTGACGATGCCGCGCTCGACGCGGCCCGTGACGACAGTACCTCTGCCGGAGATGCTGAACACGTCTTCGATTGGCATCAGGAAGGGTTTGTCCAGCGGGCGTTCGGGTTGGGGAATGGTACTGTCCACCGCTTCCATCAGCTTCAAGATGGCATCATGGCCCAGTTCGGGGGACTTGCCTTCCAGGGCGCAGGTAGCCGATCCCTTGATGATGGGGATGGTGTCGCCGGGGAATTTATACTTGTTGAGCAACTCGCGTACTTCCATCTCGACCAGTTCCAGCAGTTCGGGGTCATCGACCATGTCGCATTTGTTCAAGAACACGACGATGGCGGGGACGCCGACCTGTCTGGCTAATAGAATGTGCTCGCGGGTTTGCGGCATAGGGCCATCGGCGGCAGAGACTACTAATATAGCGCCGTCCATCTGCGCGGCGCCGGTGATCATGTTCTTCACGTAGTCGGCGTGGCCCGGGCAATCGACATGGGCATAATGCCGCTTGTCGGTTTCGTACTCGACGTGCGCCGTATTAATCGTAATGCCGCGCGCCTTTTCCTCCGGGGCCGCGTCGATCTGGTCGTAGGCGGTGTATTTCGCCTTGCCGGTCTCGGCCAGGACTTTTGTTATGGCTGCCGTCAGGCTCGTCTTCCCGTGATCCACGTGCCCGATCGTGCCAATATTGCAATGCGGCTTCGTACGTTTGAAGGTCTCTTTGGTCATAATTGTGCTCCTCGTTTCAATCCTGCGAGGCGAAGCCTGCGCAGTATCTCGTTCAGTTGTTTAGTTCTTTTTTAGTCAACTTTTCCCATTCTTTTATTGGAAACTCCGGATATTTCATCCGCATCCGCTCGTACATTTCACGGGCTTCGCGTTCAGAAATTCCAAATTTATCTTTTCGATCTTCCAATCCTTTTTCTACAATTTCACTCATCATTTTCCCAGATCCTGTGCTGCCGCTTCGCGGCCCACAGGATTTATGCGACCTTCTTCTTTATTTCTTCAGCCACGTTGCTCGGCACCTGCTCGTAGTGGTGGAATTCCATGCTGTAGGTCGCGCGGCCTTGCGACATCGAGCGCAGTTTGTTGACGTAGCCGAACATGCTGCCCAGCGGCACCATGGCATCGACGACGCGGGCGTTGCCGCGGCTGTCCATGCCGGTGACGTTGCCGCGGCGGCTCGACAGATCGCCGATGACGTCGCCCATGTAATCCTCGGGCGTGACGACTTCGACCTTCATGATCGGCTCCAGCAATACCGGGCCGCATTTGGGCAGGCCTTCGCGGAAGGCGGCGCGCGCGGCGATTTCAAACGCCAGCGCGCTGGAATCGACATCGTGATAGGCCCCGTCGACCAGCGTCGCCTTGAAGTCGATGGTCGGGAAGCCAGCTACTACACCATTACTGATGGAGGCATCAAGTCCTTTTTCGACGCCGGGGATATATTCTTTAGGCACGGTGCCGCCGACGACATCGTTCTCGAAGACGAAACCGGAACCGGGCGGCAGCGGCTCGAAATCGATGATGACGCGGGCGAACTGGCCGGCGCCGCCGGATTGTTTTTTGTGCGTGTAATCTTCCTGGTATTTCTTGGTGATGGTTTCGCGGTAGGCCACCTGCGGCGCGCCGACATTGGCTTCCACCTTGAATTCGCGCTTCATGCGGTCGATGATGATTTCCAGGTGCAGCTCGCCCATGCCCTTTAAGATGGTCTGCCCGGTTTCCTCGTTGGTGGAGAGGCGCAAGGACGGGTCTTCCGAAGCGAGGCGGCTGAGCGCTACGCCCATTTTTTCCTGGTCGGCCTGGGTTTTGGGCTCGACGGCGACTTCGATGACGGGTTCGGGGAATTCCATGCGCTCTAAAATCACCTGGTGATCGACGTCGCAGATGGTGTCGCCGGTGGTGGTGTTTTTGAGGCCCGCCAGGGCGACGATGTCGCCGGCATAGGCTTCCTTCACGTCTTCGCGGGAATTTGCGTGCATCAGCAACATGCGGCCGACGCGCTCGCGGTTGTCCTTGATGGTGTTCTGCACGTAGGAGCCGGAATTGAGGACGCCGGAATAAACGCGGACGAAGGTGAGCGAGCCTACGAACGGATCGGTCATGATTTTAAAGGCGAGGCCGGAGAATTTTTCGTTGTCGTCGGCCCTGCGGGTGGTCATTTCCTCGGAATCGGGCAGGTGGACTTCCAGCGGCGGAATGTCGAGCGGGCTGGGCAGGAAATCGATGACGGCGTCGAGCATCGGCTGCACGCCTTTATTTTTGAAGGCCGCGCCGTTTAATACGGGGACGAATTTGAAGGCCACCGTGCCTTTGCGGATGCAGGCTTTGAGCTCGGCTTCGGTCGGCTCGGTGCCGTCGAGATATTTGGCCATCACGGCGTCATCCATTTCGACGGCGGTTTCGAGCATGGCGTGGCGGGCTTTTTTAGCGGCGTCCTGCAGCTCGGCGCGGATGGGTTTTTCCTCGAATTTCGCGCCCAGCTCTTCGCCGGTCCAGACGATTTCTTTCATTTTGATGAGGTCGACCAGGCCTTCGTATTTATCTTCGCTGCCGATGGGCAGGTTGATGACCAGCGGCACGGTGCCCAGCCGGTCGATCATCATGTCCACGGTGCGCTGGAAATTGGCGCCGATGCGGTCCATTTTATTGACGAAGCAGATGCGCGGCACGTGGTATTTATCGGCCTGGCGCCATACGGTTTCCGATTGCGGCTCGACGCCGGCGACGGAGTCAAACACGGCGACTGCGCCGTCGAGCACGCGCATGGAGCGCTCGACTTCGATGGTGAAATCGACGTGGCCGGGGGTGTCGATGATGTTGATGCGATGGTCTTTCCAGAAACAGGTGGTGGCGGCGGAGGTAATGGTGATGCCGCGCTCTTGCTCCTGCTCCATCCAGTCCATGGTCGCAGCGCCTTCGTGCACTTCGCCGATTTTGTGCGACTTGCCGGTATAATAAAGGATGCGCTCGGTCGTCGTCGTCTTCCCCGCGTCGATATGGGCGCAGATGCCGATGTTGCGATAATCTTTGAGGGGCGTTTTACGGGGCATATTTCAAATCCCGTGGCGCGGCTTTTGCATATGCAAAAGACGTGAGCACGGGATCCTCCCGTCAATTTGATTCAAAAATACAACCTTCATAACTCTTCTTTCTATTTGATCCTGCGCAGCCTCACGGCTCGCAGGATTTGATCTACCACCTATAATGACTGAAAGCCTTATTCGCTTCCGCCATCTTGTGCGTATTTTCGCGTTTCGTAACTGCCCCGCCTCTTCCATTCGCCGCGTCCATGAGTTCATTGGCGATGCGGTCGCGCATGGTTTTTTCCTTGCGGGCGCGGGCGGCTTCGATCAGCCAGCGCAGCGCCAGCGCGAGGCGGCGTTCTTCGCGCACTTCGGTCGGCACCTGGTAGGTTGCGCCACCGACGCGGCGGGAGCGCACTTCGATCGAGGGCTTGATGTTATTGAGCGCATCGTGGAAAAATTTCAGCGGGTCGGCGCTGGTTTTTTTCTTGATGATATCGAGCGCTTCGTAGCAAATCGCCTCGGAGGCGGATTTCTTGCCGCTATACATCATGGTGTTGATGAGCTTGGTGAGTACCAGATCGCCGAATTTGGCATCCGGTAACACTTGGCGTTTTTGTGCGGCGTGACGACGTGACATAATAATAAACTCCTGATTATCTGGACCTTGTTCCGGTTTGCTGGAATCCCTGATCGCCTTCAAAACGAAGAGGCCTCTGATCGCCGTCAAAAGGAAGAACCTCTTCAGACGGATGAACCAGAGCAACTATCTTCTCTTTTGCGGCTAATCCAAACCCGCCAATAGTAGTTTTAACCGAGCCCGGTCCCCCACCAATTTGGGAAATGGGCACACCATCGAGCATGTGCTCAAATTGATCTCGTTCATTTTCACTCATTTGAGGTAAATCGGTAGTATCGACAAGATAAGGTTGTTCCTCAGCGGTTCCCACTACTTCCTTCGTTCTTCGCAAGATCCAGTGTGCATTCAAAAAATTAGTCACTGAAACAGTCGGTTTAATATTCGACGCAACCATAACTCATCCCCTATTTCGGTCTCTTCGCGCCATAGGCCGAGCGCGATTGCTTGCGGTTCTTGACACCCTGCGTATCCAAGGTTCCGCGGATGATGTGGTAGCGCACGCCGGGCAAATCCTTGACGCGGCCGCCGCGGATCAGCACGACGCTGTGTTCCTGCAGGTTGTGGCCTTCGCCGGGGATGTAGCCGAATACTTCGTGGCCGTTGGTGAGCCGGATGCGCGCGACTTTGCGCAGCGCCGAGTTCGGCTTTTTCGGGGTCACCGTTTTCACCTGCGTGCATACGCCGCGTTTCTGCGGACAGGCCTGCAATGCCGGCACCTTGTTGCGCCTGGCAACGGCACGGCGAGGGCTGCGGACCAACTGATTGATGGTTGGCATCAAACTATTCCTTATATAAAAAATCGTTTTGCGTTATTCAGGGCGACTTGCTGTAACATTCTGTATTTTAATACGAAACTCGCCAGCAGTATCGCCCTGCTTTAGCGGAGGCGCGTAATCTAGTGTTGCTCCGGCGCTACGTCAAGCACAATCTGGAGCGAAAGCCAAAAAACTAAACCTTTTATTATCCTATTGGCAATATACTGAAATTAGATTACTCGTTTGCCATTGCGGCGACACCATAGGTAGGGGGTAGCGTTATTATTTCGTCAAGCCATAGTGGGGTGAGGCTCAGTTACGAGGCGTTTTACCCGGTCAAAGCCGTCTCCCGCTCGGTGACGAAGCGGCGCATTCGCCGGATTTCCAGCGGCGTTCTCGTTGTTTTTTGCTGCGCGTCGGCGCTTTTTTCCGCATTTACTTCCGCCCCCTGGGTAATCGCCGAGCGAGCGCCTGCCGCCATTATGGCCGCATTCACGCCGAAAATTACGGTTGCTGCAGCGGCGCCTGTCCACCATGAAACCCCGGCGATCATTTACCCGCTGTCGCTCGATCTCAAGGTTGAAAACGGCGATACGCTGATCAATATACTGACCGATGCCGGCGTCTCGTATGACGAGGCGCAGCGCGCCGTCGACGCCATCCGACCGGTATATAACGTGCGCAAGCTCGATGTCGGGCAGGACGTTTCGCTCAGGCTCGACCGCAGTCCCGATGGCGCGGGAACGCCGGTGATTACCCATTTGAGCCTGCCCATATCGCCCATTTCGTCGCTGCATCTGGTGCGCCAGAACGGAACGTTTGCCGTTCATAAAATAGACCTGCCGCTGGAGCGCAAACTGGCGCGCGCCGGGGGACGCATCGACAGCAGCCTTTATGAAACCGGCGTCGACTCCGGCATTCCGGCGGCGCTGCTGGAAGAGCTTATCGCCGCTTACAGTTATGACGTCGATTTCCAGCGTGACATCCAGCGCGGCGACGGGATGGACGTATTGTTCGAGCGGCTGCAAACCGAGAGCGGCACGGTGGCCGGGCATGGCAACGTGCTGTTCGCCGAGCTGGATTTGGGCGACCGCGAGATGAAAATCTACCGCTACGTCGATAAAAACGGCCGCGCCGATTATTATAACCAAAAAGGTGAAAGCGTCCGCAAGGCGCTGTTACGCACGCCGGTTAACGGGGCGCGTATTTCCTCAGGCTTCGGTATGCGCAACCATCCGATCCTGGGGTATAGCCGGATGCATCGCGGCGTCGATTTCGCCGCGCCCGTCGGCACGCCGATCTATGCCGCCGGGGACGGAACGGTCGAAGTGGCGGGCATCAAGGGCGGTTACGGCAATTACCTGCGCATCAAGCATAACGGCACCTATGCCAGCGCCTATGCCCATATCAGCCATTTCGCGTCAGGCATCGCACCGGGGCGCCACGTCAGGCAAGGGCAGGTCGTCGCCTATGTCGGCCAGACCGGCATGGCCACCGGCCCGCATCTGCATTATGAAATCCTGGTGAGCGGCGAACAGGTCAACCCCGCGGGCATCAAATTCAAAACCGGCGAGGTGCTGGCCGGGAAGGAACTCGTGGCCTTCCGCACTAATATAAAGCACATCGAGGCGCAGCTGGCCTCGCTGCCGCAGCCCAGCGGCGGCAAACTGGCGATGAATTTGCCGTAATCCATTTGTCATGGTCGGGCCTGACCCGACCATCCATCAAAACTCCATGAGCGCGGTAAATTTTTTGGATGGATCCTCGGGTCAGGCCCGAGGATGACAAGAAAAAATTACGCCACCTTCGCCTTGGCCTTCTGCGGCGTAACGATCAGCCCACCCTCCCCTGCGGAAATTTTGAGATTGGCGCCGTCGCCGATGGTTCCGGCCAGCATCTCCTGCGCCAGCTTGTCCTGCAATTCGCGCTGGATGACGCGCTTGAGCGGGCGGGCGCCGTAGACCGGGTCGTAGCCGGTTTCGGCCAGCCAGTTGCGGGCTTTATCGTCGAGCGTAAGGGTGATGTGGCGATCGGCGAGGCGACGGGCGAGGCGGGCGATTTGTATATCGACGATGCCGGCCATGTGCTCCTTGGCCAGGCGCGAGAAGATAATGATTTCGTCGAGGCGGTTTAAAAATTCCGGGCGGAAATGTTTGCGCACGGCGTGCATGACGTGGTCGCGCACCGGGCCGGTGATTTCGCCTTCCTTGACTTCGGCCAGATATTCCGAGCCGAGATTGGAAGTCAGCACGATGATGGTGTTGCGGAAATCGACGGTGCGCCCCTGCCCGTCCGTCAGGCGGCCATCGTCGAGCACCTGCAGTAAAATATTGAAGACGTCGTTATGCGCTTTTTCGACCTCGTCGAAGAGGATGACCTGATACGGGCGGCGGCGGACGGCCTCGGTAAGCGAGCCGCCTTCTTCGTAGCCGACATAGCCCGGCGGCGCGCCGACCAGCCGCGCCACGGCGTGTTTTTCCATATATTCCGACATGTCGATGCGAAGCAGCGCCGATTCGTCGTCGAAAATAAATTCGGCCAGTGCCTTGCACAGTTCGGTTTTGCCGACGCCGGTGGGACCTAAGAATAAAAACGAGCCGATGGGGCGGCCCGGATCGCCCAGCCCGGCGCGGGCGCGGCGCACGGCATTGCTGACGGCGACCAGCGCTTCGTCTTGCCCGACGACGCGGGCGCGCAGGGCAATTTCCATGTTGAGCAGTTTTTCGCGTTCGCCTTCGAGCATTTTCTCGACCGGAATTCCCGTCCAGCGCGAGACGATTTCGGCGATGTCCTCGCTCGTCACCGCTTCTTTCATCATGGCGTTCTGCGTGAGTTTTTCCGCTTCTTTGAGCTGTTCCTGCAATTTGGGGATGATGCTGTAGACGATTTCCCCGGCTTTGGTCAGGTCCCCCTTGCGCTGCGCGATGTCGCGGTTCCTCTGGGCTTCCTCAAGCTGCTCCTTGAGTTTCTGCACCGAGGTAAGCTGCGATTTTTCCGATTGCCAGCGCCGCGTCATATCGGCGCTTTCTTTTTCCAGATCGCGCAATTCCTTTTCCAGTTTTTCCAGCCGGTCTTTCGATGCTTTGTCGCTTTCTTTTTTGAGCGCCTCGCGCTCGATTTTGAGCTGAATGATTTTGCGGTCGATCTCATCCAATTCCTCCGGTTTGGAATCGACTTCCATGCGCAGCCGTGCCGCTGCTTCGTCGATCAAATCGATGGCCTTGTCGGGCAAAAAGCGGTCGCTGATATAGCGGTGCGACAGCGTGGCCGCGGCGACGATGGCAGCGTCGGTGATGCGGATGCCGTGATGGAGTTCATATTTTTCCTTGAGGCCGCGCAGGATGGAGACGGTATCCTCCACACTCGGTTCGCTGACGAATACGGCCTGGAAGCGACGGGCGAGGGCTGCATCTTTTTCGATATATTTGCGGTATTCGTCGAGCGTGGTGGCGCCGACGCAATGGAGTTCGCCGCGGGAAAGCGCCGGTTTCAACAGGTTCGAGGCGTCCATCGAGCCTTCGGCGCGGCCGGCGCCGACCAGCGTGTGCAACTCGTCGATGAATAAAATAATGTCGCCCTCGGAATGCGACATTTCGGCGAGGACGGCTTTGAGGCGCTCCTCGAACTCGCCGCGGAATTTCGCGCCGGCTACCAGCGCGCCCAGGTCGAGCGAGAGCAGGCGCTTGTCTTTCAACGTCTCCGGCACGTCGCCGGCGACGATGCGGGCGGCCAGCCCCTCGACAATGGCGGTTTTGCCGACGCCCGGCTCGCCGATTAATACGGGATTGTTTTTGGTGCGGCGCGACAGCACCTGCATGGTGCGGCGGATTTCCTCGTCGCGGCCGATGACCGGATCGAGCTTTCCCGCTCTGGCCAGCTCGGTGAAATCCTTGGTGTATTTTTTGAGCGCCTCGAACTGGTCTTCGGCGCCGGCGGAAGCGGCGGTGCGGCCTTTGCGCATGTCATTGACGGCGCGCTCAAGCTTTTGCGGCGTCACTCCGGCATCGGCGAGGATTTTGGCAGGCGGCGTGCCTTTGCCCAGCGAAAGCGCCTGGAGCAAGCGTTCGGCGGTGATGAATTCGTCCCCGGCTTTTTTCGCCAGTTGCTCGGCCGTATCGAACAGGCGGGCGATTTCGGGCGATACGTATAATTGCCCGGCGCCGCTGCCTTCGACTTTGGGGATGGCATTGACCGCGTCCTCGGCGCGGGCGGCCACCGTCCCGGCATCGCCGCCGCAGGCGCGAATCAGCTTTTCGGCCAGATGCTCGCGGTCTTCCATCAGCGCCGACAGCAGGTGCTCGGGCATAAAGCGCTGGTGGTTCATCCGCAGTGCCAGCGCCTGCGCCGCCTGGATGAGCTGCTTCGATTTATCCGTGTATTTTTCGAAGTCCATATTGTATCAATCCTGTGCGAGCCGCAGGCGAGGCACAGGATCTTGCATCATCGCTGAGATCCTGCGCTCGCGTTTCACGCGCCGCAGGATTTATATATGGTCATGAAACGCCGTTTTTTCAATATCCTCGTTATAACCTTATTATACCCCTGCCACGCTTGGGCTGAGGAGGCTTTGGCGCCGGTCAATTTCAAAGGAATCTATGAATGCCGGTTCGGCGGAATTCCGCTTGGGACGATGGGTATCGAGGCCATGCAGACGCCGGAGCATTATGCTATCACGGCCGATATTGCCTCCTCCGGGCTGGTCAATTTGTTCGTAAAACACAGGAGCCACACGACGGCGGAGGGCAGCGGCGGGCATTTTTCCTATCCGCAGATTACCTACGAAACCCATTACCAGACCAAGAAAAAGAAGCATTACATCAAGCTGATGTATAAGGACGGCCTGCTTGAGGAAGAACAAATCCCGCCGGAAACCCATGCCAAGCGCCCGGAAGTGCCTAGCCGCATGAAAAAAGACGCTATCGATCCGCTCAGCTTTTTGCTCGGAATGCGGCAGGGGGTGTGGGAAGCGCAGAAAAACAGGAAAAATGCGTTCAGCATCAACGTTTATGACGGCAACCGGCTAACGCAGGCGGATTTCAGCATCGAAGGCAGAACCGCCATCCATTACAATGGCGTGAAGACGCCGGTCATCAAGGCCGGGCTGCGGAGGAAGCTGCTGGCCGGTTTCACCGATTCCGAACTGGCCGATTTCGACCCGCGGGAACCGACGCTCACTGTCTATTTCAGCGACGACGAGCGGCTCATTCCCATCAAAGTGGAGACGACGTTCCTGCTCACCCCGCTTACCGCCACGCTAGTGAAAGAATGCCGCACGGGGGAGAGTTGTTTGCTGGGGCTACAGTAACCCCTGCTCCCACGCCTGGCGCAGCAGTTTCTCGACGCGGGCGTTATAGCCGCGGCCTGACGCCTTGATGTGGGCAAGCAAATCCGGCGCGAAGCGGAAGGCGATCATCTTCTTGGGCGCTTTCGAGCGCGGGCGACCTCGGCTTTGTATGGCCGACAATTTGCGCCGCAGCGATTTGGGTAGCGCGCTGAACGGCACCATCCTTTTAAAATCCTCGTCGGTCAGTTCCGGCACGTCGTCTTCATCCAGAAGCACGCGCGTTCCATCTTCATATTCAATGTACTGATCTTTTTTCATATTTTTTCCTTTCCCTTTCGTTGGCTTTACGAAAACTGATGGCGCGGATACCATTAAATTTTTCCACATAACAAAGCACATGCAACCTGTTATGAAGATAGCCGGTGGCTATCCAGCGCACTTCGCCATAATCCCTTCGCCTGTCGATCTTATATTGGCAGCCGGCAAAATCGGCATAATCAAACTCGTACGCATCCTCGAATGAAACGCCGTGCTTGGCCATATTGGCGGCGTTTTTCTTCAGATCATACGTGATCTTCATGTATTTATTGTATTAGCAAAAATTCGCGGTGTCAAGGATTATTGTATTAGCAAAAATAGCGCCTGATGGCGGAATGCCGCACGGAAAGAGCTGCTTGCTGTAAAACCCCACTGAACGAGGGGTTTGGAACCGGATCCCGCAACAAGTGCGGGGGTAATCATTCCTCCCAGCTTTGCACAATTACCGGGTCGGCGGGTTGGGGTTGGCCGGGGAGTTCGTGCGTTGCGGTGATGAAGGCGGGGAGCTGGTTGGTGTTTTCGGGAGGGAAATGTTCGCTGTTGCCTTCGGCCGGGACGGCGGGGGCGGACGCTTCATCGCCTTGTTGCGGCGGCGGCGTGTAATTCGGGCGCGTCTGGCCTTCCTCGACCATCATGCGGTAGCAATGATCGGCATGTTGGAAATAATTCTCGGCCAGCACGCGGTCGCCGGAGGCCAACGCGTCGCGCGCCTGCGCCAGGTATTTCTCGCGCGCGGCGCCGTAATTGCGGCGTGGGCGGTGGCCGTTGCCGGAATTGTGATGGGCTGAACGATGTTCGCCGCCACCGTTTTGCTGGTAGCGCTGCGGGCGCTTGTGCTGGTTGTTGTTGCTATAGCTTCCGTTGTTGGTGGGTCTTCTTCTCATGAATGTTAACTCCGTTTTGTTGCTAGTTGCTAGTTGCTAGTTGCCAGTTGCTGGTTATTGCCTGATTTCCGTACCAATATGCATCTAGAAATATTTCCTAAATCTTTCTTGATGCCAGCAACCCGCAACTGGCAACTAGCAACTAATTCTTTTACGTCTTCTTCCTGCCCCTGCCCGATCTCAAAGGCGGCAAACCCGCCGGCAGCCAGCAATCGCGGCAATGGCGGCAGGATGGCGCGGTAGCATTCCAGCCCGTCCGCGCCGCCATCGAGCGCGAGTTTCGGTTCATACTGCGCCACTTCCGGCGCCAGCGCGGCGATGGCATTGGTTGGAATATAAGGGGGGTTGGCGACGATAATATCGAATGTTCCTTCTATGTTTTGATCCCAATGCGAATGCACAAATTCCGCGCGTTCCCGCACATCCAAGCTTTCCGCATTTTCCTGCGCCACATTCAGCGCCGCTTCGCTAATATCCACGCCAACTCCTTTGGCATTTTCATATTCCTTCAGCAACGTCAGCAGCAAACAGCCGGTTCCCGTGCCTAGATCGAGAATAGTCATGGGTTTTGGGTCATAGGTCATGGGTAATTTTTCTTTTCCCATGACCCGTGACCTATGACCATTGACCCATTCCAGCACCGCCTCGATCAGCGTTTCACTATCCGGCCTCGGATCGAGCGTATCTTCCGTCACCTTGAACGTCCGGCCATAAAACTCGCGCTTGCCGATAAGTTGCGCGACCGGCCTACGAAGGCAGCGCTTTTTAACCAACTCCTGATAATCCGCTTCTTGAAACGGCATCAATGCCAGCTTTTCATCGGCCAGCAACCGTTCATGGCTTATGTTCAAAACATGCTGGAGCAATAACCTTGCATCCAGCGACGCCGTTTCAATCCGGGCCCGCGCGAGCGACCTTACCGCATCGCGCAAAGCGTCTTTAGCAGAAAAAAAGGGGAATTGCAAAGGGGTATTTTGCATATCAGCTGAGTTCAGCCAGCTGCCTGGCCTGGTCTTCGGCAATCAATGCATCGGTGAATTCGGAAAGATCGCCGTTCATTACCTCGTCGATTTTATAGAGGGTGAGGTTGATGCGGTGGTCGGTGACGCGGCCCTGCGGGAAATTATAGGTGCGGATGCGCTCGGAGCGGTCTCCCGAGCCGACCATTTCCTTGCGGGAGGCCGCCCGCGCGCTGGCCAGCTTTTCGCGCTCCATCTCATACAGCCGCGCGCGCAGGACTTTGAGCGCCTTGGCTTTGTTCTTGTGCTGCGATTTTTCGTCCTGCTGCTGGACGATGAGGCCGGTCGGCAGGTGCACGATGCGCACGGCCGAATCGGTGGTGTTGACCGACTGGCCGCCGGGGCCGCTGGAACGGAAGACGTCGATGCGCAGGTCTTTGTCCTCGATGTGGATGTCCACCTCCTCGGCCTCGGGCAACACGGCGACGGTGGCGGCGGAGGTGTGGATGCGCCCCTGCGCCTCGGTTTTGGGCACGCGCTGCACGCGGTGCACGCCGGATTCGAATTTCATCCGGGCGAAGACGCCCTTGCCGGTGATTTCCGCCGAGGCATCCTTGGTGCCGCCGACGCCGGATTCGGATACCGACAGCACCTCGAATTTCCAGCCCTGATTCTGGGCGTAACGCTGATACATGCGGAACAGATCGGCAGCGAACAGCGCCGCTTCCTCGCCGCCCGTTCCGGCGCGAACTTCAAGAATGGCGTTTTTCTCGTCGGCGGCATCCTTGGGCAACAGCGCCAGCTGCACGGCGCGCGTCAGCTCCGGCAGCGCGTGCTGGATGTCGTGCATCTCCTCCTCGGCGATTTTTTTCATCTCGGCGTCGCAGGCGGGGTCGGCCATCATAGCCTTCACGTCCAGGAGCGATTTTTGCGCGCCCTGATAGGCCAGGATAGTTCCCACCAGCGGCGTGAGGTCGGCATATTCCTTGGAATATTTGGCGAAATCGGAGCCGCTGACCTGCCCGCCCGCCAGCAGGTCGTTCAATTCCTGGTGGCGCCGCACCAGCGTGTCGAGGCGATCGGAGAAGCTCATTTCGTTGGTATTTCTAATAGTTTTGCGAGCTTGTCCGTGTCAAACAGGTCAGCAATCTTTATTTCCTGTTGTTCATGTATTTTCATGTATCGGATAATGCATGATTCTCGATTTGCCTCTTCAGGAGGTAAAAGGATCAAATGTGTTACATCACTTTGAGCCGCACGTTCCATTCGTTTCTTAACGCTACCGCGCCATGCTATTTCTACAGTACATCTTCTTTTTGTATGTAAATGCCAACCCAGCAATCTGTTTCGTAAACTCGCAGCTATATACAAAACAACATTAGGTTCTATTTCCTCAAACGGTAGAACCACTATGCTGATATCATTCAGCTTGGACCATTTTAATTCGTGCGTTAATAACAACAAACGCTCAATGCCCGCGGCAAAGCCAATCGCAGGCGTGAGCTTTCCACCCATCTGCTCCACCAGTCCGTCATAACGGCCACCTGCAAGCACAGTATTCTGTGCACCTAATTCACCCGCTTCAGCCACAAATTCAAAAACTGTGTCGGTATAGTAATCAAGCCCACGCACCAAAGAAGGGGTAATTTTTACTGATTGGAAAAAAGGCACTTCCTTTTGGCTCAGCGCCTCATGTACCGTATTGAAGCGTTTACGTGCTGATTCATTCAAATAATGCGTTATTTGGGGAGCACCATCGATAATTTTTTTATCTTGGGGACTTTTGGAATCGAGGATGCGTAGCGGATTGGTGGCAAGCCGTCGTTGACTGTCCTCTGATAATTCTTTGGTATATGGGGCGAGATATCCTACTAGAGCCTCGCGATATCGTGCGCGGCTTTCCTGATCTCCTAATGTATTGATAAGCAGTGTACAGCCTTTTTTACCTGACAAACTAAAAAGCAAATGTCCGGCAAGACAGATCAATTCAACATCCGCTTCCCAGCTATCATCCCCCAGCCACTCAAAATTCACCTGATGGAACTGGCGCTGGCGGCCTTTTTGCGGGCGTTCGTAGCGGAACAAGGAGCCGGTGGAGAATAATTTAAGTGGCAGATGTTGCTGCATTCCGTTGGAGAGAAAGGCGCGCACGATGCCCGCCGTAAATTCGGGGCGGAGCGTGACGCTTTCCTCGCCTTTGGTTTGGAAGGTGAACATTTCCTTGCTCACTACATCGGAGGTTTCGCCCATCGAGCGCGAAAACACTTCCGTCGCTTCGAAAATCGGCGTCGCCATTTCGCGGAAGCCGTACAGCGTAGCGAGTTCGCGCGCGCGCGTCACCACGGCGTGGAATTTCTCGAATTCCTCCGGCAAAATATCGTGCGTACCGCGGACGGGCTGGAGTTTAGGCGACATGTTTTTTCTCCTTGTCATCCCGAGGAACGAGCGGCCTTAAAGTTCCCTCACTTCGTTCGGGATGACAATTATATTTCTCTTTCACATACTCCTCCACCATCGCCTGAAATTCCTCGGCGATGCGGGGGCCGCGCAGCGTCGTGGTTTTCTGGCCGTCGATGAAGACGGGGGCGGCGGGGGATTCGCCGGTGCCGGGGAGGCTGATGCCGATGTCGGCGTGCTTGCTTTCGCCGGGGCCGTTGACGATGCAGCCCATGACCGCCACGTTCATCGTTTCGACGCCGGAATATTTTTCCTTCCACAGCGGCATCTGCGCGCGCAAATAGGTTTGGATTTTATCGGCCAGTTCCTGGAAGGTCGTGCTGGTGGTGCGGCCACAGCCGGGGCAGGCGGTGACCTGCGGCGTGAACGAGCGCAGCCCTAAGCTTTGCAGCAATTCCTGCGCTACGCGGACTTCCTGCGTGCGGTCTCCATTCGGTTCGGGCGTCAGCGAAATGCGGATGGTATCACCGATGCCTTCTTGCAGCAAAACCGCGAGTGCGGCGCTGGAAGCCACGATGCCCTTGCTGCCCATGCCCGCTTCGGTGAGGCCGAGATGCAGCGGATAGTTGCAGCGCGCGGCCAAATCGCGGTAGGCCGCAATCAAATCCTGCACGCGGCTGACCTTGCAGGAGAGGATGATCCGGTTCGCCGCCATGCCCAGCGCCTCGGCCTGTTTGGCGCTGTCCAGGCCTGAGCGCACCAGCGCCTCGCGGGCGACGGCGGCGGCGTCTTTGGGCTCCCGCGCTTTCGCATTTTCATCCATGACGCGCGCCAGCATCTGCTGATCCAAACTTCCCCAGTTGACGCCGATGCGCACCGGCTTGTCGTATTTCAACGCCGCTTCGATCATCATGGCAAATTGCGTGTCGTGCTTGTCGGCGAAGCCGACATTGCCGGGATTGATGCGGTATTTGGCGAGCGCGCGCGCCGTATCGGGATAATTTTTCAGCAACGTGTGGCCGTTATAATGAAAATCGCCGACCAGCGGGACATCGCACTTCTCGGCAATGGCGGGAACGGCTTTGGCCGCCGCCTCGTTATTGACGGTGATGCGCACAACTTCCGAACCGGCCTCGGCCAGTGCGCGCACCTGCGCCACCGTGGCTGCCACGTCGGCGGTGTCGGTGTTGGTCATCGACTGTACCATGACGGGTGCATCGCCACCGACCGGCACGTTGCCGATATGCGTTTGCAAAGAGAGGCGTCTGGTCATGGTTTCGTCCACGGTAATTTCATCCGCGCCTGCAGCGACACCAGGCTGAACCCCGGCTGCCACGGCATCGTACAGGGCGGATAGTATAGCGGCCGGGGCTTAAGGCAAGCGACATCCGCTGAAACCGCCGCGGCTTCGGCCTTTTTGTCGGAAAACGGCTCGACGACCGAGATGGCCATCTGCGGCGGCTGCAGCACCGCCAGCCAGAAGGCATAGGCGAGCACAGCGCCGGCCAGTCCGCCCCAGACGATAGAGCGGCTGGGCGTTTTATCCTTGCGGAATACCTGCGGGAAATAAAAGCCGCGGCGCCCCAGCAGGTTTTCCACCTCTTCGAAACGGCGCAGGATTTCGTCGCGGTCCAGCCCAACATAGGCGGCATAGGCCTGCAGGTAGCCCTTAGCGTAGGACAACCCCGGCAATTCGGTGAGCCGGCCGCATTCCAGCGCGTCGAGATAACGCATACGGATATGCAGCGCGCGCGATACCTCCTCCAGGGGCATCCGCAGCTCCTCTCGCGCGCGGCGGAGGAGTTGGCCGATGTCGTTGTATGATTCTGCAGTCATTTATACCACTATCCCGTGATCTTTGGCATACGCCGCCAGCCAATGGCGCACCGTCGGCTCATTGGATTGCAGCAGGTAATGCAAATAATCGGTAAGTTCGGACAGTGTCAAGCTGCGGATCATCGCCTTGAGGGGGCCGATGCCCGATGCCGAGACCGAGAGGCTGCGGATGCCTACCCCCAGCAGCGCCAGCGCGTCGAGCGGGCGGCGCGCCATTTCGCCGCAGAAACTGACCTCGACATTATGGCCCTGCGCTTTGCTTACCACCTCGTGCACGACGCGCAGCATCACCGGCGACAGCGTGTCGTAAGCGTCGGCCATGTGCGCGGCGCCGCGGTCGCAGGCGAATAAAAACTGCATTAGGTCGTTGCTGCCGATAGAGACGAAATCGGCATGTTGCATCAGCGCGTCGAGTTGCCACAGGATCGAGGGAATCTCCAGCATCAGCCCGACTTTGAGCGAAGACGGGCGCGTTTCGGCGGTCTCCAGCTCCTGCTCCAGTAAATGCTTGGCGGCATCGAATTCCGATAGTTGGGCGATGAAGGGGAACATGACCCAGAGCGGCTGCCCGGCGCTGGCGTTAATCAGGGCGCGGAACTGCGTGCGCAGGATGCCCGGGCGGTCGAGGCCGATGCGGGTGGCGCGCCAGCCCATGGCCGGGTTTTCCTCCTCGCCGGCGTGGAGATAGGGCACTTTCTTGTCGCCGCCGATGTCGAAGCTGCGGAAGATAACGCGCTTTCCCGGCAGTTGCGCGTACATCGACGCATAGAGCGCCGCCTGGGTTTCTACGTCGGGAAAAGTGGGCGAGGTCATATAAGGCAGTTCGGTGCGGTAGAGGCCGATGCCGTCAACGCCGGCCTGCAGCACGGATTTGCTATCGACAAATAATCCGGCATTGACATTGAGCGAGATGCGCACACCATCACGCGTCACCGCCGGGGCGTCGCGCAGGCCCTCATACTCGGCGGCGCGCACGGCGTATTGGTCGATGTGCCGGTTCATCGCCAGTTCGATCTCGGGGCTGGGGCGGACATAGACCTGGTTGCCCTCGGCGTCCAAGATCACCGTGTCGCCGGGGCGGATGACGGTGGTGGCTTTTTCCACCTTGGCCAGGGCCGGAATATCCATGGCGCGGGCGATGACCGCGGTGTGCGAGGTGATCGAGCCTTCTTCGAGAATGAGGCCCTTGAGGCGCTTGTGATCGTAATCGAGCAATTCGGCGGGGCCGATGGAGCGGGCGACGAGGATGAAGCTTTCCGGCAGATCGTGCGGCTTGGGAACGACGGGTTTTCCCAGCAGCGCCTGCAACAGGTGGTTCGATAAATCCTCGAGGTCCTGGATGCGTTCCTTGATGTAGGGGCTGGCCATCTGGCTCATGCGCGCCTGGAGTTCCTCCTGCACTTTGCGCACCGCCGCTTCCGCCGTGAGGCCGGAGACGACGGCTTCGTTGATGCGGGCAATCCAGCCGCGATCCTGTGTGAAGAGTAGGTAGGTTTCGATGATCTGGCGATGCTCGTCGTCCTCGGAAAGTCCTGAAGATTGGATATAATGGTCGAACGATTCCTGCAGGGAGCGCAGTGCTTTCTCGAAGCGCTCTTTTTCATGGTCGGGATCGGCGGAGACATATTGGGTGATGACCAGCTGCGGCTGATGCAGCACGGCCACGGCCTTGGCCATGCCCGGGGCGAGGCGGACGCCCGCCAGCTGCTGCGCCACCAGCCCACCGGTCGCCGTCGCGATTTCCTGGCGGTCGACGAACTGGCCGGACATCGCCAGCTCGGAGAGCACCATCGCTACCGTCTGCAATACTTCAACCTGGTCGGGCGAATATTCCCGCGCCGCCTTGCCCTGCACGACCAGCACGCCGATGGCCTTGCCGCCCTGCAGGATCGGCACACCGACGAAGGAGTTGTAAATTTCCTCGCCGGTTTCCGGGCGGTATTCGAATTTGGGATGCGACTGCGCATCGGCGAGGTTGAGCGGCGCGGCGCTGGCGGCAATCGAGCCGACCAGCCCCTGCCCAACCTGCAAACGCGTCAAATGCACCGATGATTTTTTCAAACCCTGGCTGGCATAGAGTTCGAGAATGTCCCCGGCGCGCAGCAGATAGACCGAGCAGACTTCGGAGGAAAAGCCGCGGGCGATGATGGTTACCACCTGGTCGAGCCGCGCCTGCGCGTCCGCCGCCTGCGCCATGACGTCGCGTATCTGCCGCAGCAACAGCAGCGGCGAGGAGGTCTGGATTTTGGTGTTTTTTATGCGTGGCACGCAAAGATTATAACATCAATGCGCTTTCAGTACATATGCAATGTCATTACTTGTTTTGAATATTGTATTGGACTATTATATGGACATCGATGCGGACATTTTTTATTATATAATATATATTTGTGTTTAATATCAAAATATTAATGACTAACGGTGTTAGACATTTCATCGGACATTAAGGAGGCCATATATTATGATATATAAAAAAACACATCCTTGGATTACATTCAATATTGATCTTAAACCTGCATCTCCACATTTATGGTTAGCCCTAGGAGAAGCTCAATCTAAATGCGAGCATATTGCCGGTATTCCATTGCGTCCGGACACGGCAGAAAAACTGCACAGACTTTATCTGGCTAAAGGTGCATTTGCTACAACTGCGATAGAAGGCAATACTCTATCAGAAGAAGAGGTTTTGAAATCGTTGGATGGAACGCTTCATTTACCCCGTTCTAGAGAATACCTAATAAAAGAAATACAAAACATTTTGTCTGCGTTCGGCGGAGTTTTAGAGCCAATTAAAAAGGGAGAAATCGTTCCTTTATCATCAGATTTACTCGCACATTTTAATAGCCAGATTCTTAGCGAGCTAGCGGTTGGAGAAGATGTAATTCCTGGTGAAATTCGCAAAGACTCGCGTGTTGTAGGCAGGTACCGCTGTCCCCCTCCAGAGGATTGCCCTTATTTGGTCAATGAATTTTGCAAATGGATGAACGGGACTACTTTCGCTACCAATGCAGGAAATGAAATCGTTTATGGTATTATCAAGGCTATAGTGGCTCACATTTACTTTGTATGGATACATCCCTTTGGCGATGGCAATGGAAGAACAGCCAGATTATTAGAGCTAAAATTTTTAATGGAATCTGGAGTTCCCTCTGATGCAGCCCATCTTTTGAGTAATTATTATAACCTTACACGAACAGAGTATTACAGACAGTTAGATGTAGCGAGTAAGTCTGGGGGTGATTTATTGCCTTTTATTCAATATGCAGTTACGGGATTTGTTGAGCAATTAAAGGAGCAAATAGACGTTATACGGGAACAACAAATTGACGTGACGTGGACTAATTTTGTTCATACTCAATTTCGGAACGATAATTCTAACTCAGGTAAAAGAAGGCGTACTTTAGTACTTGCCTTATCGAAGGCTGACAAACCTGTTCCAAAAGCACAACTCAGTAAACTAACAGCGGATTTAGCTGCAGATTATGCAAAAAAAACTCCTAAAACCATATCAAGAGATATTAATGCATTGGTAGAGATGGATTTAATCAAACTGATAGAAGGCGGATATAAAGCGCGTAAAAATATGATACGCGCATTTCTTCCAATCAGAAAACCAACGCAACAAAAGAAAAAAAGACAAAAAGCCACGGACAATCGGCAAATGTTACTTTTTGGGGATTAAGTTTCGCCCGGTAATATACTCCTCCGCCTGCCCGATCAGTTCCTCCAGAATCTCCTTCACCGGCTGGATTTTGCTGACCATGCCGACGCTCTGGCCGGCCATGACTGAGCCGTACTCGATGTCGCCGTCGATGACGGCTTTGCGCAGGGCGCCGGCCCAGAAATGTTCGATCTTGAGCTGCGCTTCTTTTTTATCGAGCTTGCCGCTCTTGAATTCGGCGATGACTTCGTGCTGCATCCGGGTGAAGGCGTCGGTGGCTTTGTTGGCGATGGCGCGCACGGGGATGACCGGGAAATCCGGGTCGATCTGCACCGAGGGGATGGCATCGCGCGACTGGCTGCGGATGAAGCATTCCTTGAAGTTCGGGTGGGCGATGCACTCGGTGGCGCAGACAAAGCGCGTGCCCAGCTGGACGCCGGATGCGCCCATTTCGAGATAGGCGGCGATGGCCTCGCCGCGGCCGATGCCGCCGGCGATGAACACCGGCACGTCTTTCATGTGCGGCAGGATTTCCTGCGCCAGCACCGAGGTCGAGACCGGGCCGATATGGCCGCCCGCCTCCATGCCCTCGATCACCAGCGCGTCGGCGCCGAGGCGCACCAGCTTGCGGCCGATGATGGCCGATGGCGCGAAGCACAGCACCTTCGCCCCATAGGCCTTGATCGCCTTGATCCAGCCATCCTTGGGAATGCCGCCCGCCAGCACGACGTGCGAGACGTTGTGCTTTTTGCAGACTTCGATGAGCGCATCCATCTGCGGGTGCATGATAATGAGGTTGACGCCGAAGGGCACCTTGTCCCCTCCCCCTGCAGGGGGGAGGGTTAGGGAGGGGGCTTCACGAGTAATATTTCCCTTGTCACCCCCTCCCCGGCCCTCCCCCCGACCGGGGGAGGGGGAAGTAAGAAGTTTTTTGGTTTCAGTAATCTCCTTATCCAGCAATTCCGGCGACATTGAACTACAGGCAATCACACCGAACGCCCCGGCGTTGGAAAGCGCCGCCACCAGGTTGCGCTCGGAAACCCACGACATCGCCCCGCCCATGATGGCGTACTGGCAGCCAAGGAAGTGGGCGCCGCGCCGCCACAGAGAATTTAAATGGTTAGTCATAGTTGTGTTAATATTTTTATTGAAATTTATTAAAAAATACGTAACATTGTCAGGCTATACTAGCGGTAGGATTTAATTGTTCAAGGAAAGATACAGCGATGGCAACCCCAAGAACCGATGTTGACCCAGAAGATGAAAAGAGAAAAAAATACAATCTTCGACGTTATAATTTAAATGATTTGTTGCATAGTTTGGAGAATCCAATCCTCCTCAGCGGAAGTAAAGACTCCGCGGTACGCTATAGGCAATTCGCTGCCACCATCAGCAAACTGACGCAAAATTTGGATACCGCCAATAATCAAATCCACGCTCTATTAGCAGACATCTTGTTTTCGTCCTTCAATATACAGAACGCTCTGAAGTCAGAAAAACTATATCCATTGAAAATGCCTGCACAATCTCCTCCGCGCAATACCACAATGGACAAAAAATTTCTAAGCTCGGACAAAGCCCAAGAAATCCTCGATCAATTATCAGAAAAACTTTCTCCTGATGCCATACAGAGTTTTGGTATTTTGCTTAGAGCGGCAACCGGGCAGGAAAAAACCAGTCCCTTTAGACATCAAGGGAGATAAGTTTCCTCACGCCTTCTCCAGCCCAAACGCCTGATGCAGCGCGCGGACGGCCAACTCCGTATACTCCTCCGCAATCAGCACGCTGATCTTGATTTCCGAGGTCGAGATGACCAGGATGTTGATGCCTTTTTCCGCCAGCGTTTTGAACATGTCTAAAGCCACGCCGGCGTGGCTGCGCATCCCGACGCCGACCACCGAAATCTTGGCGACGTTTTTGTCGGCGGTGAGGTCCTTATATTGCAGCACGGGGCGGGCTTTTTCGAGGGCGGCGATGGCGCGGTCGAGATCGGCCTTGCCGACGGTGAAGGTCATGTCGGTGACGCGGCCGATCTCGTCGATGTTTTGGACGATCATATCGACATTGATGTTGGCTTCGGCCAGCGGCCCGAAAATGCCCGCCGCCACGCCGGGCTTGTCGGGTACGCCGGTGAGGGTGACGCGCGCTTCGTCGCGGCTGTAGGCGATGCCGGTGATTTTTTGCTGTTCCATAGACTCCTCTTCCTTGACCAATAAGGTTCCCGGCGCGTCGGCGAAGCTGGACAATACCTGCACCACCACGCCGTGGTTCATCGCCATCTCGACCGAGCGCGTCTGCAATACCTTGGCGCCGAGCGAGGCCATCTCCAGCATTTCCTCGTAGGCGATTTTATCGAGCTTGCGCGCGCCCGGCACGATGCGCGGGTCGGTGGTGTAGACGCCGTCGACGTCGGTATAAATATCGCAGCGGTCGGCATGGAGCGCCGCGGCCAACGCCACCGCCGAGGTATCCGAGCCGCCGCGCCCCAGCGTCGCCATGCGGCCGTCGGGCGTGATGCCCTGGAACCCGGCGACGACGGCGACCATGCCGTTATCCAGCGCTTTATGGATCGCCTGGGCGTCGATGCTGTGGATGCGTGCCTTGCCGTGGACGATGTCGGTCTTGAGCGGAACCTGCCCGCCGGCGAACGACCAGGCCGGGATGCCCATCTCGTGCAAGGCCAGCGCCAGAAGCCCGCTCGTCACCTGCTCGCCGGACGATACCACCTGATCGTATTCGCGCCAGGCTTCGTCCGTCGTCAGCGGCGACAGCTCCTCGACAAATTTTACCAACTGGTTGGTCACGCCCGCCATCGCCGAGACGACGACGGCGACCCGGTTGCCGAGGTCGAGTTCTTTTTTGACCTTGGCCGCGGCGTTTTTGATGCGCCCGATGTCGGCCACCGAGGTGCCACCGAATTTTTGAACTATGAGTGCCATAATTTGTAGTGTCCAGTGATCAGTGACCAGTGGTCAGTAAGGGCGCGAAACTGGCTGTCTGACTGGCCACTGACAACCGGCCACTGACCACTAACTTAATTTCCGCGTCATGACAAGCGCATCCGTGAAACTTCCGTCCTTTTGCTTATAATAGTGCTTGCGGCGGTTGATGACGGTAAAGCCATGCGTTTCATAGAGTTGCAGCGCGGCGACGTTGCCGTCCTCGACGTCGAGGAAGATGGCGTTTACGCCGCGTGAGGCCATGGTCTGCATGGCCTGCGCCAGCAGGGCACGGGCGATGCCGCGGCGGCGGCAGGCAGGGCGGACGGCGATGGTGATAATATCGGCCTGCTCATGGTGGAGGCGGTAGACCATCATGCCGACAGCATGGGGATTTTCAGCTAGCAGCGCCAGCGTTCCGTCCACGGAGAAGAAATCATTAAATGAATTTATACTCCAATAAGTTGGAAAGCATTCTTGATGTATCGCTGTAAGTATTTTCGCCTCGGATTCAGTGGCGGGGCGGAGGGTTATTTCCGTCATTGCGCAGCGTTGCCTTCGAGGGTTGCCAGCAGTTGCGACGCTTCCGGATAATCGGGTTTGATCTCCAGGGTTTTTTTGAGCGCTTTTTCCGCCGCCGCCTGCTTGCCGCCGGCAACATACGCGGCGCCCAGGCCGTACCAGCCCTCGGCATGGCTGGGGTCGAGCCAGGTCACGAGCTTGAAGCGGAACATGGCATCGCCCACATAGCCGTCTTTGAGGTAGCGCACGCCGAGGTCGTAATTGTTCTTCACGATGTCGCGGCGCTTCTCCCAGCCTTCCGCTGCGCCGAATACCCGGCGCACCAGCTTATCGCCCAGCGTCCACGCCTCCTGCGCCAGGGGTTCCCACAGCATCGTTTTTAGATTCGGCTTTTGCCCGGGCATAGGTTATAGTTCCTTTTTGAGAAATCATTGCGCAGGACAATAGCACCATTATGGTTACTGCCACAAGCACTGTCGATAAGGACGAGATCGAGCGCTTCTCGCGCATCGCCGGGGAATGGTGGAATCCGCAGGGCAAATTCAAGCCGCTGCATCGGATGAATCCGATAAGGATTGGGTGGATAGTGGAGCAGATATCGAAGCGCGACGTGGAGATGTGGAGATGTGGAGATGTGGAGAAAAAAGACGATAGGGCTTCATCCTCATATCCCCACATCCCCACATCCCCACATCCCCTAAAAGGCTTACGCCTTTTAGACATCGGCTGCGGCGGCGGGCTGATCGCCGAACCGATGGCGCGGCTGGGCGCACGCGTCACCGCCATCGACGCTTCGGAAAAAAACATCGCGGTGGCGAGGCTTCATGCCGAGCGGGGCGGGCTGGAGATTGATTATCGGTGCGCGGCGGTGGAGGAGTTAAGTGCTGAGTGCACAATGCTGAGTGCTGAGAAAAAAAACAACTCGCTACTTAACGCTCAGCACTCAGCACTATATGACGTCGTGCTGGCGCTGGAAATCATCGAGCATGTCGCCGATGTCGAGGCGTTCGTGGCGGCAAGCTGCGCGCTGCTGAAGCCGGGCGGACTCATCATCTATTCCACGCTCAACCGCACGGCGAAATCCTTCGCCCTGGCTATTCTCGGCGCGGAATATGTGTGCGGCTTGCTGCCCGTCGGCACGCATGACTGGCATAAATTCCTGCGGCCGTCGGAACTCTGCGCCCATCTGCGCCATCATCATATCGAGATACTGGAAATGACCGGGATGGCGATGAATCCGCTGACGTTTGAATGGCGGCTGGATGCGGGGGATTTGGCGGTGAATTATATGGTGGCGGGGAGGAAAGCTATCTAGTGACCTCTTTTTTAGCTTTCGGAATATCGGCTGCTATATCGGTATGAATAGCATATAGCAATTCGCGTATAGTTTTCCCCGAACATGACCAATCTCCGTGCCTGTCAAACTCCACTTGTTGATTGCGAATCTCGCAGGCAACATCAAGTAACCGGTGCAAAGGCGATTCCTCAGGACGTGGCACCCCTGAACCGGGAAGCCACAAGAAATCGAACAGGGATGCAGCCTCTTGTGCATTGGCAAATCCCCCCGGACGGTTTTCTCTACCCTGATAAAATCCGAGCAGTTTATCTAGGCATGACTCCCAGCGCCCCGCTAATTCCTTGATCTGCAACCTATCCATATGCCTGGGACCGACCAGGTCACTTTGCAGCTTGCGCAACATGGAGATGCTCTCCCCCGGACGTGGATTAAATTCCATTGCCCCACAATCTCGCATTATTGCTTCCTGTTTCACTGCATTCGCTTCCATAACATCCCAATTTTCGATAACCTCGTACATTTCTCTGAAAACGAGTAGAAGGTCGCCCAGCGTCTCTTTCACGGGATTATATTGACCAAAATCGATATTGTAACGTTGCGGGAGAGCCATAAATTTTCCTGTCGTTAGTTTAGAGGCGGGGCAACATTGCTAGCAGATATTAACCTTCTGTCAAGCAAACTCCCTATCATGTTCCAGGCTGGGCAATTTCGTTCGGACGCGCTTTACTTCATCCAGATCAATCTCAGCCATAACCACTCCCTCTTCCGTCCCGCCGTCGGCCAGGATTTTTCCCCAGGGGTCGACGATGAGCGAATGGCCGTAGGTTTTGCGGTTGCCCGGGTGCGTACCGGTTTGCGCCGGGGCGATGACGAAGCAGCCGTTCTCGATGGCGCGTGCGCGCAGCAGCACGTGCCAGTGCGCCTCGCCGGTCACTACCGTAAACGCCGACGGCACGGCGAGAATCTGCGCCCCCGCCTTGGCCAGCGCGCGGTATAGCTGCGGGAAGCGGAGGTCGTAGCAGATGGTGAGGCCGAGGGCGGGATGTGGGGATGTGAGGATGTGGGGATGTGAAGAAAGAGAATTTTCTTTTTTTACCACATCTTCACATCTCCATCTCTCCACATCCATTCTTACCACCACCGCCTTCTCCCCCGGCAATATCCTCGCCGATTCGCGGTAGGTCTGCCCGTCGCCGACATCGACATCGAAGAGGTGAATTTTATCGTACTGCGCGGCGATTTCACCCTCGGGGTTGAAGAGAATGGAGCGGTTGTAAGTGAGTGCTGAGTGCTGAGTGCTAAGTCCCGGATTATTTTCTTCCTCTGCACTCAGCCCTGTGCACTCAGCATTTTTTACCGCCACACTTCCCGCCAACAGCCATATATGATTTTCCTTCGCCATCCGCGCCGCGGCGGCGACGCCGGGATGTTCAACTTGCGTATATTTCGGTGCGGCAGCCTCCCCCTCAGCGCGCATGTAGAATGCATTCTCCGGCAGCGCGACAAGCTCGGCCCCCTGCCCCGCTGCCTGTTTCACCAGCGTTTCGATTTTAGCAATATTGGCGGCGATGTTTGCACCGCTGGTGAGTTGGATGAGGGCGATACGCATAGCCTACGCTAAATAAAACCGATCTTGTGTTTCTTAGGCAGCGGCGGCGGCGCCATGATCTCATCGATCAGCAGGAAAATGGTTTTGATCTGATTGTCATGATCCTTGTATTGGCGCTTCAGCGACGCCAGCTCCTGCTTGATGGTATCCTGCGAGCGCATCATCCCACGCAGGCTCACAAAGGCGCGCATGATGGCGATGTTCATCTGCACCGCGCGCGGGCTGCGAAGTACGCTGGATAACATGGCCACGCCCTGCTCGGTAAAGGCGTAGGGGAGCTTGCGGCGACCACCATATGCATCATTTTTGGTCGTAAATCGCGGTATAGAGCCATCAACTATTTGATTATTCTTGTTAATCAGACTTGAGGTCGCAATTTGCGACCTCAAGTTCCTAACCGATTGATTATCCTCTAAACTTGATATCGCAATTTGCGATATCAAGTTATCAACTTCTTGATGTGTAAGCTGAAACATAAAATCTTCTGGAAAACGCTCGATGTTACGTTTAACGGATTCATTCAACCTATGTGTTGGAACGCCGTATAGCGCCGCCAGATCGGAATCGAGCATCACTTTGTGGCCACGCAGTTGCAACACCAGGCGGCTGACCTGGTCGTCGGATACGCGGGAAAGCGCGGATTTTTTCTTCATGCTTCCCCCACCAATATCTGCTTCGCTTTCGGACTTAACTGCAAATGCAATTCGCGCAACTGTTTTTCATCGGCGGGAGCGGGGGCGTTCATCAGTAAATCCTCGGCCTTCTGGTTCATCGGGAAGGCGATGACCTCGCGGATGTTGGGCTCGTCGGCGAGCAACATGACCATGCGGTCGACGCCCGGCGCGAGACCTCCATGCGGCGGCGCGCCGAATTTGAAGGCGGAGATCATGCCGCCGAATTTGCGGTCTACCACCTCCGGCCCGTAACCCGCGATTTCGAAGGCTTTGTACATGATGTCCGGCTTGTGGTTTCGTATCGCGCCGCTCGAAAGCTCGACGCCGTTGCACACGATGTCGTATTGATAGGCCAAAATGTCGAGCGGGTTTTTGGTAGTGAGCGCCTCCATCCCGCCCTGCGGCATGGAAAACGGGTTGTGCGAGAAGATGATTTTTTTCTCCTCCTCGTCATATTCAAAATACGGGAAATCGACGACCCAGAGGAATTTGAACACGTTTTTTTCGAGCAACTTTAATTCCTCGCCGAGCTTGGTGCGAACTTTTCCAGCGAATTTTGCCGCCAGCGAGGGGTTGTCGCAGGCAAAGAACAGCGTATCGTAGCCTTTCGCGCCGGCCTTCTCGGCGATTTTCGCCAGCACGGTATCGGGGATGAATTTGGCGATCGGTCCCTTGCCCACGACCCTGCCGCCGCCCGTATGCTCGTCCATGCCTTCGGGATGCTCGAGGATGACATAGCCCAGCCCCGGGGCGCCTTCTTCCGTGGCCCAGTCGTTGAGCTTGTCGAAAAAGCTGCGCGGATGCTTGCCGGTTTTCGGCGCCGCGATGGCGCGCACGACGCCGCCTGCTTCGATGATCTTACGGAAGGCGTTAAAGGTAACGGTTTCATGTTTAAATTCTTCCGTCACATCGACGATTTCAATGGGATTGCGCAAGTCCGGCTTGTCGCTGCCGTATTTCAGCATGGCGTCTTTATAGGTCATGCGCGGGAACGGGGCGGGCGTTACTTTTTTATCGCCGCCGAACTCGGTGAAGACGCCGTGCAGTACCGGCTCGATGGCAGCAAAAACATCCTCTTGGGTCACGAAGCTCATCTCGACGTCGAGCTGGTAGAACTCGCCGGGGCTGCGGTCGGCGCGGCCGTCCTCGTCGCGGAAGCACGGCGCGATCTGGAAATATTTGTCGAAGCCGGAGACCATCAGCAGTTGCTTGAATTGCTGCGGCGCCTGCGGCAGGGCGTAGAATTTTCCGGGATGGATGCGCGACGGCACCAGGTAATCGCGCGCGCCCTCGGGCGACGAGGCGGTCAGGATCGGCGTCTGGAATTCGTTGAAGCCGGATTCGGTCATGCGGCGGCGAAGGCTGGAAATCACCTGCGAGCGCAGCATGATGTTGCGGTGAATTTTTTCGCGGCGCAGATCGAGGAAGCGGTATTTGAGCCGCGTTTCCTCCGGCTGGTCGCGCTCGGCGTTGATCTGCAGCGGCAGCGGATCAGCGGCGGATTCCAAATGGTATTCCTCGACGACGATTTCGATTTCGCCGGTGGGAAGTTCCTTGTTGACGGTCTCCGCCGCGCGCGCCACCACCTTGCCGCTGACGGTGACGACACTCTCCAGCGCGACATGCGATAGCGCGTCCAGCTGCGGATTGCCCTCGGCGGCGACCAGCTGCGTGATGCCGTAATGATCGCGCAGATCGACGAACAACAGGTTGCCATGGTCGCGCTTGCGGTGCACCCAGCCCGACAGGCGGACGGTTTTTCCGACATCAGCGATAGTTAAAGCGGCGCAATGGTGGGTGCGGTAGGAGTGCATAGGCTTAGTGGTTAGTGATTAGGGTTTAGTGGTTAGGGGTGTATAAAGGATAGGCAGGAAAAAGCCAAGGGTTTCGGATGCTTCGGCTCATCACTATTTGCCAATCATTATTCGCACTTCTTGCCATAAGCAATTGAAAATTCATTAGGAAATGTTTTACGCAAAGGTGACCACGCAATTGTCACAAAACTGTCATTTGGCTTGGGTAGGGGGATGGGTTAGAGTAGAAACATTAATATTAACGTACCCCAACAAGAGAGAGTTTGTTATGAGTGCTGATACTTGGATAAAAAAGTCCGAAGCTGTCATTGCCAATACATTTGGCATAACGCCGGAATCGGTAAGCATCACTACAGGAGATAACGTAAGCAATGGGGGTTATGCCGTAAGGGCGATCGACTCCTCCGATGCTGAAAAATACACGAATTTCGTACTCACTCTGCGTCTACCGGGAAGCGATCTCAAACCAGAAACCGCCAAAGCAGAAGTAAATGAAAAACTAGGCACTCTTGCGCCCATGAAAGCGGTTGCGCAATGGACGCCGGAAGAGAAAGTAGTCGAATCATTAGTCAATGATATTAACACCGCTATTTCCGGCACCGATTTCAATCGTGCGCTCATTGATGAGCCGCCCGTTCTAAAACCCGAGATTGTCAAGAAAGGATGGGGCGGCAGCCATAAGAAACATGCTCTCACCCATCCCCATAATTCTGTTTACGGTATCGCTTTTAATTTGCTTATTCCAACCGCAAAAGATGAAGACCCCAAACCTTTAGTAGAAAAAGTTTTAGCCGATTTTAAGCAGAGATTGCCTGAAATAAAGGCATTGCTTACCGATCGCGTCGTAAAATACACCGAAATAAACCTCAAAGCCGCGGGGAAAAATGAAGCGGAAATAAAAACAGCGCTGGAAAAAGTGCACGCCGATATGGCCAAACTGGAAATTGCTGCACATCAGGATAGTGGGCATTTGAATGGTCGGGTTGCTGTTACCATACGTTCGCCTGAACAGGCGGTGGCATTAGCCGCCAACGTCAAAACCATGGATGAATATAACCCCAAAGATCTCGATAACGCCGAGGCGCTGCGCGCCACCAACCCGCTACACAACTTGAAGGATTTAATAACAGAAAAAGATCCGCATCCGCAATTGCACAAGGCATTAGCGCGTTCTTTCTTTTTCGATAAAGCGAAAAAGCCGGTGGCGATATTTCCGCTGATCGCAGGCAGGATGGATCTTAAAACTGCCTTCGCCAAGGAATTCGCGTGCATTCTTCCGGAACACCCCGACAAAAAAGAAGCCTTCGATAAAATTCTCGGTTCGGAAATATTCAAGGAACGTAATTTACCCACGCCCGAACTCATCAAAGATTCAAAAACACACGATACCATAGAAATGCGATTATCTCTGACGGAAAAGCAACTGGCGTCAATGCTGGAAGGATTAACAGCTCTATCAACGCCGATAGCCGCGCCCGCTGCGGTGACTGCGCCAGCACCCGCCACAGACCCGATAGTCGCCGCCGCCATCGCCGAAGCCGGTGCTGCCGCACCTCCATCTGCCATGGAAACGATGATTGCCGGTGGCGCGCCGACGGTGGAAGGGTGGCAAGCGCTGCTGGCACAAAAAGCGGCTGAAAAAGCCCAGCAGAAAGCCACTGGCATTTCCGCCGCCTGAGTGTAAACTCAGGTCATGCACCCCATCACTTCCCAGACCGATCTTGCCGCTTTTTGCGCGTCCGTGGCGGACGATGCGTTCATCACGGTGGATACCGAATTCCTCCGCGACAAGACGTATTTTCCCAGATTATGTTTGTTGCAGATCGCGGGTGCGGGTAGCGCGGCGGTGATCGATCCGCTGGCGCCGGGCATCGACCTGGCGCCGGTGTTCGCGCTGATGCAGAAGCCCGGCTTGACCAAGGTGTTCCATGCGGCGCGGCAGGACATCGAGATTTTTCATATGCTGGCGGGGAAAATTCCCTCGCCGGTGTTCGATACGCAGATCGCCGCCGCGGTGTGCGGTTACGGCGAATCGGTGTCGTATGAAACGCTGGTCAATGCCATCGTCGGCAGCGAGCTCGACAAAAGCTCGCGCTTCACCGATTGGTCGGCGCGGCCTTTGAGCGAAAAGCAGCTCACCTACGCGTTGTCGGACGTGACGCATCTGCGCAAAATTTACGAAGCGCTGCACGCCAAAATCACCGCAGGCGGGCGGGCCGCATGGATCGATGAGGAACAGGCGCGGCTTACCGATCCGGCGCTGTACAACATCGACCCCGGCGATGCCTGGAAGCGCCTCAAATTCGGCACCATGCGCCCCAAACACCTGGCGGCGCTGCGCGAGCTGGCGCGCTGGCGCGAGACCGAGGCGCGCAAGGCCGATGTGCCGCGCGGGCGCATCCTGAAAGACGAAACGCTGATCGAGCTGGCCGCCGCCCTGCCGCGCAAGGAGAGCGACTGGTCGCGGATGCGCGGCATCGACCGGCATCTGTCGAAGGACAAGGCCGAGGCCATTTTGCGCTGCGTGCAGGCGGCGCTGGCGCTGCCTCCCGCCGAGTATCCGCAAGGCCCGCATCATCACCGCCGCAACGAAAACATCACCGGCGCGCTGTCGATGCTGCAACTCCTGCTCAAGGTCACCGCCGACCAGCAGGGCATCGCCGCGCACATGATCGCCGGCAAGGACGACCTGGAAACCATCGCACTGGGCAAAACCGACACCCCGGCCCTCACCGGCTGGCGCTACGACATCTTCGGCAAACAGGCGGTGGCGTTGATGGAGGGGAAGCTGAAGTTGTCGCTGGATGCGGGGAATGGGAGGGTGGTTCTTGAAGAAGAAGTCGAGAAGTCGGGAAGTCAAGAAGACGAGAAAGCATAGCGAGTTACATTTTCTTTTTTTTCCCGACTTCTGGTCTTCTCGACTTCTCGACTTCTAATTTCTCGATCATATCGCGCAGCCGCGCCGCTTCCTCGAACTCCAGGTCGGCGGCGGCTTCGAGCATTTTTTTGCGTAGCGCCAGGATGTATTTTTCCTTATCCTTGCCATCGTCTTTGACTTCGTATTTATGGCGGCGGGTGTCGACGGTGTAGTGGTCGTGCTCATAGACCGACTCGATGATTTCGCCGACGTGTTTTTTGATGCTCTCCGGCGTGATGCCGTGTTCCTCGTTGTATTTCTGCTGAATGGCGCGGCGGCGGTCGGTTTCGCCCAGGGCTTTTTTCATCGAGTCGGTCATGCGGTCGGCGTATAAAATCACTTTGCTGTCGATGTTGCGCGCGGCGCGGCCGATGGTTTGAATCAGCGAGGTGGCGCTGCGCAGGAAGCCTTCCTTGTCGGCGTCGAGAATGGCCACCAGCCCGCATTCCGGAATGTCCAGCCCCTCGCGCAACAGATTCACGCCGACCAGCACGTCGAATTTTCCCAGGCGCAGATCGCGGATGATTTCGATACGCTCCAGCGTTTCGACATCAGAATGCAGATAGCGCACCTTGATGCCCGCCTCGTCCATATATTCGGTCAGGTCTTCGGCCATGCGCTTGGTCAGCGTCGTCACCAGCACGCGCTGACGCGCGCGAATCTTTTCCTGGCATTCGGCCAATAAATCATCGACCTGATGCTCGACGGGTTTGACTTCGCAGGGCGGATCGATGAGGCCGGTCGGGCGTATGACTTGTTCGACAAAAACGCCGTGCGTGCGCTCCAGCTCCCATTTGCCGGGGGTGGCCGAGACGAAGACGCTTTCGGGGCGCATGGCTTCCCATTCCGCGAATTTGAGCGGGCGGTTGTCAAGGCAGGACGGCAGGCGGAAGCCGTATTCGACCAGCACCGATTTGCGCACGAAATCGCCGTTGAACATGCCGCCGATCTGCGGGACGGTGACGTGGGACTCATCGACGAAGAGCAGTGCATCCTTGGGCAGATACTGGAACAAGGTCGGCGGCGGCTGGCCGGGCGCGGTGCCTGATAGAAAGCGAGAATAGTTTTCAATGCCTTTGCACATGCCGGTTTCGACCAGCATTTCGAGGTCGTAATTCGTGCGCTGTTCGAGGCGCTGTGCCTCCAGTAATTTTCCGGCTTTGTGCAGCGCGTCGAGTTGGAGTTTCAATTCTTCCTTGATCTGCTTGATAGCGCGATCGACGGTCGGACGGGGCGTAACGTAATGGCTACCCGCGAAGATGGTGATGTCATTCAACTTCACCTTGCG